>NZ_JBFNXW010000001.1:0-302704 GCF_040811775.1 Balneola sp. MJW-20
GCGTCGGTAACGGAAGCGCAACCGGCTGAGAGTAAAACGATGCAGGTAACGGCGAATAATGACTTAAGAGATTTCATAGCTAGATAAAAATTTGATTGTACGTTGGGTTAAGAACAAGAGGTATAAAAACCCTATTTGTTACAGTTCAATGTTAGATTATGTGAATTTTATAGATGTATTTATAGTCGACTGTAAGAGTCCCGTATCTTTATTTTGTTACACAATTAACCTAAATCATTTCTAATAAATGAGCTACTATTTTATTAAAAAAAATTAATATTTCAAATAAAAGTCGAATATGATGTGTCTAAGAAAACATTTTGATAAACATTTCATCCTCTTATCTTTACGGAACACCGGGATACAGACTGGCTTATTCAGGGTCCCATCAAATAAATCATCATAACATTGTCGAACGGACGAGTAGATTATTCTGAGTTAGTGGAAGCTCTGCAAAAGGGTGATGATGCTAAGGCTGGTGAGCTTATCAATGAAGTTCTTCCCAGGCTACAGGATTACCTGGCAGTTGTGATGAATGCCGAACGAGGAGCAGCCCGAGAGTGTGTTCAGCAAGCTTTTCTGGACGTTTTTGAACAGATACGCAAAGATAAGATCAAAGAAAGTAAGTATATCTTCAGTTATCTGATCAAAGCCTGCAGGCATGAATATCTGCGTTATTCCAAGAGGCAGCATAAATTTAATTACGAGGAGGAAGCTCTGAACGACCTTTATGAGCCCGAAGAGCAAATGAGCCGTCTTCTTGATAAAGAACGACAGCGTATTCTGGAAGCCTGTCTGGAAGAATTACGAGAAAAAAGCCGGAAGTTCATTGAGTACTTTATAGACAAGCCGGATGCTACTACTGAAGAAGCTATGCAGGAATTCGATATTTCAAGCGCGAATGTGCGTACGCGAAAATCCCGAATTCTGAGCAGATTACATCATTGTTACAAGAGAAAGTCGAACGAGTAGATCTTCAGAAATGAATTCGGACTGAGTTGAAAGCTATTTCAACCGTGAGTCCGGTCTCAGCTAATTGACCGGTTAAGGGGGAGTGCAGGGCATAGAATATTCCGTCAAAGATCAGCAAAAAGCCGCCTTGCATCATTAATGACTTCCCATAGCCTGTGAGACGCTCAGATCCTTTACGTAAGCCGCGTTCCCACAGCCATGCACCGGTTGCTATATACCCCAGATCCAGACCGGCATTGAGCAACAAAAACTTATCCAGATTATTCATCTTTCCAAAGATCTCCGAGGACGAAAGAGAGAAGGGGTCTGTAGTACTCAGACTGTAAAGACTAGCCCCGGCTATAGCGAAATTCACCAGGTTCCATCCTGCATTCATCTGATGGAAATACTTAGTGCTGCCACTGCTCTTTAAAGTGCCGATCGCACCACTGATGATGTTGACTGTGGCCCAGGATCCTAAAACATACATTGCACTGCGCTGAAGGTCCTGAGAACGGCTGAACAAATTATTCATTTCATTACCTGAAATTTGAGCGTGTAACATTTCAGAGCCGAAAAGAAATAATAGGGTAATAAGAATAGATCCTGTTAGAATATTTTTTTTGTAACACATTTTGTGTGATGCTTTATTTTGCTGCCAGTTCCAATACCTGATCTTCCAGAATTGCATAAACTCTGTCTCCGGTTTTATGTTCGATCCTATGCGTTCCTGTGAATCCTCCAAAAGAAGGTAAAATGGAATATTCTTCCCTGAATAGAAAACAGGGCAGGTAAACGGACTGTCTTCCTCTACCCCTGATCTTGACTGAGGGATGAATGTGTCCGTGCATGAAATATCCCTCCGGGTCTTCCTTGAGATCATCAGGATCATGAGTAAAGAAAAAAGGTCCTTCCTTTATATAATTATGAGCAGATATGCCCAGCAGGCTGTAAAAATAAGGATCCAGTTTATCATGGTTTCCCAATGTGAGTTCTATTTCGAGTGCAGAATTCCGGTCTCTCCATTTGCCGAATTCCTGCATCTCATTATTATAGTCACTGTGAAAAAGATCGCCAAGGATCAGTAAACGGGATGGTTCAAACAGATCGATCAACTGATCCATGATCCGGTAGTTATTATCATCTACAGATGCAGGAACGGCGATTCCATTTTTACGGAAGTGGGCGGTTTTACTAAAATGAGGGTCTGACAGAATGAGAGTATTCTCTTCTTTCCAGAAAAGGGCTTTATCGGGATGAAGAACGAGGCCTTGTTGACATATTATTATTTCAGTCGATTCCTTTGACATCTGTCAGGTATGTTTTTCAAGTTGCTGCTGCATTTTTCTGACGCGATCGATCAGTTTTTCACTACTGAGTTTTTCCCTGAGCCGATCAACCATGATCGGAAAAGCATAGGGTGTAAATCGCTCCGGATAATTCAGTACGATCTCCTGATCAGAAATATTCAATAAAGCCTTCCTGAGACGATTTTCATCCAGCTGGAAGTGCATCACCTCATCATAGGCCTGCTGCAATAACAGGTGTTCGGGTTCGTATTCAGAAAATACATCAAAAAACAGACTTGAGGACATCTGCAGATGTTTTCCTTTTTTAGCATTTCCGGGGAAGCCCTGAAAAACAAGTCCTGAGATCTGGCAAATTTCCCGGAACCTTCTTTTTGCCAGCTCAGTATTATTGATACTCAACCTTATATCTTCCACCAAATTTTCGAGGGAAAGAAGATCATTTTCTAATGCTTCCTCGATTGGGATATCCTGATCAGACAGCAATTCGAAACCATAATCGTTCATAGCAATGGAGAAAGTAATAGGTTGTATCTGGGAAAGTCGCTGAGCGATCAGTGCTGACATCCCCTCATGAACATATCTCCCTTCAAAAGGAAAAAAGAAAACATGACACCCTTCTCTGGAAAACGTCTTTTCGATGAGAAACTGATCTTCATCCGGAAGGATAGACCAGTCTTCCTGAACATCCAGGATCGGCTGAATGGTCTTTAGCTCGATATCTTCAGCTTTACCTGAGATCGCTTCGTGCATTTTATTCCGCAGGATCCGGGACATATTTGATGACAGAGACATTCGTCCTCCCAGCCAGCTGGGGACTCTGGATTTGGTACCTTTAGCTCTTCGTACATACACAGTCATTTCTTTAATACGGACCAGTTCCAGGTTTCGCCCGGCAAACCAGAATTTATCACCGGGATTCATACTGGATATGAACCACTCCTCGATGGATCCCAATGAACCGCCACTCATATATTTTACTCTAAGCATGGCGTCGCTGGCAATGGTTCCAATGCTCATCCGGTGACGTCGGGCGATCTTGCGGCTGTTTACTTTGTATAGACCGTCTTCTTCAATATCTACTTTTGAATATTCCTGATAGCGAGAAAGAGATCTGCCTCCCTGTGTAATGAATAAGAGCAGATCATCCCATTCAGAGCGATTCAGGGTCTGATAGGCAAAGGTATTAATGAGTTCATTGTATAACTGATCCGGATAGAATCCATCAGAAACAGCAAGTGTTACCATGTACTGTATGAGTACATCGTAGGGTTTAATAATAGGGTTCCGGCTTTCCATGTCCTCATCATGAACTGCGGCTTTCAGTGCAGCAGCTTCGATCAGTTCCAATGCATGAGTTGGGACAAAATATATCCTGCTGGTAGCATCAGGGCTGTGACCTGACCGACCGGCTCTTTGCAGAAATCGGGCAACCCCTTTGGGGCTGCCGATCTGAATGACTGTTTCTACCGGTGTGAAATCGACCCCCAGATCTAGACTTGATGTACACACCACAGCTTTAAGGGATCCTTCGCTGAGAGAATCTTCCACCCAGTTTCTAACTTCCCGGTTAAGCGATCCATGATGAATAGCGATGGACCCGGCAAGGTCAGGCTGGGCCTGTAGAATTTGCTGAAACCAAATTTCCGACTGACCGCGTGTATTAGTGAAGACCAACGTAGAGCGGCTTTGTTCAATGACTGGCAGGATCTTATGGAGAAGATTTAGTCCAAGATGACCATACCATGGAAATTTCTCAATTTCATCCGGGAGGATCGATTCGATTTCTATCTTCTTACGTATCTGAGACCGGATGATCACACTCTTATCTGGATCATACCCGGAGCCTAAGAGTACTTCCTGTGCTTCGTTCAGGTTTCCAATCGTTGCCGAGATCCCCCAGACCTGTAAATCGGGCTGAATTGCCTTAAGACGGGAAACCATTAGCTCGGTCTGAATACCTCTTTTGGAACCCAGTAATTCATGCCACTCATCAACTACCAGGGCATTCAGCTCTCGGAAATAGTTTTCGTAACCTTTTTTTGCAAAGAGAACATGCATGCTCTCCGGAGTTGTGATCAACACTTCCGGCATTCTCTTATTCTGTCGTTGCTTTACAGACTGGGATACGTCACCCGTTCGTCGTTCCACTTTCCATGGTATCTCCAATTCTTTAAGAGCCTGGTTCAGGTTCTTCTCAAGATCTTTTGCCAATGCCCGGAGTGGTGTGATCCATAACAGCTGTAGCCCAAGATCCTCCTTTTCTCTGAAATCATCCGGATACTTATCTATAAAACGGATCAGGTTAGGAAGAAATAGAGCCAAGGTCTTACCACTGCCGGTAGGGGCATTCAGCAGACCGTTTTTTCCTTCCAGGAAAGCATTCCAGGTCTCTAGTTGAAAATCAAAAACGGTCCAATTCTTTTTTTCGAACCATTCATTTATATGTCTACGTCCTACGGTCATCCTCTAACTTATGCTAACATGCTTTTTCTGTATTGGGCTAACACAGCGATCAAATTTCTAATTCCTTAACTCATACCGTTTAGTCATGTGATGAAATTATAAATATTTCCTTTAAGCATACTTGATTAATAGAGCAAAAAAAGACAACATAGGACCCTGTTTTTAATTAAATACAATCATATATGTGGCTTAACATCAAATCCTTTGAAGAGTATCAGCAAGTGTTCAATGAAAGCAGGGAGGACCGTCTCAAATTCTGGGATCATGAAGCCGGGACCTTTTACTGGCGGAAAAGATGGGATAAGGTTCAGTCGGGCGGATTTGAGACAGCTGATATCAAATGGTTCGAGGGTGGTAAACTAAATATTACCGAGAATGCCCTTGATAGACATCTGAATACGATCGGTAATAAAACCGCTTTTATTTTTGAGCCAAATCATCCGGATTCATTCCGGCGTACAATCACATACCGCCAGCTTCATGAAGATGTGTGCCGCTTTGCAAATGTTCTGGAAAGTAAAGGGGTCAAAAAAGGGGATCGTGTATGTATTTATATGGCCATGACTCCGGAACTGGTGATCGCTGCACTCGCCTGTGCCAGGGTAGGGGCAATACACTCTATCGTCTTTGCAGGATTCTCAGCACAGTCGCTCAGTGAACGTATCAATGATTGTGAAGCTAAAATGCTGATCACAAATGATGGTCTTCGGAGGGGAGATAAGCATGTGCCTCTGAAAGATATTTCAGATGAAGCACTTAAGAGCAGCCCTTGTGTGGAATCTGTAATTGTATGTCAGCGGACCAACCGTGAGATCGACTGGGTTGAAGGTCGTGATGAATGGTGGCATTTATTGATCCGGAATGCCTCTAAAAATCATGAAGCCGTTGAGATGGATGCAGAGGATCCATTATTTATACTTTATACCTCCGGTTCAACAGGTAAGCCTAAAGGGGTCATGCACACCTGTGGCGGATATATGGTTTATACCAGTTATTCCTTCCGAAATGTATTCCAGGTAGGTGCAGATGATGTATACTGGTGTACTGCCGATGCCGGCTGGATCACCGGTCACAGTTACATTATTTATGGCCCGTTGCTGAATGGTGCAACAGGGATCATTTTTGAAGGTACACCAACCTACCCCGATCCGGGTCGTTTCTGGGAAGTAGTGGAAAAGTACCGGGTTACTCATTTCTATACGGCACCAACGGCAATCCGGGCTCTGATGTCCTATGACCTGGAATATGTACATAAATATGATCTTGGTTCCCTTAAAGTGCTTGGAACGGTCGGTGAACCGATCAACGAGGAAGCGTGGCACTGGTATCATGATCACATAGGAGGTAACCGGTGTTCTATTGTAGATACCTGGTGGCAGACTGAGACCGGAGGTATTATGATCTCTCCTCTGGCCGGGATCACTCCAACTAAACCGGGTTTTGCCACACTACCCCTGCCGGGAGTATTTCCGGTACTGATGGATGAGAACGGTAATGAGATCAAAGGTAACGGAGTTGAAGGAAACCTTTGTATAAAACATCCCTGGCCTTCTATAGCCAGAACGGTTTGGGGTGATCATGAGCGCTATAAACAGACCTACCTGAGTACTTATAAAGGCTACTACTTCACAGGAGACGGATGCCGAAGGGATGAGGAAGGGTATTACCGGATCACCGGCCGTGTGGATGATGTATTAAATGTCTCCGGACACCGTCTCGGAACCGCGGAAATCGAGAATGCTTTAGACGAGCATCCTAAAGTGGTGGAGACGGCAGTGGTAGGCTATCCTCATGACATAAAGGGGCAGGGTGTATTTGCCTTCATGATCTGCGAAGGAGAGATCAAAAATACGGACGAATTCAAGAAAGAGCTGCTCGATCTGGTAACCAAGATCATTGGCCCGATCGCCAAACCCGATAAGATTCAGATCGTACCCGGATTGCCTAAAACAAGGTCCGGAAAGATCATGAGACGTATCCTAAGAAAGATCGCAGCTGATGACCTGGATAACCTTGGAGATACTTCGACACTGCTGGACCCTTCAGTGGTAGAAGCGGTAAAGAAAGGTAGTCCTATTTAGAGATTGATGATGTAATCGAAAGGAAGTAGGAGCAGGCTGGTAATTAGTAGAATCAGCCTGAATCTTGTACTGATCTCCAGTCTGGAAAAGAATAGCCCGTACGAATAGGGGTGATCTACCAGCCACTGATAGTAGTGATCACGATGCGCAAGTCCTAAAGCCATAGTTACATGCCCGTGCAATATGGTGATCATGAATGGTATGGCAAATATAAATGAACCTACGAAGCGTAGGCTTTCCTGCATCCCAAGCATCCCGGCTGCATAGTAGTAAGGCCAGGAGAAAAGCACGATCATGGGTACGGTAAGTGCCCAGTTGATCAGGTTGATCCTGAGAAAATTTTCTTTACTGAATTCTGACATTATGGATCAAATTTGTGAAGCGATCAGCATTTCGATCTCCCGGTAGGGCATATCGAACATATTAGCCAGTGATTTTTTGGTAAGGTGTTTTTTATAAGTATAGGTGCCGTTTCTCAGGGCTACGTTTTCCCATAGGCATTCTTTAACTCCACCGGCATCACCGATAGCCAGAACGTAGGGTACCAGTACATTATTGAGTGCATAAGTGGCTGTTCGGGCAGCATTGGCAGGAATATTCGGTACACAGTAGTGGATAACTTCGTGTTCCATAAAGATCGGATTTGAATGAGTGGTTGCCCGGCTGGTTGCCACACATCCGCCCTGATCAATGACGGTATCCACGATCACCGATCCGGACTTCATGCCTATTACCATGTCTTCTGTAACCCAGCAGGGAGATCGGTCTCCTTCGGATGGAGCTGCTCCAATCACCACATCTGCATACTGAAGAGCAGAAGACAGATACTGATGATTAGCTACGGCAGTAATGATCCGCCGATCCAGGGCGTTCTCTAATCTTCTGAGCGCGGTAAGATCGGTATCCATGACAAATACCTGCGCACCGTATCCAAGGGCAGTCCGGGCCGCGTATTCACCGGTGATTCCGGCTCCCAGGATCACGACGGTAGCCGGCGGTACTCCCGATATCCCCCCCAGCATGATACCCATCCCACCATTCAGACTCTCGAGATAATGAGCTGCGATCTGTACGGCCATTGAACCGGTGATCTCATGCATCATTCTGACAATAGGGAATTCGCGGTCATCTCCTTTAATAAATTCATAGCCGATACCAGTAACACTTTTTTTGGTCAGTGTTTCAAGGTATTGCTCGGTTTGTGTGCCAATGTGCAAAGCTGAAATAATGGACTGGTCCGGCTGCAGGTATTCGAGCTCATTATTGGTAAGGGGAGAGATCTTCAGGATGAGTTCAGATTTCTTGAAAACCTCTTCGGCCGAATAGGCAATTTCAGCACCCGCATCTGCAAATTCCTGGTCCGTAAAATTTGCGTCATCCGCGGCGTGTTTTTCAATAAAAATCTCATGCCCGTTCGCACGGAGAATCGAAACTCCGCCCGGTGTAAGGGATACTCTTCTTTCATCATTAGAGATCTCTTTAGGTAATCCGATCTTAAGAGAGACCTTGCTTTTCGAACGGATCAGATGTTTTTCAAGGGTCTTTAAACCGATCTGTTCGGTATCAAGTGGTTTTATGTCCATGGGAGATAACGCTTAACCTGTTTTTGTAAAGATAAGCATTAACTACCCATCAATCATATTCAAAAATTCAGACTCATCTATGACCTCTATGCCCAGCTCATTGGCTTTATCGAGTTTAGAACCGGCCGATTCACCCGCCAGGACAAAATCGGTATTCTTACTTACAGAAGAAGCGGTCTTACCCCCGTTCTGCTCGATAAGGTCTTTAGCTTCCTTACGGGTAAGAGTGGGCAGCGAACCGGTCAGAACAAATTTCTTACCTTCCAGTCTGCTCGATTGTTGGGTGTCTTCAAACTCCGTTTGCAAACCTTTTTCGATAAGTTTGTCGACGATCTGCTGATTCTTCTGATTGGAGAAGAAGTTGTGAACTGATTCTGCGATCTTTGGTCCGATGGCATCTATACCGGTCATTTCCCCGATGCCGGCAGATCGCAATCTCTCTATGTTTTTCAGAGCTTTTGCCAGGTCTTTGGCTACGGTTTTGCCTACGAAGCGTATTCCCAGTGCATAGATCAGTCTTTCGAAAGGCTGATCCTTACTTTTCTGAATAGCATCGATCAGGTTTTGTGCACTTTTATCGGCCATACGATCCAGATCCACGATATCTTCTTTCTGAAGATCATACAGGTCTGCATAGGTCGTGATCAGCCCAGCACTGACTAACTGGTCTACCACGGACTCGCCTAAACCTTCGATATCCATGGCATCTCTTGCCGAGAAATGTTCAATTCGGATGCGTACCTGCGGGGGGCATGTAGGGTTTACACATCTCCATGCGACTTCCCCTTCAAATTTGATCAACTCCGTGCTGCAGGCCGGACATTCTGAGGGAAATTCAAAGGGTTCATTACGGTCAACACGATCCGCGTCTAGCACATTTACAACCTGCGGTATGATCTCACCGGCTTTCTCAACCAGTACTCGATCACCGATTCGGACATCTTTTCTTCGAATCTCATCTTCGTTATGCAGAGAGGCTCGTTTTACGGTCGTTCCCGCCAGCAATACCGGTTCCAGTTCCGCTACCGGGGTGATGGTGCCCAGTCTCCCGACCTGAAGAGTGATATCATTGATGACCGTCTCTTCCTGTTCAGCTTCAAATTTATAGGCAATAGCCCATCGTGGAAACTTAGAGGTGGTTCCCAGTTCGTCCCGAAGTGAACTTTGGTTGACTTTGACAACCACTCCATCCGTTTCATAGGGAAGATCATGTCGTAGACTGTCCCATTCCCTGATTACTTCATGTACTTCATTGATGGTATCACAAGTCCTGTAGTGTTCGGAAACGGGCAGGCCGAATTCTTTGAGGAGTTCCATTTTACGTACTTGAGTAAGGCTGTCTTCGGTATCCTGAAGGATGAGGTCGAAAGCCAGGAATTTGATCGGCCGTCTGGCAACTGCTTTAGGGTCCTGCATTTTAAGAGAACCCGCGGTAGAATTCCTTGGATTTGCAAATACATTCAAGCCTTCTTCTTCCCGGCGCTCATTCAGGCGTGCAAATGCCTCCTTTTCCATGTAAGCTTCTCCCCGCACCTCAACGATCTCAGGAAAATCACCATTAAGGTGAAGCGGGATAACCCGGATGGTCTTAACATTATTGGTGATATCATCACCCTTTTCACCGTCCCCACGGGTGGCCCCTACCACGAGGTCTCCTTTCTCATAACGAAGTCGCATAGACGCTCCGTCAAATTTGAGTTCCACCATATAATTATAGTCATCATGCCCGAGTATGCGGCGAACCCTTCCGTCAAAATCATTGAGTTCGTCCTCGTTATAGGTGTTGTCGAGACTTAGCATGGGGGTAGGGTGCTGAACAGTCTCAAAGGTTGAGGAGACTTCCCCGCCTACTCGGTTAGTCGGAGAATCCGGATCATGAAGATCAAACTTGTCTTCCAGCTGCTGAAGTTCTTTGAGCTTCTCGTCAAATTCCTTGTCACTAATGAACGGGCGGGCTTCCTGATAATATGCTTTGTTGGCTTCATTCAGGACTTCCCGAAGTTCCTGAACTTTCTTTCGGGCTTCTTCAGGCTTCATAAAGTTGCTTTCGCTTAATGCTAAAATCGGATTTTATATTCTATAGTATCAGGCGGGCCCACCTCAAGTGGAAATTCATCAGGAGCTGCTTCCTGATATCGGTCATCGCTTAAAATAGCCCTTGATACCAGTATAGCATCAAACTCATCACTGAAGTAATTCATTCGCGGATTCTCTATCAAATGCCCATTGTATAGCAACAGAAACCGGGAATACTGACCTCTGACCAGTAAAGTATCCCGGAAATCAAAACTATAAGCTTCCCCTTGTTCCATCCAGAATGGATTCGTCTTCCAGTTAAAATCACTGATCACCCGTACCGGTTCCAGCTGACCATTAGCTGCATAAACCGTGACAGTGAGGGTATCCGGCATAACAGTATTTTGGCTGCTTTCAGCCGGAGAGGCTGCAATATTCGGTTCATTCGGTTCAGGAGTGGCTTCAGTTTCATTCTCTGTTGAATCGACAGCGTTTATCATATTTGAAGTGTCATTTTGCTGATCATCAACCTGCTCACTGGCTACTTCCTCAGAGGACAAAAGGTTTCCGATATTATCTCTGTATATCCAGGCAATGGACACAATGAGAATTATGATTACGATCAGGGAACCCAGCATCCAAAGACGGGGATTTCGTGTTCCGGGAGAAAATTTACGACCCATATCAGCCCAGTTGATCTGATCGACCTCAGGAGCTTGTTTTGCATTTTCAGCTTTTTTAGTCGGTGCGGGTACAGGGTCCTGTGCTACCGTTTCCTTCGGCTTTTCTTCGGGAAGCTCCGGAACAGGTTCCATGTCGAGGGTCTCTCCCATAAGGATCCCTTTATGATAGATCCCTACTTCCACTGCATCTAAAGCTGCCACTATATTTTCTTCCGGGATCTTCAGCGCCTTAGCATAGCTTCGTACAAAACTTCGGATATAGGTGATCTGGCTTTCGTCCTGATCAAAAATACTTCCGTCTTCAATGCTCTTCAGAGTATCCAGAGACATTTTATTCTCATGCTGAATATCCTCCAGGGTGAGATTCTGTTCTTTTCGAATGGATGCAAGATCTTTACCGAGTGACATAGAAAAATTGGTTACAAAAGGAGTTTGTGCAATGGGTTGAAACTAAGTAAATAATGTTGATAGCAAAAGCAAAGAATAAATGATGAAATGATCCGCATCCTGAAGAATATCATCCGTGGTGGTGGAGAGGTGATCTTTCCCAATATCTGCCTGATCTGCGGTTTCAGTTTAAGCAGATCAGAAAATGTGATCTGTATGCTTTGTTTAAGCAGTGAATTTGAGAAATGTTCCTTAAAGCCGGATTCAGAGCAGCAGATGGTATTACCGGAGTCGGTTCTTTTTCAATATTCAATGTGGAAATTTGATAAGGGAGGACATCTGCAAATGCTGCTGCATAAACTTAAATATGACCGGCTGACCGGTATCGGAATTGATACCGGCAGAATGCTTGGATCACAGCTGATGAAGCATTCTTGTATAATGAACAGTAGTCATGAAGTGTTGCTCATACCTGTTCCGTTACATGAGGCCAGGTATAAAATACGGGGTTATAATCAGTCATTTTTAATTGCAGCAGGCATCTCAGAAGTGACGGGCTGGGATATTGCTGCAAGGTATGTGGTGCAGCGTCAGAACAATACTAAAACTCAAACCGGTTTTGATCTTAACCGGAGGATAAAAAATATCACTGATGCATTCAGAGTTTCTGAACCCGACAAACTTAGAGACCGTTTGTGCATTATTGTGGATGATGTGTTTACTACCGGAACTACTACTTTTGAACTAGCCAGTTGTATCTTTAATGAATGCGGAGTAAAGTGTGGGATCGTTAGTATTGCCAAAGCCTGAAATGGTCAGGTAATAGGCTTATATTACGGCATGCAGAAAAATACAGAAGAAAAAAAAGGCTGGCATATGCTGGAAATGGAGATCGGTATCACGACCTCCAGAGGTAATTGGTACAGGATCACCCGCGATGGGATCAACAAATATGTACCCGGTCTGCTCGAAGAAATCTCACTTGAAAAGATCATTCGAACGGCTGATATCTGGCTGGAAAGTGGTAATGGACTGGCATTGGTTTTATTTTTTATACTCAGCCTAAGTGGTACTGACCCCTATCTCAGTGGTGCCATTGCTCTCATGTTTTACCAGATATGTTACTGGAATGTGTCCCTGTTCTCGTTTCTGTTTCTGACCCCATTGGTCAGGCTGCTGAATAATGACGGGATACTCTATGTGAGTCAGGGTCTGGTATTAGCCTATTTTTCTTATTCATCTATGTTTACAGCATTTTGGGTAGGGGTGGTAATATTTCTGCTGTTAAAAGTGAGGATACTGGGATTACTCACCGATTGGTTTGCTGATAAGTTTATTAAGATAAAACTGCCCAGAACCGACCGTCTGCTGAATATGATCCTGATCCGCTATGGTATGAGTGAAGGAAAGCTGACCGGAGATATGCAACGAATGGAAGACGATCTGATCAGAATTGCGAATTACCACAGAAAAGGAAAAAGTGAAAAAAAGTAGTACAACTTTTAGCCTGATCATCCTTGCAATGCTAACGTTTTCCTGTGTCTCACAGGACCCATTGATCGATGAGATCGCACCGTCTCATTTTGTTTTGCATACATCGGAAAGAGTCAACATCGAATCGTATACAGATCATTTTTCTGATGAGGTCATCAAAAGTATTCAAAGAGACGACATCATCGGGCAGACCGGTGATGAACTGCTTAAACAGGTAATAAAAGGGTATCAGGATTTTACAGGTAATTATGAATATACCGACGAGCGGGAATTATCTGACTGGGTTATACAGGTGGATGAGATCACTGTCCGAAAAGGATTTATGAGTCTGAATATTCCTCATCCCGGGCCGATCTACAAAGTAAGCATGATCGTAAGTTTCTGGGATAATAATGAGCTGAAGCATACTAAAACGTACAGTGCCAGGGCTAATATGAGTCAGGTCAATTTTCCGGATGAAGCGGTTCACTGGATGAGTAAAGAAGAGAAAATGAATACAGAGTATCAGCTCAATACTTTTGAAAAGGCTTTATTAGAGCTGTATCAGCAACTGTATTTTGAATCTTTTGGAATCTCTTTATAAATGAAAACTCTGTTCATAATCCGACATGGAGAAACGGATGTAAATAAAGCTCAGAAGATACAGGGCCGTTCTATTAACGCATCTATAAATGATACAGGTTTCAGGCAGGCCAGTGCTGTAAATGATTATCTGAAATCCCATCCGGTTGAGCGAATCGTAGTAAGTAGTCTCAAAAGGACGATAGAGACTGCTGCTCCATTAATTGAGAGAGTCGGATTAGTACCTGAATCTTATACCGAGCTGGATGAGATGAATTTCGGTGTACTTGAAGGGAAGGTATTTCCAAATATTCGGGATCAGATCGAGATCATACATCAGCAGTGGAGCAGCGGAAACACATCCTTCGCACCTGATGAAGGAGAATCTCCTGAGGAAGTATTTCTGAGAGCCTCAGGGAAGGTGCATGAGATCCTCAAAGAAGCAGAGGAAGAACATATTGTATTTATTCTTCACGGGAGGCTGATCCGAATCCTGTTATCCGAATGGCTGGGGCTGGGATTAAAAAATATGCATCAGATCGAGCATACCAACGGAGGGATCAACCGATTATTCTGGGATGGTGATCGATTTGAGGCAGAGATGCTGAATTATACCGGGCATCTTTAAAAGTACTGAATTCTGAATACTGCCCCCTTTATTCTTATCTTATCAAATCTGAGAAACCATTTGCGGCTGTCATTGGTTTTAACTGCCAAAGCCTAATTTATATTTATTTATGAGTGAAAAAGTAAGGTCGATGTTTGCGGACATCGCAAGCGATTACGATCGGATAAACAGTATCTTATCATTCGGAGTGCATCATGCATGGAGAAAGAAGACGGTAGCTGAAAGCGGAGCTATTGAAGGAGATCATGTACTGGATTGCGCAACCGGGACGGGTGACCTGGCCATCGAGTTCAAAAAGAAGGTCGGAAGCAAAGGTTATGTGTTGGGTACAGATTTTTGTGCACCTATGATCGAGCCTGCTCCGGGAAAAGCGAAGGAAGAAGGGTTAGAGATCGACTTTGAGGTCGCTGATGCCATGAATCTTCCCTATGAGGACAATAAATTCGATATAGCCAGCATCTCATTCGGAATCCGTAATGTTGATGATCCCCTGGTGGCCCTCAAAGATATGGCCAGGGTTGTAAAACCAGGCGGGCGTGTTGTTGTGCTTGAATTTGGCCAGCCTAAGGGTCTGATGAAGCTTCCATATGAGATGTATAGTCAGCATATCATGCCGGCGATCGGGGGATGGCTGAGTGGCAACAGGGAGGCATATACCTATCTGCCTCGTACCAGTGCAGAATTTCCCGCCGGAGACCGGTTTCTGGCGATCATGGACAAAAGCGGTTCTTTTGAGAGCAGCAGAGCCGTAAAGCTAACGGGCGGAATCGCATATATCTATGTCGGAGTAGTTCAATAATTGTATATTGCCCCACATTTTAAACAATCAGATCTATGAAGATAGAAGAAATAAAAAAACTGCTGCCACACCGGTATCCTTTTTTGCTGGTAGACCGAGTACTTGTAATCGAAGAGGGTAGTATTAAAGCTCTTAAGAATGTAACGGCCAACGAAGAATTCTTTAACGGCCATTTTCCCGGTGCTCCGATCATGCCGGGTGTTTTACAGGTAGAAGCACTGGCTCAGACCGGTGCCATCATGATGATGAAAACTCAGGTAGATAACCCTGAGGATTACCTGATGGTTTTTACCGGTATCAATAATTGTAAGTTCAGAAAGCAGGTCGTGCCGGGTGACCAATTGATCCTTGAAGTCGAAATGGGCAGTATCCGAAGAAACTTTGCTACCATGAAAGCAAAAGCTACTGTAGACGGTGAAGTGACCTGTGAACTGGAAGCCTCTGCAGCCATCGTGCCAAAGGAGAAGGCATGAGTACCCAGAAATCTTCTGAGAAACCGCTAAAGATCACGACTCAGACTGTCGTAGACATGAAAAGCAAAGGAGAGAAGATCTCCATGCTTACAGCCTACGACTTCACCATGGCCAGTATTATTGACCACGCCGGAATCGAAATCATTCTGGTGGGGGATTCTGCCAGTAATGTGATGGCAGGGTTTGAGACCACCGTTCCAATGACCCTGGAACATATGATCTATCATACTTCCTGTGTGGTGAGGGGAGTAGACCGGGCACTGGTAATTGCGGACATGCCTTTCATGAGCTATCAGGTGACTTCTAAGGAAGCACTTATCAATGCCGGACGAATGATGAAAGAAGCCGGGGCTCATGCTATTAAAATGGAAGGCGGCAAACCGATCATTGATACAGTGAAGAAAATAGTTGATGCCGGTATTCCGGTGATGGGTCACCTTGGGCTTACACCGCAAAGTATTTATAAATTCGGAACCTACAAGGTTCGTGCTACAGAAGATGAAGAGGCAAAGGAACTGATCAGGGATGCCAAGCTTCTTGAAGAAGCCGGATGTTTCTCACTCGTGCTTGAAAAGATCCCAGCACAACTGGCTGCAAAAGTAACTGAGGAGCTTTCCATTCCTACCATAGGAATCGGCGCCGGGCCTCAGTGTGACGGACAGGTGCTGGTATTACATGATATGCTTGGGCTCAATAAAGAATTTAATCCACGCTTTTTGCGTAGGTACGCTGATCTTAATTCGGTTATGACGGAAGCGGTACAGCAGTATATCAAAGACGTAAAATCAAAAGACTTTCCAAATAAAGACGAGCAGTACGGCGGTTGATCTATGTCCGACAATCCATTTATTCTGGTATGTAATGACGATGGAATTTTCTCACCTGGTATTCAGGCTCTTGCCGAAGTAGCCGATGAGTTCGGGGATGTTTATATCGTGGCACCGGATCGCCAGCAAAGCGCGGTCGGTCACGCCATCACCATACAGGTTCCCCTGAGGTCCAGCAGCTTTAAAGTTGCTGATCGTTTCGACGGGGAAGCCGTGAACGGGACGCCGGCCGATTGCATCAAACTGGCACACGGACAATTACTTGACCGAAAGCCGGATCTGGTGATCAGTGGGATCAATCACGGTTCGAATGCCGGGATCAATATTCTGTATTCCGGTACTGTTAGCGCTGCAACCGAAGCAGCTATTCTGGGATATCCGGCAATTGCCGTAAGCTGTACTGAATTTGAGGAAGAAGCAGATCTCAGCGGAAGCCAGGAAGCTGCAAGAAGAGTGATCCGTTATGTACTTGAAAACGGTCTGCCGGGGGGTACGGTACTGAACGTAAACGCACCTGCAGGTAAATTTCAGGGTATTGAGTGGGCCCGAATGGCCGATTCACGATATGTAGAAGAATACGAGGGCAGAAAAGATCCTTTTAACAGAGCTTATTACTGGCTAACCGGTAAATTCGAACTTCTGGATGAAGGCAAGGATTCTGATATCCATATCCTGAAATCCGGAAAAGCGGCTGTCACTCCATTGCAGTACGATCTGACAGCATATGATATTCTGAACAATGCGGATCCCGGCAGTCTTGAGTCTTAAGCTACGGTAAATTCAACGCCGGCCTAGTTATTCGGTCAAAGACGATTTTGTTTTATCTCATCGAAAATCTTTCAACGTCCGGTTCATAATTACTCATGAATCATGATTTAAAATCAATGCCCTTTTTCTGAGAGCATTAGCAGCAGGTCCCACCAGAATTTTTCATAGACCTTTTGCGTAGATTTGTTGACCTGAACATGCATCTGTGCCAGATGAGATAAAGGAACCGTTTCGACATGATCTCCCCATTGTGCACTTTTCACAGAAACGAAGGCATCATTCGGCCCTTCTTTATCAAATATATGACTGTTCTGGAATTTGTAGACCGGATTCAGAGAGTGTTCCGTACCTTTTCCAACGGCAGCACTATAGGAATAATAAGCTACCTCTTCATGATCCGGGTTCTCGGGATTGAACACTTCTTTAGTATAATCACAAGTTAGCTGCTCCAGAGATCCCAGGGCATCACTTTTGGTCTTTGGATACATATTATCCCCGAACCAATCGAACATTTCACTTAGTTTTTCAGTGACCAGCTCCGGTGCTTTCAGGATAAGGTCAGCCAGGCTGGACCCGTGATGAGGGGTTGCGATCGTGGTCAGGGAAGCAACATAATCGGAAGCATCAAGACCGGAGATCGCATTACGCATATCGAGTCCGCCCATACTGTGAGCTACTACGTTCACTTTCTCACACTTATAATCTTCACAGAATTCCTTGATCAGACGAACCCAATTCTCCGCTCTGGTTTCTATACGCGCATAAGGAACTATGTTGGGAGCGATGGCAGGAATCCCGTGAGATCGCAGCTCCATGCAGGGATCATGCAATGGGCCAGAATTTATCACAGAACCGATTGCACCATATCCATGGCAAAGAAATACAGGGTACCTTAGCCGGATCAGATTGGGTTGTGGGTGTTCCTGTAATTCAAATCTCTTTAATAAGGTTATTCGGTCTGCCATGATACCTCCTGATATACCTCGAGTGTATCCAGGCTCAGATCAGTATATACACGGATGGTTCTGACTACACTGTTATATTTATACAAATAGATATCCAGATCTTTTTCAGGTAAGGTTACTTTTGAAGGTGATTCAAATCCTGATCCGTGTATACGTTTATTGAGATCATAATGTAAGAGCGTTTTGGAAAATCGCTGCGGGACCCTGACACGGTAGGTCTTTCGGGTAAAAACGGTGTCAAGGGGAGTGGAAGACACCCGGTAATGAGCTCTTTGAATGTTGTGGTCACTCAGAGTGGCAACGATCACAGAATCCAAACCATCCATTGTCTGAATGCTTCTTGCATTATTCACCGGAGTATGAACAAGCATCACTGCACTAGCAATGCATGACAGAGCCAGCAAAGCAGTTATCCATTTTTTCCTGTTGATACGTCGCAAATGTTAAAAGCTGAATGAATGTTGAAAACTTTAGTCTTAAGTTACGGCTTAAATTGAACTATAATATAAAAAAAGGATGTCCTTCAGGATACAAACCGTAAAAAACTCAGAGGATATCAGAGCGTTTCAGAGGCTCCCCTTTGATCTCCATGGTGACAATGAGCAGTGGTGTCCTCCCTTTCGCGAAGAGATCGAAAAGATCTTTGATGAGAAAAGGAATGAGCGATTCCGAAGAGGGGGCGAGTGTGAACGTTTTATTGTACTGGAGGACGGGCTAACCATAGGACGATTTTCGCTGTTTACCGATCCTGAAAAAGATGAGCGATATGATCCCAAACTCGGTGGAATGGGACTGCTGGAATTAGCAGATAAAGAAGGGATCATGGGTGAGATCATTAAATTTGCCAAAGAATGGTTTACTATGCGGGGCTATCATGGATTCCGCGGACCCATTAATTTTGGAGAAAACGACCGATACTGGGGTGTGCAGTTAACCGGATTCGATAGTCCGAACGTTTATGGTATGCTCACTCACGCACCCTACTATGAATCACATGTGGAATCTACTAATCCTGAAAAATTCGATGATCTCTATATGTATAACCGGAAGATCATGGATGAGATCCCTGAACGATTAAAAAGGATCACTGACCGACTGATTAACAGGGAAGGAGTAGAGATCCGGCCGATCTCTAAAAAAGATCTTGAAACAGACGGTGAATACATCCGGCAGATCTATAACACAGCTTTCTCGGATCAGGTCGTGCAGGAGAGAGAGGAAGAATTTACAGGGATCTCAAGAGAAACCATCCGGCAGACCATACAAAAGGTTAAGCCGGTACTTATGCCGGAAACATCACCTATAGTTTTCATAGACGGTGAGCCGGCATCTTTTCTGGTTTCCGTACCCGATATGAATGAAATATCAGTTAAAACCGGTGGTGAACTCAGGTGGTGGCATTTGCCCCGGGTTCTAACCATAAAGAAAAAGGTGAGTCGCATACGGCCTTTGGCATTTGGGACAGTTCCAAAACACAGAGGAAAAGGGCTTGAAGCACTGATCTGGCGGTTTGGAATTGAACAGCTCCGTATTCACTATCCGAACGTAAAAGAAATGGAAGGAGGTTTTGTCAGTGAGAAAAACTGGATCATGCGACGAAGCCTGGAAGCACTCGGCTGTACGATTTCCAAGACCTACAGGGTTTATAAATGGATTTTTTAGGTTGGAGGTTTGAGAGTTGACATCCTCCATTAAAAAAAAGTACTAACCAGTATTTAATATCTGTTCCTAAAGATCTTATTCAAGAGGATTCGTCCCAGATCCTTTTTGGTGGCTTTAAATTGCTCGTCGGAAGTTTTACTCAGCAGATGGACCTTATTTAGATCCGACCCGAACCCGGAATCTTGGTCGTTGAGGGAGTTCGCGATGATATAATCAGCATTCTTTTCATCCAGTTTAGTTCGGGCATTTCGAAGCAGGTTTTCCGTCTCCATCGCAAATCCGATCAGGATCTGTTCCTCTTTTTTGTTTTCTCCTAGCCATTTTAGAATATCCTGTGTTCTCTTTAATCTGATCTCTGATCCGCTTTCGGACTTCTTAACTTTATGTTCGTGAACTTCAGAGGGGGTGAAATCAGCCACTGCGGCAGACATGATTACTATATCTGCATCCTGATACTCTTTTACGGCATCAAACATCTGAGCAGCACTGGTTACGGGCACTCTTCGGAGGTCGTCGGGGGCTGCAACCGATAGCGGACCATGTATCAGTATCACTTCAGCGCCGAGATCCCTTGCCGCCTCTGCCATAGCAATGCCCATTTTTCCTGAGCTTGGATTAGATATGAATCGTACGGGATCTAGGTATTCACGGGTAGGTCCAGCCGTAACTAAAACTTTTTTACCCTCTAAAGGGCCTTCCATATTGCCTATGATATCCGAGGCAGATCTCAGAATGTCTTCGGTTTCTGGCAGTCTTCCTTTTCCCTCCAGGCCGCTGGCCAGGTAACCACTGGCTGGTTCAAGAATGTGATAGCCTTTTTGCTCCAGCTCTGTGAGGTTTTTCGACACCGAAGGGGACTCATACATCTCTCCGTCCATGGTCGGGCAGATGAGAATGGGGCAGCGGGCAGCAAGTACCGTGCTGGTCAGCATATTATCAGATATCCCGTGTGTGATCTTAGCCAGGGTGTTTGCGGTACAGGGTGCGATCACAAATAGATCGGCCCATTCTCCCCAGTATATGTGGCGGGTCCAGTCGTCCGACTGGCCTTCATCAGGAAAGATCTCAACAGCGACCTCATGGCCTGACAGGGAAGCAAAGGTGTCAGAACCAATAAAGCGGGTTGCTGAAGGAGTCATAGTAACTCTGACTTCGGCACCCGCTTTTTGAAATTCTCTCAGTAAGTATGCAGCCTTATAAGCTGCAATTCCTCCGGTTACACCGAGAATGATGCGTTTACCGGAGAGCATGATTACTCCTCTTCTGGGCGACGGTAGTATATCTTATCGTCCTGCATTTCGTCTACTGATCTCTGAGTAGCGTGAGGGAGTACTTCAAAAGCTTTGGAAATTTGTTCCTGCTCTTCGTTAAATGAGAATTCATCATCGTCTTCGAATCCTTCGAAGTATTTCAGTTTCTCATCCAGTTCCAGCTTTTCCTGAGCTGCGATCTGACGAGCTCTCTTGGAAAGAATTACCAGTAATTCATATTTATTACCGGTTTTGAATTTCAGTTTCTCGATATCGAGAGTTTTAATAGGCATGTTGCTTATTGATTATTCATGAAATCGGATACCAGCTTGTTGATCTCACTGTAAGCGGTATCCAGATCATCGTTAATAACGATCCGATCAAAACGATCGGCGTAAGTAAGTTCTTCTTCGGCTCGTTCAAGTCGCAGCCGAAGCGTTTCTTTATCTTCGGTGCCACGGGCAATGAGCCTTTCCTTCAGTGTTTGCAGTGAGGGAGGTTTAATAAAGATACTGAGACATTCATCTCCATAGATCTCTTTGACATTAACCGCACCTTTCACTTCCACGTCAAGAAGAATAAAATACCCTGAATTTAGTATTTTATCAACCTCTGAGCGCAATGTACCATATCTCTTCCCGCCATAGAATTCCTCCCATTCCAGAAAATCTTTTTCCTCAATTCTCTTGCTGAATTCATCATCAGACAGGAAAAAGTAATCTTTTCCATGAATCTCGCCTTCACGTGGCGGGCGGGTAGTAGCAGAAACGGAAAATTTAATATTGTCAAAATCCTTAAACAGGCGCTTTGCCATAGTGCTTTTCCCGGAACCACTGGGAGCGACCAGAATGATGACCTTTCCCTTTTTCATCTCCCTTATTCTACGTTCTGTACCTGTTCGCGGATCTGTTCCAGTGCTTCCTTGGATGCTACTACGTTTTGAGCCACGTCTGAATTATTAGCTTTGGAGCCTATGGTATTCAGTTCCCGGTTGATCTCCTGGGTCAGGAAGTTAAGCCGTCGACCTGATGGTTCTTTTTTCTGCATGGCATCCAGGAAGAATTTCAAATGTGATTTAAGTCTGACGATCTCCTCGGTGATATCCATCTTATCAACCAGTACAGCGATCTCCATCTCCAGACGATCTTCATCGATCTTATCTTCTTCAATGATCTGTGCAATGCGCTCACGCAGTTTCGCTCGGATCTCTTCTCCTTTGCCCTCGGTATCTTTTTCGATCACTTCAAGGTTATCACTGATCGTCCTGATACGATCTTCAAGATCATTCTGGAGTTGAGTTCCTTCCTGCCGGCGCATGTTAATAAGATTATCCAGAGCCGATTGTGTAGCTTTTTTTACCAGCATCCATTTTCGTTCGGTCTCTTCCTCATCTTCTTCTTCATTAATGAAGATATCACCAAACTGAGTCAGGTCTTTTACACTGATTGGCTCTTCAATACCTGCATTTACCTGAACTTCTTTCAGCAGCTTCATATATCCGCGCACCTTGGGAATATTAACTGATATATCCAGATCTTCAGAGCCTACTTCTGTAACATGTACCGAAACATTGAGTTTCCCGCGGTTCACACGGTCAAGAATGGCTTCTTTGACTTGTAATTCTTTATCCTGCAGCTGTTGTGGGAGCCGGATATTCACGTCCATATATCGGCTGTTGAGTGATTTTATCTCAACGGTCGCAGTTGTGCCGTTATCAGTGGCATCTCCTCGACCGAATCCCGTCATCGATAATATCATTTAAAATTGGTCTGTTGATAGATTTGAGGCTTAAATAATACTGTATCTAAATTTAAAAAACTAAGACCTTGGCAAATGATCTCTTATTAGTATCTTTTGCGCGATGAACGATCAGACAATTTTAGGTATATCTGCATTTTATCACGACTCCGCTGCTTGTGTAACGGTGAATGGCGAAATTGTAGTTGCAGCTCAGGAGGAGCGATTCACCCGAAGAAAACATGATGACCGTTTCCCTACAGAGGCCATCAGCTGGTGTCTGGAGGAGACAGGAATTAGGATAGATGATCTTGATGCGATCGTGTTCTATGATAAACCCTTCCTGAAATTTGAACGGTTGCTGGAAACCTACTTATCCTTTGCTCCAAAGGGCGTACGGTCATTTATTACCTCAATGCCGGTTTGGCTTAAAGAAAAGATGTTTCTCAAAAAGCAGATCTATGACGGACTCAAAGAAATTGAGGAATACGATAAGGAGAAGGTCAATTTACTATTCCCGGAGCACCACCTGAGTCATGCGGCCAGTGCTTTTTATCCCTCACCCTATGAAGAATCGGCGATCCTTACCATCGATGGTGTGGGAGAGTGGGCTACCGCGTCGATTGGGCTTGGTAAAGGCTCCGATATCTCCATCATAAAGGAACTTAAATTTCCGCATTCACTGGGACTGCTGTACTCTGCCTTTACGTACTTCCTGGGTTTTCGTGTAAATTCCGGTGAGTATAAACTCATGGGTTTGGCTCCTTACGGTGATCCCGATTCAGAGCTGGTTCAGGAGTATATGGATAAGATCAGGAATGAACTGGTTGATATCAGAGAGGATGGGTCCATCTGGCTGGATCAGTCTTATTTTGATTACTCGACCGGTCTGAAAATGATCAAAGAAAAGAAGTGGGAAAAACTCTTCGGGTTCAGCCGGAGAGAAGAGGAGTCGGAATTGCAGCAGCATGAGGCGGATCTTGCCTTGGCTATTCAGAAAGTAACAGAAGAGATCGTACTGAAAATGGCCGAGCATGCCAGAGAACTGACCGGTTCCACTAATCTATGTATGGCCGGAGGAGTTGCTCTGAATTGTGTGGCAAACGGAAAAATACAGGATGCCGGAATATTTGATAAGATCTTCATTCAACCTGCTGCGGGCGATGCCGGCGGTGCGGTAGGTGCAGCTCTAGCAGTTCATTACCTGTACTTTGAAAATAAAAGATCGGTTGTTCAGCCGGATGCGATGAAAGGGGCTTACCTGGGACCTGAATATCATAATCTTGATATTGACCGTAGTCTTAAAAAGCTGAATGCAGTTGCCTTAAAGGTTCAGGAAGAAGAGATCTATCCTCAGGCTGCACAATGGCTTGACGAGGGTAAAGTAGTGGGCTGGTTTCAGGGCCGGATGGAGTTCGGTCCCCGCGCTCTGGGTGGAAGAAGTATTCTGGGAGATCCGAGAAAACCGGACATGCAGAAAAAACTGAACCTGAAGATCAAATACCGGGAATCCTTCCGGCCATTTGCACCTTCAGTACTGGCAGAAGAAGCGTTCACCTATTTTGACCTGGAAGGATACTCACCGTATATGCTGCTGGTACAGCCGGTAGGAGAGGAGTACTGGAATGAACTGCCGGAACATTATCATAAAATGCCGCTGAGGGAAAAACTGGCTTATGAGCGTTCGGACTACCCGGCTATAACGCATATTGATTTTTCAGCCCGTATACAGACGGTGCACAAAGAAACCAATCCGCGTTACTGGAAACTGATCAAAGCTTTTGAGGACCGGACAGGCTGCGCCATGGTGGTAAATACGAGCTTTAATGTAAGGGGAGAACCTATTGTGTGTACTCCCGAAGACGCTTATCGCTGTTTTATGAATACAGAAATGGATTATCTGGTGATGGGTGATTATGTTTTTGACAAGAAAGATCAGCCAGAGTGGCGAAAACAAATGGTCTTTGAAAAAGATTAAGAGGATATAGTATGGATCTGCTGAAAGATTTATGGGCATTTATGAAAGAACGGAAGAAATTCTGGCTGGCACCGGTGATTGTGGTGCTTCTGCTGCTTGGGTTCCTGATCGTGATCGGGGGAGGGTCCTCCATCGCTCCGTTTATCTACACTTTATTCTGATAAACTATGCTGCCTGAACGCGACCTGGACTTTGTAAAGCAGGACCCTCAGACCCCAAAGACCCAGCTGGTGATGGTCACAGGACTGCTCCTGATCTCTATCCTGCTGGATAATATGATCCTGGCTTATGTGGCATTGGGTATTGGTCTGCTGAGCCTCATGTTTAAACCGGCCGGGGACTTCCTGGTATGGGTTTGGTATAAGATTGCGGAAATACTCAGCAGGGTGGTTAATCCGATCGTGCTCGGACTGGTCTATTTCATCTTCATTAGCCCGATCGCACTGCTTTTCCGTGCCTTCGGGAATGATCCGCTTTCTTTAAAGAGACCGAAGGGCAGTTTGTATGAGCTAAGGGAGAAGACCTTTGGGAAAGAGGACCTGGAAAAGCCTTTTTGATTTTCCAGGACCAAGTCACGTTTTTTTATTAAAACAGAATTGAGAATTAAGATTTCTCTTCTTCCACTTTTTGAAGTGATACCGCATTTACACAATAACGGAGTCCGCTGGGAGCGGGGCCGTCAGGGAAGACATGTCCAAGATGCGCATCACATACATTGCAGAGGATCTCGATGCGGCTCATGAACATGGAGTTATCCTGTTCATATTTGATAGCATTAACTTCTGCCGGCTGCGTAAAAGAAGGCCAGCCGGAACTGCTTTCGAATTTTTCATTGGCATCAAAGAGCAACTCTCCGCAGCAAACACATTCGTACTTTCCTGGATCAAAACGGTAGCACATATCAGAGCTTCCGGGTCGTTCAGTTCCTTTTTGTCGAGTGATCGCAAACTGCTCTCCGGTCAGCTCTTTCTTCCATTCTTCGACAGATTTTTCTAACCGTCGGGGTGGTTCGGGATTTCCTTCCCGGGCAAATTTTTTAATGTCATTCCACTTTAGCATGTTCTCTCTCAGTTTATAAGGTCTTTGATCTTATTGGCGAATCCCTGTGCAGCTTCCGGTGTTTTTCCTTCTGAATAGATCCGGATGATCGGTTCAGTATTCGACTTTCTTAAATGAACCCATCCTTCGGCAAAATCGATCTTTACGCCATCAATGGTATTGGGCTTAAGATTGGAATAGTGGTCCTTTACGAATTTCAGGA
Source organism: Balneola sp. MJW-20 (assembly GCF_040811775.1). Lineage (NCBI taxonomy): Bacteria > Pseudomonadati > Balneolota > Balneolia > Balneolales > Balneolaceae > Gracilimonas > Gracilimonas aurantiaca. The sequence goes on from NZ_JBFNXW010000001.1 coordinate 25,878, forward strand.
CCTCATCGGCGTCTTTACCCAGATCGTCCAGCTGTATTTTTGACTTGCTCATATAATAATCCGGAAGTGTTGCACGGTAATCGGCTGAGCTCATTTTCTTTTCAGCAAGCATTTGCAGCATGATGGCAATACCAACAAGGGAGTCTCTTCCATAATGAAGATCCGGACAGATCACCCCGCCGTTACCTTCCCCGCCAATGACCGCATCATGTTCCTGCATGGCTTTCACCACGTTGATCTCGCCCACTGCTGAGCGATGGCAGATCTGCCCGTATTTTGCAGCAACATCATCAGACACCCGTGAGGAAGATAAATTAGTGGCACAGGCTCCCGGAGTTTTTGACAGAATGAAGTCAAAGGCAGAAGCCTGAGTATATTCTTCTCCGAACAGATCGCCGTTATTGTCCACCAGTGCAAGCCGGTCGGCATCGGGATCGGTAACCACGCCCAGATCGGCCCCGCTTTCTTTAACCAGGCCACAGATCTCAGTGAGATGCTCGGGTAGCGGCTCGGGATTGTGCGGGAATAGTCCGTTGGGTGTACAGTGGATCTTATGCACTTTATTGACACCCAGTCTTTCGAGTAAGCGGGGGACTGCTTCCGACCCTGCACCGTTCACAGCATCAACAGCCACGCTGAAGTCTTCTTTTGCAATGGTATCCGCATCGATATAGGGAAGAGCAAGGATCTCCTCAATATGATACTCCAGCAGGTCGTCACTTTCGATCAGATTTCCGATGCCTTCATAGGATTTATAGTCGAATTTGCCGCTTTCAGCGATCTCGATGACTTTTTTACCCTGATCGGCATCCAGAAACTCGCTTTTTTCATTCAGGAGTTTCAGTGCATTCCACTGAGCAGGGTTATGGGATGCAGAGATAATAATACCGCCTGCGGCTTTGTGACGAAGCACACCCATAGCTACGGTCGGGGTCGGAACAATTCCAACCTTTATCACATCACAACCAACACTCATCAATGTAGATGCAACAATATCTTCACAGATCTGGCCCGTCACTCTTGAGTCACGCCCCAGGACCACGGTGCCGCCTTTAAGCCAGGTTCCGTAAGCGGCTGTGAACCGGGCCAGGTTTTCAGGGTTCAGGTCGGTTCCAAATATTCCTCTGATTCCGGAAACGGAGATCATTAATGCCATGTCAGTTTTGTCCTCTTGATTGTATGATAGATTCCAGTTGCGCTTTCCACTGCTGAATACCCGGGAAAGAAGGGTTAATGCGAATTACTTCATTGGCAATATCCATTGCTTTGCGGAATTGCTGATCGGTGCCGTATGCGCCGGACAGATTGTAGAGCATCTGCGGGTCATCCGGATTGATACTTCTGGATCGTTCGAGCAGATCGATCGCTTTTTTGGTGTTACCGGAATTCAGCTCAATAGCTCCCAGCATTTTGGTGGTAAAGGCCTCATTGGGAGCCAGTTCATAAGCCTTTTGAAGTAAAGGATATGCATTGTCAAAATCATTTCTATCGAGATAGAGCCGGGCTGCAAATACATAAGGAGAGTCATTCCATGGTTGATTGCGGATCAGTCCACGGTATTCCAGTAGTGCTTTATCGATCTGACCCCTCTTTTCATAATATTGCGCCAGTTCCACCTTGGCTTCATCCCAGCGTTTATTGACGTGTACGGCTTCGAAAGCCAGCGAATCCAGCTTTGAGACTGGTTTGTAAGTACTCTGATAGGTGATTCCGCTTCCATCCTGCACAAAAGGAAATCCTTGTTTCAGCGTACGGATCCGATGCCAGATCATTCGCTCATCAAATTCAGACAGATACATTTTCTCACGGTATCCCGAAAGATCTGTTTCCTCATTCTGAAGTAAGCCTTGTTTCTCCAGGTCGTTCATCATTTGTTCAGCAAAAGTCCGGCCGATGAGGAAATAGCCCCGATCGTTGGGATGAAGGTGCTCCAGCATCAGATCATTGCCAATGATCCCCGATACCGCATTTTGCTGCAATGTATCCAGGGATGAAACCAGGACAGCATTATCATAGGTATTACTCAGTTCGGTTATGATCGTGTTGATCTCGGTCGGGGCTCGGAATTTCAATCCATCCAGGTCTTTGGCATAATTGAATTGTTCTCCGGCATTTGTGAAGTCTCCTGATTCGAATGCAGATCTTCCTTCCATATAGACCTCATCAGCAGGAGGAAGTGCTGTGTCTTTGATAACTACAAAGGGAGGTTGGTCTTTTACATTACTGGCAATTGTACTCAGATATACTTTGATCCCGGTATCCTGAAACTGTTCGATGATCTTTGACATATTGGACCGGAATTGTATCATAGCCAGTTCATACTTCGGCCCATTGAGTTCTATAGAGCGGGAGCTGATGATCCGCTCCATCAGCGTAGCCCCGGGTTTTGCCATATCTTCGTCAGATGTGAAAAACCTTCCAGCCTCTACGATCAGATTTCGCAAGAGTAAAAAAGTCTTGAATCGCTGCAGTTTGAGATAGAACCGGACAAAGCCCGGGAAACCGCCGAGGGTCTCATTGGACCCTACGCCCAGAGCCCCATAAAATTCATTATGTCCGGCATAGATCATGATCGCATCCGGATCCTGTTCAATAATCTCATCCACCTGGTCAAAAAGAGTGTAAGTACTGATAGCGGATGTAGCCACATTTACCACTTCCACTTCTTTATCGGGCATGGCATCGCTTAATATGTCATCCACCACACGGGAGAAAGTACCGTTAAAGCCGTAAGGGTATCCGGCTGCTGATGACCCACCCATGGCAAAGACGCGGTATCCGTTTTCCGGTTTCTCCGCCAGGAACACATCCGTGGAAGGATTCGGGATGGTTTTGGTGTAGAAGAAATACCGTGCAGCAAAGTTCGGGTTAGGAAGAAGGTACTCGTCACCTTTAATATTAGGGTTAATGAAGAGCTCGGTATCTCCCATATAGTCTAAGCCTCTCAGCCCGGCCTCCAGTAAAATGAAAAAGAGGAAAGGAATGGAAAAAGTGATACCGTAGAAAAGAAGTTTCTTTTTCAGTGGAATCGGCTGACTGATCTCATCGATATAGGCTCTGATCTCAGCTTCATCTGCATTGAGCTTCTTTGCGAGCTCGGCTGCTGATCGCTTTTTGTGGTTTTTCTTTATGAAAGATTTAGCTCTGTTAGTAAGCGCCATTACTGCTTATCAACTTTCCAGGTGGTTTCCGGAGTATCTGCTTCTTTATTCTCAAACCTGGCCAGTACAAAGAGAAAATCTGACAGGCGGTTCATATATTTTATGGCAGTCTCAGAAATGCCTTCCTCATGGCGGCACTCAACCGTGATCCTTTCAGCTCTGCGGCAAACAGTACGGGCAAAGTGCAGGGTAGAACCTGATTCTGATCCTCCCGGAAGGATAAAGTTTCGGAGCGGGGTCAGGGTTGCCTCGAGTTCGTCAATGCCGTTTTCCAGAAAAGTAACTTCATCCTCAGATATGCGCTTGATGCGGGTTTCGTTGGAGTGAGGTGTGGCCAGATCAGCACCCAGTACAAAAAGCTGGTGCTGGATGGTTTCAAGATATTGTTTTCCCAGTGCACTGAGTCCGTGAGCAATAGCCATTCCCAGTATGGAGTTTAGCTCATCCACAGTACCATAAGAATCTATTCTTTTCGAACTTTTTGAAACTCTCTGCCCCCCGAATAATGAGGTCTCACCCGTATCGCCTTTTCTGGTATATATTTTCATTCTGTTCTGTTTTAGCACAAAAATAGGGTTTTTCACATGAGGATTCGAATGTTTTTTTCAGAAGGCAGAAGGCAGAAGGCAGAAGGCAGAAGGCAGAAGGCAGAAGGCAGAAGGCAGAAGCTATTTTTAATTTTTAACTTTTAATTATTAATTCCATCATGTGACTAACAAGTTGACGAGGTTATGACGAGATATATTTCAATACTTCTGGTTTCAGCGTTTTTGATTTGCCAACCGGCCTTAGCACAAGAGCTGAGTGATGGTGCAGATGTGATCCGGGCCATGCATGAACGCTATGCTGATTCATGGTATCCCTATCTGAAATTCAAGCAGAGAACCGTATTCTATGATATTAATTCGGGAGAGGTTGCTCGAGAGGAGACATGGTATGAGTCACTGAAGATCCCGGGACATCTTGGGATACGTATCGGAGACCCAAACGGGGGAGACGGAATTTTATTCAAAGAAGGAACTCAGTACGGCTATGCCGAGGGTGAAATGGTGCAGGAAATACCCAGGGCTCACGATCTATTAGTACTGGGTTTCGATGTATACCGTCAGGATCCGTCAAAAAGTATATCCGTACTGAAAGAGGTAGGTTACGACCTTAGTAAAATGTATGAAGATACCTGGCAGGGCAGAGAAGTGTATGTGATCGGGACTAATCTGCCGGATCCACGAATCCCGCAATTCTGGATTGACAAGGAAAGACTGGTCTTTGTACGCTCCGTGAAGGCAGGAAGGCAGAATACCCGGCAGGAAGTCCGGTTCAATAAATATGAAAGACTGGGAGGGGGATGGATCTCCCCGGAAGTAATATTCCTGGTCAACGATAAGAAAAGTTTACTGGAAGAATATTACGAGATACGCATCCCTGATAACGTGCCGGACGCCTTTTTTGATCCTGTGACCTTTATTCAGACTCCCTGGTCAAGATAGAGTAAGGTGATCGGTTCCCTGATCTTCAAAAGAGATCCCCAGATGCTCCACGCTTTCCAGCTGCTGTATGAGTTTATCGGATGCACGGTGATCACAAGCTACTTTCAGAGTTACCTTTTCCATGTAATCCTGATCAAGAATCCTAAGATCCTGATCTCCTATGATCTTTTGAATAACTCTTTCTTCTGGATAGTCATATTCAATACTGAATAATCCCACCAGCACGATTTCTTTGAGTTGTGCATTATTTATGACCTGACCGGCTGCTCCACCATAGGCTTCGATCAGTCCCGGCTTCCCTAGTTTTGTTCCTCCGTAATAACGGATCACAATGATCCCGCAGTTGATCATTTCTGAGGATCTCATGGCATTCAGTATGGGTAATCCGGCTGTTCCTGAAGGTTCTCCGTCATCGGAGGAGAATTCAGTCAGATGAAAAGGGTCGATCCTCCATCCATAGCAATGATGGGATGCGTTATAATGATCTTTTCTGACGGACTCCAGTTTTTCCTGAAAATCCTGTTCCTTTTCGCAGGGAAAGAGCAGCGCAATAAATTCTGACCCCTTCTCTTTAAAGGTAAATTCAGAGGACTGAGTTACGGTTTTCAAGGCAATGGAATAGTTACTACTTTAAGAGCCAAGGTAACACTCCTCCATTTCCCTTGCACTGATGAATATTTAGAGGGATTCTACCTTGTTATTAAAGTTGAAAAAAGCGATTTTTTCGGCGCTATTTAATGAATTCTGATTTTCAAAAATTTTTGAAACTTAGAGACAGCGGAAGCTGTTGAGCTAACAGAAATCAATCTAACACAGACCTCATTTATGCCATCAATTATTAAAGCGCTCAGATCACAGGTAGGTCGTAAATTTATGACGGCTATTACCGGTATCGGTTTAATGCTGTTCTTAGTTGGCCATCTTCTTGGTAACCTGACCATCTTCGGGGAGGCCTCGGCATTTAACGAATACACAAAAACCCTCGAAAGCCTAGGCCCGCTGCTATATGTCATTGAAGCAGGACTGGCTTTTTTCTTTTTGTACCACACCATCTTAGGTGTTTCCATCTGGCTGAAGAGAAGAAAGGCACGACCGGAAGGATATGAAGTATATCAAACCAAAGGTGGACCAAGTCACCAGTCGCTGGCATCCCGCTCTATGGTATACACCGGGACCATTATTTTAATATTCCTGGTATTTCACATCATCAGCTTTAAATTCGGAGATACTTCAACGGTCATGATAGATGGTGAACCGGCAAGAGATCTTCGCGCACTGGTTATAGAGAAATTTACACAGCCGTTATATGCATTTGGTTATACACTGGTTTTAAGTCTTGTGATCGTGCACTTATCTCACGGTTTCTGGAGTGCTTTTACCTCACTAGGTATGAAGCATGGCGAGTTTTCAGCTAAAATGCAGGTTGCTGCATATATCTTCGCGATCGTTCTGATGGCGGGATTCATATTCATTCCGCTGTACATCTTCATTACCGGCGGTGAAGGATCATTAATTGCTTATTAAGAGAAAGGGATCATGAATTTAGACTCACACGTACCTTCGGGACCACTGGAAGAAAAGTGGGACAAGCATATAAAAGACATGAAGCTTGTCGCTCCGAACAACAAAAGAAAATATGAAATCATCGTAGTAGGTACCGGTCTTGCCGGTGGTGCAGCTGCGGCCAGTTTTGCTGAGTTAGGCTACAATGTACGAAGCTTCTGTATTCAGGATTCGGCCCGCCGGGCACACAGTATTGCTGCTCAGGGTGGAATCAATGCTGCCAAAAATTATCCGAACGATGGTGATAGTATCTGGCGTCTGTTTTACGATACGATCAAAGGGGGGGATTACCGCTCACGTGAAGCAAATGTTTATCGTCTGGCACAGGTATCCAATGAGATCATTGACCAGGCTGTTGCACAGGGTGTTCCTTTTGCGCGCGAGTACGGAGGATTACTCGCTAACCGTTCATTTGGTGGAGCACAGGTATCCAGAACATTTTATGCTAAAGGTCAGACCGGACAGCAGTTGCTGCTCGGAGCCTATCAGGCGATGATGCGTCAGGTTCATGCGGGTAAGATCAAATACCACCCACGCCACGAGATGCTGGATCTGGTTACGATCAACGGACAAGCCCGGGGAATCATTACCCGTGATCTTGTAAGCGGTAAGCTTAACCGCTGGGAAGCCGATGCCGTTGTTCTGGCCACAGGTGGATACGGAAACGTATTCTATCTTTCCACCAACGCAAAAAATTCAAATGTAACAGCTGCATGGAGAGCGCATAAGCGCGGAGCATTGTTTGCTAACCCATGTTATGTACAGATCCATCCAACTTGTATTCCTGTTTCAGGTGACTATCAGTCGAAATTAACGCTGATGAGTGAGTCACTACGGAATGACGGACGTGTATGGGTGCCGAGAAAGAAAGGAGATGATCGTCATCCGAACGATATCCCCGAAGATGAAAGATATTATTATCTCGAAGAGCGTTACCCAAGCTTTGGTAACCTGGTGCCTCGTGACGTGGCATCCAGAAATGCAAAGCTGGTTTGTGATGATGGTATGGGAGTGGGAGAGACGGGACTTGCTGTCTATCTCGATTTCCGTGATGCCATCAAGAGGGATGGGCGAGATGCGATCGAAGCACGTTATGGTAACCTGTTCGAAATGTATGAGAACATTGCCGGTGAAAACCCATACAAACAGCCAATGAAGATTTTCCCGGCTGTTCACTATACAATGGGTGGTCTTTGGGTAGATTATAACCTGCAGACCAATATCCCGGGACTTTTCGCAACCGGTGAGTCTAATTTCTCTGACCACGGAGCCAACCGACTGGGAGCCAGTGCACTGATGCAGGGTCTGTCTGACGGTTATTTCGTAATCCCTTACACGATCGGTAACTATCTTGCAGATCAGGAGCCGGGTAAGAGGTATGGAACTGATCATGACGCTTTTGCGGAAGCTGAAAATGCCGCACAGGCCAAGATCGATAAGTTATTGAGTATCAAAGGTGATCGTACCATCATCGATTTCCACAGGACGCTCGGTAAGATCGTATGGGATCAGATCGGTATTCAGAGATCAGAAGCCGGTCTCAAGAAAGCCATCGAAGATATCAGAAGTCTTCGTGAGGAATTCTGGCAGAACGTATATGTGCCGGGTGAGAACGCCAATTACAACAAGTATCTCGAATTCGCAGGTCGCGTAGCTGATTTCTTTGAGCTGGCTGAGCTTATGGCTCAGGATGCTCTGGATCGTGACGAGTCTGCCGGATGCCACCTGAGAGAGGAACATCAGACCGAAGAGGGAGAAGCTCTCCGTAATGATAAAGATTACGCTTATGTAGCAGCCTGGGAGTACAAAGGCGTGAACGGCAAACTGGAGGAAGTGCTCCACAAAGAAAATTTAGAATTTGAATTCGTTGAACTAAAACAACGTAGTTACAAATAAGGAAGGCAGAATGAGTAAAGAAATGACCATCCATCTGAAGTACTGGAAGCAGGACGGACCCCATGCAAAAGGCCGTTTTGAAGAAAAGACGCTTGATAATGTTAACGAGCATATGTCTTTTCTTGAAATGCTTGATGTACTTAACGAAGAACTTATGCTGGAGGGTAAGGACCCTGTAGAATTCGATTACGATTGTCGCGAAGGGATCTGCGGGTCCTGCAACATCGTGATCGACGGACAGGCTCACGGGCCTAAGCAAAGAGTTGCATCCTGCCAGCTTCATATGAGAAATTACAGCGATGGTGACAAGATCACTATCGAGCCGGCCAGATCTGCCGCATTTCCTGTGATCAAAGACCTTGTGGTAGACCGCAGTGCCTTTGACCGTATTATCGAAGCAGGAGGTTACGTATCGGTTAAGACCGGTTCTGCACCCGATGCAAACTCGATCCCGGTGGAGCAGGAAGCAGCAAACACTGCTTTTGATTATGCAACCTGTATTGGTTGTGGAGCCTGTGTGGCAGCATGTCCGAATTCATCTGCATCGTTGTTTACCGGTGCCAAGATCGCTCACCTGGATAAACTCCCTCAGGGACAGGTAGAAAGAGATATGCGTGTGGTAGCCATGGTGGAACAGATGGAAGAAGAAGGATTCGGGGATTGCTCTAATTTCGCCGAATGTGAAGCGGTTTGCCCGAAGGGTATCTCCATTTCAGCTATTGCTGATATGCGCCGTGATTACATGAAAGCGGTGATCAAGAGCTGATCTGACAGCCGTTTAAGGAAATTAAGCCCTCTGGTGAAGACCGGAGGGCTTTTTTTGTGTTTATAAATGAGCGTGCTCAAGCAATAAGCTCAAATACCTTTTCGATCTCGGCTTCGGTGTTAAATACATTTGGTGAAATGCGGATAGTATTCAGATTATCAAATGGACGAAGCACGATCCCATGGTTAGTATATACCCGGGAGGCATAATCAGAGGCTGTTTCGCCCTTTATTTCTATCGCATATAAACTTCCACCCAGTTCCCAGTCACGGGGAGATCGCCATTTGGTATTTGGATGTGCATCAGCCAGTTCCAGTGCTTTGCTCCAGAGTGACTTCAGTTTATTTTGCTGTGCTTCGGTATCTATAGCTGCCTGGAAATCCAGTGAGTGACCCTGCGTGAGAACTTCAGGACGGTTTCGGGTACCGTAATCTTCGAACCGGCGTGCGGACATCTCCCAGCGTTCCTGTCCCCAGGTGACCCACATAGGATGAATATCTTCCCAGATCCTTTCACTGAAATAGGCCAGACTGGTACCTTTTGGAGATTGGATCCATTTATGGGCACTGGTACCGATCACATCTATATCCAGATCTTTAACATCGATGGGGATCATTCCCATAGATTGAGCTGTATCCAGCGTAATATATTTTACTCCTTTGCTGCGGGCCATAGCAGTGATCTCCTTAACCGGCTGGCGGACCCCAACAGTATTATCGATATGGGGCATAGCGATCACTTTGGTTCTCGGTGTAATATGCTGCTCATACATACCAACAATATCGGACTTGGTCATTAGTGAAAGATCATCCATCGGGAAATCAAAGGTGATCACTTTGTACCCTTTTTGCTCTGCATGAAAAGTAAAAGGAATACTGGCACCTGCATGGTTCAGATTACAGAAGAGGACCTCATCTCCTGGCCCTAGTGGTAAACCCGTAGCAAGAAGATTAAAGACCTCTGTAGTGTTATGCACAAAGGAGATTTCATCGGAAGAGGCATTAAGATAATTTGCAGCTTTTATCCGGCATTCTTCATAAGCCTCATTCCATGGATCACCCCACATATAGAGCCAGGGATTGGTCTCGCAGTTATCGAGGTACTCTCTTCGGGCCTGTTGAACGACTTTAGGAATGGTTCCTATAGAACCATGATTTAGATAGATCACATCATCCGACAGGGAGTAATCTGATCTTGAAGGAATTCCTTCAAAAGTGATCTTATCAAGCAACGGTTTCATCTCAGCGGTCCATTTATTCATGATCATCAGCGGTGATAATGCAGCACCAGTTGCGATATGTTTCAGGAAATCTCTTCGGTCAGTAGTCATAGTATTAGGATGTTTAGATTGTGCTGAGCAGATCAGCGAGTTTCATCATTTCATCTTCGGTGTTATATACATTAGGAGAAACACGGATCGAGTCTCCTCTGAAGGACACCGAAAAATTATGTTCATTCAGCCGGGATTTTATTTTGTCCATAGAATGGTTTTCCCCCAGTCGTATACCAAATAGATGAGCAGCCCGGAATTCCGGATCTTCAATTCTGTAACCGGCATTGGATAAGGTAATAACCGCCTTTTCAGTAATATCTCTGCAGTATTGCTGTATATTACTGACACCCCACGCATTCACTTGTTTCAAAGCCTCTACCATCATAGGGACCAGGATGAAATTGCTGTGTTCTCCCACATCAAATCGTAAAGCTCCGGGCTGGTAGGCATCCTCATAATTTACGAGTCTGGAAAAATCCTCACTGTTATGACGATTTATCCAGTTCTCTTCCACAGGGATTGCGTCATCAAAAGCAGGACCGTAATAAGCCAGGCCCATGCTATAGGGCCCCATCAGCCATTTATATCCGGCAGCGATCAGGGCATCCGGTTTCAGTTCATCCACATTGATCGGAAGTGCTCCGACCGATTGTGTCCCATCGATCACCAGCCAGGCATTATGATTGAGAGTTTTTTCCCGTATAGCTTTCAGGTCGTATAGCGTACCGTCTGCCCAGTGGATATTACCGATAGCAACCATAGCTGTATACTCGTCGATGGAATCCAGGATCCGGTTATTCCATTTTTTTCCGCGTTCTTTACCTTCCGGGGCTTTAAGATATTTGACCTCTGCACCGCATTCATCAGCTAAGCGTCGCCAGGGATATATATTACTGGGGAATTGTTCATCCACCACAATGATATTATCGCCTTTGGACAGGGCAAGATTCCGGGCCACATTAGCCATGCCATAGGAGACAGATGGGATGATAGCAATTCGCTTTGGATCTGAAGCATTAACCATTTTAGCAAATTCCGAGCGCAGGATCTCAGATTCCCCGAAGAATATCTCAGGACTTAGGGTCACCGGATTTCTTTTTCTTTTCACTCCTTCAATACCGGCTTCCTCAACAGATCTCAGCAAGGGTGACATATAAGCGCAATTGAGGTAAGTTATCCCTGGATCGAGCTGAAAGAGGTTTTGCTGTGATTTCATGAACGAGAAAGCATTTTAGTTGATCATGGAATATGAGGAATGATCAGATACTCTGCATAGTAAAATTTTGTACCCAAAATGAAAGCATTCAGTCAAACAAAGGGACTCAAAAGGGCTTTTAAATTTACTGTGATTAATTATCTTTCGAACCCTAATTAAGCAGAAATCATGGAGATCAGAAAAGCTGTACCGAAAGATCTGAAGCAGGTAAGGGCACTGAACAAACAGGCTGTACCTAATGTGAATGATATTGGGAATAAGGAACTGAAATACTTTCTGGACACGGCATCCTTGTTTCTTGTTGCGGAATCGGATGACGAGATCCTTGGGTTCATGATCCTCCTTGCTCCCGGACTTGACTATGAGAGTCTCAATTATCGATTCTTTGCCGGAAATTATACGGACTTTCTGTATGTGGACCGGATAGTTGTAAAACCATCGGAACAAAGAAACGGAATCGGAAAGGCGCTATATAATGAGATCATTCATTTGAACCCGGGAAAAAAGATCACCTGTGAAGTAAATGTAGTTCCCTATAATGCTGCATCACTGGCCTTTCATAAAGCCATGGGCTTCAAGGAAATAGCTCAGCAAGTCACGGAAAATGGAAAGAAAAAGGTATCTCTTCAGATCCGTAACTAAAGTTTTTACATTAATTTAACACGAGTAGAGGAACCATTTAAGTGAGTCTCGGATTGTACGGGTAACTACTTAACTAAATAAACTATTCGTCATGAGAATCAATAAATTAATGAGCGCTTTAGGTGCTGCTGTTTTTGCACTTTTGCTCACTTTCAATGTACAAGCCCAGGACAAAAATATCGTTGAACTGGCTGTGGGTAATGATAACCTTTCAACTCTGGTAACTGCTGTAAAAGCAGGTGGATTAGTTGAAACCCTTCAGGGTGACGGTCCTTTCACCGTATTTGCACCAACTAATGCTGCTTTTGAAGCACTGCCAGAAGGTGTACTGGAAATGTTATTAAAGCCTGAAAACAAGGATAAATTGGTAGCAGTACTTACATACCACGTAGTACCTGCAAAAGTGATGTCAACTGACCTTGAAGACGGAATGGCTGCTCCTACTGTCGAAGGAAGCGAAGCTACCATCAGTCTTGAAATGGGTAAGGCAATGGTAGATAATGCAACTGTAGTTGCTGCAGATGTGGAAGCATCTAACGGTGTAGTTCATGTGATCGACAGCGTTATTCTTCCTCCAAGCATCCAGGCAGCACTGGCTGGTGAAGAAGAGAGCAATAGCGACTGGTAATAAATCCAACGCTTATTGAAATTAAGGCTCCGGTCATCACGATCGGGGCCTTTTTTTATGCTCAATAAATTTTGGACAATTTAAAATTAAAGCTGAGGCTGACTGATGAAGTGCTTAGGGCGGCATTACAAAATTTCTCTGGACCTGTTAAGATCAATTTTTCATTTATAATCTATAATTTTAGACTGTGGGCTCTAGTATTTTATATCTTGGCTCTTATGGATAAATCCTTTGAAAAAGCACAAGCAAAGCTAAAAGAGGTCTGGGGCTACGATTCATTTCGGGCCGGACAGGATGAGGTGGTACGTTCGGTGCTGGAAGGAAAGGACACACTGGTTCTTTTTCCGACAGGGGGAGGAAAGTCCATATGTTATCAAGTTCCTGCCCTGGTTTTTGATGGGTTGACGGTAGTTATCTCTCCTTTGATCGCACTGATGCAGGATCAGGTCAAGCAGCTTAAAGATAAAGGCATCCCGGCTACCTTTATTAACAGCACCTTATCTTACAGAGAAGTTGAGCAAAGGCTTGTTAATGCCAGAAACGGAATGTATAAGCTCTTGTACTGCGCACCGGAGCGATTAAAGACCGATCTCTGGCAGGCCGAATTGAATGCCCTTCCTGTAGAACTCGTAGCTATTGATGAAGCACACTGCATCAGTGAGTGGGGGCATGACTTCAGACCTTCTTACCGTGATATAAAATCTGCTATGGAACCGGTAGCCGATAAAGTAAGGTGGCTTGCACTCACAGCCACGGCTACTCCCGAGGTGAAAAAAGATATCCTGGAAAACCTTCAGCTAAAGGAGCCTAAAATAATATCCCGAGGTTTTCAGAGACCTAATCTTAAATGGTGGGTGGTTAGGACCGGACAAAAGAAAAAGAAGCTGATCAATGCAACGCTGAAAGCCTCCAAAAAAGGAGACGGGCTGATCTATGGGGGGACCCGCCGTAATTGTGAAGATCTTGCAAGTATGTTTACATCCAAAGCTTTGAAGGCTGAGGCTTATCATGCCGGAGTAGCTTCAGATAAAAGAAAAGCGATTCAGGAACGCTGGATCAAAGGCGAAACACCTCTTGTGGTTGCCACCAATGCCTTCGGTATGGGAATTGATAAACCGGACTGCCGTTATGTGATCCATGAGACTATGCCTTATTCACTGGAGGCATATTATCAGGAAGCCGGCAGAGCAGGCAGGGATGGAGAAGACGCTTATCCGATCCTTTTCTACCGTGAAGCCGATTATCACACTGCAGAAAAAAGATTAACAGATAAATATCCGGTACGTGAAGAACTGGAACATGCGTATCAGGTGATCTGTGATTCACTTAATCTGGCTGTTGGGTCAGAGATGGAAGAAATGACCTCTTTTGAGACGGACATGATCACACGCCGGGGAAAACTATCCCGGCCCAAAGCACTGGCAAGTCTGCGGATACTGGATCAGCTTGAAGTCATCACCCTGGTTGATGATGTGCCTGCAGCTGTTTCACTTCAGTTTACTTTAAGTGCCTCAGGTTTGAAGACCTTTAAATCTCAGGTCGATAATAATGAAAAAGCTGAATTCATTGATAAATTAGAACGGCTTTTTGGCTCTTTTTCTTACCACGAACCGGTAGAACTGAATGAAGAGCATGTGCTGAAGCATCTGAATATCTCCCGTAATCAGTTGGTGAAGGGACTGAACGTTCTCATGCAGCACGATCAGGTCCTGGTATACACGCTTCTGAAGACCCGAAGTCTTATAAGAGTGAACGAAGCTCGTTCTTCAAAACTGCCTTTATCAACCCGCAGGGTAGAGGACCATCGAAAAGTGGTCTTTGAGAAGCTGGAATATATGCACGGTTATATCCTGACAGATGAGTGCAGAGAAGTATATCTCAGAAATTATTTTGGTGATACCAATGCAAAAGCCTGTGGAACCTGTGATAACTGCAAAAGTGCGGATGCAGAAAGCAATGATGAATTGAGAAATGAATGGTTAAAACAGGTAGTATCAGGTCTTAGATCGGGTAAAGAGACTGTGAATGAATTATCCCGGGAATTCGATCTAAGTAAAGAACGGGTTGCAAAAGTACTTAAATTCCTGATCCGGGAGGGAAAGGTAGTTAATGATCCGGCCAAACCTGAGGCTTATCAGTTATCAGAGGACTGAGTACTATCGGGAGCAGATTCCAGTCTGGCCTGTTCCCTGAGTAAACGTTCTTTCGCGATATCTACCCGTTCCTGTTGTTCCTCGTAATTACTCTGGTACCATGCATGACTCGTTCTATACTGTTCTTCAGTGATCCCGTATTTATCATAAATAATAGTGAGGATCGAATCTGCATCACTGAATTCTTCGGAATTAAAGACCACCTTGGCAAGCTGCATATCGATCAGAAGATCTATGTAGGTGTCTTCAGAAATCAGGTTATCCGGTTTCGGATAAGCATTATCAGAGTCCGGAGTGCAGGACTGTATGCTGCACAGAAGTAATAAAAATAGGGGTATGATCTTATTCATACCCCTAATATATCAATTCCCCGCCTTAGGGTTCAATGGTCTCATTGTCATTTCATTGATAAGGAAATTGTCCGGCGTTTGCAGGAGAAATTTAACAGTGTCCGCCATATCCTCAGGCTGCATCATACCCGGATGTATATCCATTTCATCGATCTTGTCAAAGAAACTGGTGGCAATGGAACCCGGAAACAGGCAGGATACTTTGATCCCATCGTATCTGACTTCTTTGAATAATGCTTCACTGAACCCTCTCAGTCCGAATTTAGAGGCGTTATATCCCGTCATGCTTGGATTACCAAGTATACCGGCAATGGAAGCGATATTAACAATATGACAGACAGAAGAGTTTTCTTTCATCAGGGGAACAATACACCGGGTCAGATAGAATACCCCGGAAAGATTTACATCCAGCATATTATCCCACTCCTGAACTTTTAGATTTTCGATATCAGCAAAATATCCCAGTCCGGCATTGTTGATCAGAATATCGGGAAGATGATCATCATCAAAGGTGTCATCTGCCCATTCCTTGATCTTGTCATGGTCTCTTACATCCATCTGAACCGGAACAAAGTGATTACCCAGTTCATCTTCAATTTTACTCAGTTTGTCTATACTTCTTGCAAGACCATACACTTTGGCACCGGATGTTACCAGCATTTTGGAGAAGTGATAACCGATTCCGCTGCTTGCTCCCGTTACAATTGCTACTTTTGATTTAATGTCCATCTTAAGTGATCCTTTTATTTTTCCTATTACTTACTAATTTACATACAAAAAGATGAGCCAATTCGATTCATTCCGCACGGGAAATTTTATTTTCCTGGATATAGGTAATACCAGTGTGAAAGGAGCCCATCGTGCGGCTGGATCCTGGAAACCCATCAATACTGAGAATGTAAGCAATGCTTCTCAGCTTGTAGAATGGATCAGGGAACATGAAGATGCCTTTGATGGCATAATTGTGTGCAGTGTAAGACAAGACGCAACGCAGGCGATCTTAATGGCACTGGAGGATCTGCCGTCGCTGGTTTTGTCAACCGATCAGATACCAAGAGCCAATCTCGATTATAATACCATTGATACACTTGGAATGGATCGCTACCTGGCCTGTGTGGCAGCTAACACCCATTCGACCAGGCATAAGGTTGTTATTGATGCAGGAACGGCGTGTACCATCGATCTGATGACGGATGACGGTATATACCGTGGAGGAGTGATCGCCCCGGGCTATGGAGCTTTTTCTGATATCCTTCCTGAAAAGGCACCGGCACTTCCAAGAGTAAAACCTAATATTCCAAAAACCTGGCCCGGAAAGACCACTATCGATGCATTAAAGTGGGGTATTCCAGGATTCTATGAAGGGGGTATTATTTCAGTACTCAGAAAATATGAAAATGAGATCGGACATTTTGATCTTTTCATTACCGGTGGGGATGGGCCGCTGATCCATAAGATGACCTCGGAAAAGGGGATATACCGACCTTTTCTGGTTTTTGAGGGTATGGCCACTTTTATTGATTATCGGGACTGAACGACATTTTGTTATTGATCAGAGCCGAGACCATTTCGAGGGCTACCGTATTTTGTCCGCCTCTGGGAATGATGATATCGGCATAACGTTTACTGGGCTCAACAAACTCAAGGTGCATAGGCCGCACAAATTTTTCATACTGATCCAGAACGCCATTTACGGTTCTGCCTCTTTCTTCAATGTCGCGTCTTAATCTCCGAAGTAAGCGTACATCATCGTCGGTATCCACAAAGATCTTCACATCCATCAGATCCAGCAGATCCTGTTCCGTAAAGATCAGGATCCCGTCAATCAGGATCACATCGGTAGGTACAGCCGGGATGCTTTCGTCCATACGAATGTGATTGGAGAAGTCGTATTTGGGTATCTCAACCTCATAGCCCTCCATAAGGGCCTGAATGTGACGGATCATCAGTTCCGTTTCAAGGGAAGAAGGGTGGTCAAAGTTTTGTTTGACGCGTTCTTCAAAGGGGATATGCTTTAGGTCCCGATAGTAGGAATCGTGTTCCAGCCGCAGCAGGTTTTCGGTACCGAATTGTTCACAGATATAATTCACTACCGTTGTTTTACCCGAGCCGCTTCCACCGGCTACTCCGATGATCAGAGGTGAAGCCATTAGTCCCGTGTGTTAAGAGCCTGGGTATTATCAGCCGAAGGATCTACTTCCAGTTTATATCGTTTGATTGCACGGTAGATCGCTGATGCAATGATATCCTGTCCATAATCACTGCTCAGATATTTCTGCTCATCGGGATTAGTTATGAAACCGGTTTCTACCAGCAGAGCAGGCATGGAGGCTTCATATAATACCTGAAATCCGGCCTGTTTGACACCTCGGGACTTTCTTCTGGCTTTATTCTTAAATTCCCAGTCGATCATGGTGGCTATCTTTTCACTAATAGCCAGGTTACCGCTGTGAGCCAGTTCATATACTATGAGATCCTGTTCGGAAAGTTCAGAACGGGTATCATTCCTGAATACACTGTTTTCACGCTGCATGACCATATGTGCATCGTCACTTTTATGCAGTCCTAAAAAGTAAACTTCGGTTCCTCTTACACTTCTGTTTTGAGGGAAAGAATTACAATGGATAGAAAGGAATAGGTCGCCACCTTCCAGATTAGCATAATGCCCCCGCTCATCCAGTCCCAGATACGTATCATCTGTACGGGTATATACCACCTCAACTCCGGGGATACGTTCTTCAATGAGTTTCCCCACTTTCAAAGCTATATCCAGAGTGATCTCTTTCTCTTTGACCCCTCTATAGCCAATTGATCCGGGCTCCCAGTCGCCATGGCCGGCATCGATCACAACCTTATCAAACCGCAGCCGGTCTTTGATGGCTTCCCGGTTACTGGTAGTAATAGCCTGAGAAGCATTTGATACCGGAAAGTTACCGATCACATCAAAATCCACATCCCAGGTCTTGGCAATGAATTGCTGGGAAAATCGTTCGACCTCAGTTTTCTCAGTCTGGGTCAGTGCCAGAAGTACATGTGCTCCGTTCTTATCGAGATAGGAACTGCTTTTAAAATATTCATCATTGCTTAAAATGATATCTACACCAACTCCCTGTTGAAGTTGCACCAGGCGCATGTTATTGATGTTCTGATTTTCAGAGAAATCAGGAAGCCTGATCGCTGCAGTATCCAGTTCACGGTCATAAAGGACAACCTGGATAAAATCCGGAGCAGGTTGAATAACCTCAAAGGAATCCACTTTAGACTCGAGGTGAAAACGAATAACGTGGCCTAATCCGTCACTGCGGCTGGCATTAGATACGCGATATAAGTTGTTCTGAGCCTCTGCAGTGCTGAAAATGCAAAGTACTCCAAACAGGGCAAGAAAAAGGTCCTTAAGCAATGAGATAGGAAGTCTCATATGTATCCTGATTAATTGGGTGCTGTAAGCTGTAGATGATCAATTAATGTAACAGAAATAAAGATTCTTTAAAAGTCATGTGCTTAAACAATTTAAACGATACAGCTTAGGCAGAAATTGATGATTGATTGATCTTTCTTTCGTACTATACGCATGAACGGATCAGATCAATACATGAAGCTTAAAATATTAGCAATTGCTTACTGGGCGAAATTCATAGATGCTATCTCTGTCTTCTGGAGATTTTTTTTACGTAAAGCAAAAAAACTACTGCGGCCGGTTCAGCTCTTGCTTGGTTTTGAAGTTGTCAAAGATAATACAAAGTCACGCAGCGTTGACATTAGTTCTTACCTGACCGAAACCGACGAACAGATCCGTAAACTTCCTGAAGACTTCAGGCATGTATTTACAACCGATGAGGAGATCGAGAGAGATTGTTTCATCAATATTTCCAATAACCTGATGAACTTTGAGACCGCGTACAAGCAGTGGGATAATGGATTCCCTGCAAGTATGATGGTGGTCGGAGAAAAAGGCAGTGGCAAATCTACTTTTATAAGACTTGCTTTAAAGAATCTGGAGGACGCAGAAGTTGTAAATGTAACGATCAACGACACCTCTTGGAAACTGGAACAGATGTTAAAGCTGGTAGGTAGTTCTCTGGGACTTGAGGAATATACCAAGGCAGAATCCATAATTCGTCAGATCAATAACTCGGAGGACCGAAAGGTTGTGGTACTTGAGAATATTCAAAACCTCTACCTGAGAACGATCAATGGTTTTGATGCCCTGGAAGCTTTATGGCTGATCATTTCAGAGACCAAGGAAAAGGTTCTATGGGTGTGTTCCTGTTCCCGCTATGCATGGCAGTATCTGGTCAAAGTCGAGGGTGTTGATACCCATTTTACGCATATTACAGAGACTGATAAGCTGGATGAAGACCAGATCAGAGATCTGATCATGAAGAGATGCGAAAAGTATGAATTCAAGATCGTCTTTGAGTCGGATGAGTCTACCAGAAAAAGCAGGTCTTACCGCAAAAGAATGAACGATGAGCAGGAGCTGCAGGCATACCTCAGGAATAAATTTTTTGATACACTGCATGAGACCTCTGAAGGTAATTCTTCTGTAGCATTGTTATTCT
Organism: Balneola sp. MJW-20; assembly: GCF_040811775.1. Lineage (NCBI taxonomy): Bacteria > Pseudomonadati > Balneolota > Balneolia > Balneolales > Balneolaceae > Gracilimonas > Gracilimonas aurantiaca. The sequence goes on from NZ_JBFNXW010000001.1 coordinate 45,575, forward strand.
GGCTGAGGTCCGTAGTTAAAGTAGAAGACGGGATCGTTTACATCAGATCCATACACCCGGTCAGTATCGATACGCTGGACATACTGAATGCTGAAGTATTGTTTGTGATGGCTGTGATCGTATTTCACGATACTTTAAGAGTTACGGAAGTGACAAGAATACTGAACATGAGTTTGCTTGAAACAAGAGTGGTACTTACCAAACTTCGCTCAAGGGGAATACTGAATGAAAAAGACGGATGGTATCTGCTGAATCAAATGGTTTACCGGCAGACCATAAGGCTGCTTAAAAGTCGTAATATAATACATTGATATGATGCTAAGGATACTCCTCATAATATCATTTATGTTTATGGCTGCTACAGCTGATGCTCAGTCTGTTGACAGCCTTGCGAACGAAGTGATCAGCGTTGTTCAGGATTCCACTGCATCTGAAGCTGAACCGGCCAAAAAAGCAGAACCTAAGATCTCTGAATTAGGCGAACTGATCTCCTTCAATAAGATCCTGTTATCCGTTTTTGTGGTTATCTTCGCTTTCCTTTTCAACAAGGCTCTTGCATTTTTACTGGGAAGGTTAGCTGAGGTCAAAGCATATTACAGGCTTCTTGTAAAAAGACTGATCCCTTTTCTTAACATCCTGATCTGGTCTCTTGCGATCTACATTGTGATCGAAGGGGTGATCGATCCGCCGGTAGAGACTCTGCTTGCCGTTGGAGCATCGGTGGGTATAGCCGTTGGTTTCGCGGCTCAGGATATCCTTAAAAATATTTTTGGCGGATTTATCATCATCATGGATCGTCCCTTCCAGATCGGTGATAAGATCGATGTGAACGGCCATTATGGTGAAGTAACTGAGATCGGGCTGCGCTCGATCCGTATTCAGACCCCGGATGATTCTTCGGTAACGATACCCAATGCAGAGATCGTAAATAATTCTGTGTCAAACACCAATTCCGGGGCACTATTTTGTCAGGTGGTTACATCCATTTATCTTCCCAATGATGTGCCGATAGATGAAATTAAAGCTCTGGCTTATAAGGCAGCGATCACCTCCCGGTATGTGTATCTCAACAAGCCGGTAGTGGTTCTGGCAGAACACCGGATGATGGAACAACGCTTTGCTATTGAACTTAAAGTGAAAGCATATGTGCTTGACATACGGTATGAGTTCAAGCTCAAAAGCGAGATCACTGAATTTATACTTAAAGAACTCAATCAACGAAAACTGATCAATGAAAGTCCAAGCGAAAATCATGAAAACACTTAGAAGCGCACTGTTAACCGTGCTGTTCACAACCCTCATGGTATCCTGTACGCAAAAGCCTGCCGAAACTGAAAGCAATGATCTGCTTTCCAAATACACAGAATTTACCCTCACTACGGATCTGTCTGGTATGACAGGCGATCAGATGGAAATGCTTTCCCTCCTTATTGATGCCGGTAAGGAAATGGATAAAGTATTCTGGATGCAGGCTTATGGAGATAAAGAAAAGCTGCTCTCCGGACTTGAAGGGGACATCAGGCGTTTCGCAGAGATCAATTACGGTCCATGGGATCGACTCAATGGAAATGAACCTTTTGTGGACGGAGTAGGCTCAAAGCCCGCGGGAGCTAATTTTTACCCGGCTGATATGACCAAAGCAGAATTCGAAAACTGGGATTCAGCATCCAAAGATGATCTGTATACAATTATCCGCAGAGATGATAATGGTGAACTGTATACGATCCCGTATAACGAAGCCTATATGGAACAGCATAAGATCGCAGCAGAAAAACTTCGTGCTGCTGCTGAGCTGGCCTCGGATGCCGGCCTGAAAAAGTATCTGGAACTTCGAGCGGAAGCTCTGATGACCAATGATTATCAGGAAAGCGATCTGGCATGGATGGATATGAAGAATAATATGATCGATGTGGTCATTGGTCCGATCGAAACCTATGAAGATCAGCTCTATGGTTATAAAGCAGCAAATGAGACCTTTGTACTGGTGAAAGATATGGAGTGGAGTGATCGTCTGTCGAAGTACACGGAGGTACTACCTGAATTGCAGGAAGGCTTGCCCGTACCTCAGGAGTATAAGAATGAAAGACCAGGTACCGATTCAGACCTCAATGCTTATGATGTTATCTATTATGCGGGCGACAGCAACGCAGGCTCCAAGACCATTGCTATCAATCTCCCTAATGACGAAGAAGTACAGCTGAAAAAGGGAACACGCCGTCTGCAGCTGAAAAATGCAATGCGTGCTAAATACGATAAGATCCTGCTTCCGATCTCCGAGGTTTTGATTGCGGAAGAGCAGCGTGATTACATTACTTTTGATGCTTTCTTCGGAAATACGATGTTCCATGAAGTTGCTCACGGACTCGGCATCAAGAATACGATCACCGATAACGGTACCGTCCGAGAAGCTCTGAAAGAGCATGCTTCTGCACTCGAGGAAGGGAAAGCGGATGTGCTGGGGCTGTATATGGTCAAATCACTGAGAGAAACCGGAATGATAGAGGAAGGTACCCTGGAAGATAATTACGTGACTTTCCTCGCAAGTATCTTCCGTTCGATCCGATTTGGTTCCTCCAGTGCCCACGGCAGAGCTAACCTGATCCGATTTAATTTCTTCCAGGAAATGGGTGCCTTCACCTATGATCAAGCCACACAGACCTATGCCATTAACTTTGAGAAAGTGGGGGGTGCAGTAGATGCACTTTCTGAAAAGATCCTCACCCTGCAGGGTAACGGAGATTATGAAGCAGTCGATGCTTTTGTTAAAGAATATGCGGTAGTAGGAGAAGGTTTACAATCGGCACTGGACCGGCTATCGGAGCAGAGCATTCCGGTTGATATTACTTTTGAGCAGGGTAAAGAAGTTCTGGGGCTGAACTGACGGACCGCTGACCGCAGTCTTCTTCATCAGGTATTCACATGCTTTCGCTATTTCTAATTTGACATTAGTAGTCGGTAAAATTACAATGAGAATGCCAATCTAAATCCTAAACGGAGGAATGATCATGAATGAAGAGATCTTTCTCGATGCCGCCGAAAACGGCGACTTGGAGCTGGTGCAGGAAATGCTTGATAAAGGAGTAAGTCCTGACACCAAAGACGAACACGAGCGCACCGCATTATACAAAGCTGCTAAACACGGACACCTTTCTATCGTTAAATTCTTAGCCGAAAAAGGCGCAGACGTAGACCACAGAGATAACAGGGGAACCACCGCACTTTACTGGGCATCGGCCAATGGACATCAGGATATCGTACAATACCTGATCGATCATAAAAGTGATGTAGATGTATATGACGACCGGGGCTGGTCAGCAAAAGATCAGGCAACCATACATCATCATGATGTAGTTGTTCAAATATTGAATTCCGCAGGGGCACATTAAAACGAACTCCCAATTAATTCAAAGCCACGTTAAAGCGTGGCTTTTTTATTTAGCATAGATCAGAAAAAGGCAGGGTCTTTTATGCAGATCCGGTTTACGGGTCTTTTTCCATTCAGCGATGGTCATGGACCGGATATACTCGCCCGGGAGAGTGAGGTCCGCTGCTACACTCAGCCTCACGTCATCTGAGCAGGTTCTGAGAATATCTTTCAGCATCTCATTATTCCGGTGAGGGGCTTCCATAAAGATCTGTGTGCGATCCAGTTTGCGTGACTCCAGCTCCAGTTCCGAAACTGCTCTCTTGCGTGCATTACTGTCGATCGGTAAATATCCATGAAAAGTAAAGGACTGACCGTTGAATCCGGCAGACATGAGTGCAAGCAGAATCGAAGAGGGTCCTACCAGTGGAACAACGGGTATATCATTCTGGTGAGCCATCCGGATGAGCACAGCACCCGGGTCGGCTACGGCAGGAGCTCCGGCTTCGGATAGCAAACCGGCATTATCACCTTGCTTTAAAGGCTTGAGAAATGAAAAAACTTCCTGTCCGGGAGTTTTTTTATTCAGCTCATAGAAGCGGATCTTATAATCCGGGATCGTGTTTCCCACCCATTGCAGGAATTTGACTGCTGTTTGAATATTCTCAACTATTAGAACATCCAGGGAGCGTAACACTTCAAGAGTGTACTCGGGAATGGTATTGTTTTCCGGAGTTTTTCCCAATGTAGTGGGGATCAGATAAAGAGTTCCTTTTTTTCGGCTCATTGATCCACTCTTTCAATGATCAGTTCTTCATCCCCGGTACGGATCTTTTTGTTGGCATATCTTTGTACCAGTGCGGCTGCAATAATGGTGACAGTAAGGCCAATTAATGCCATAAAAAGGTTTAAAATAGAAGTACTCTTTTGCAGTGTATACGTGGGTATAAGTACGATCTGCTGAAAAGAGTCTTCTTTATATCGAAGGGGAACCGTAGAGGTCTCCAGTAATTTTTGAGCCATCTGAACAGACAGGGTCAGCTTGCGTTCCACAATTTCTCCGTCCATCTCAAAGCGTATATCCGCGTATCCGTTACTCTGTGCAGCGATCTGTTTAATGTCAAAATCTGTGATGTCGGCCAGATAAGTCTCACCATTTTCATAGGTATCTATGGCTCCCTGATGAACTAGTCCCTGCTGTATGGTTATGAACAACAGGTAAGCCGGCAAGAGCCAGATCATATAAAAAAACCGGTATTTATTCATTATCTCCTCTGATTTCTGTTACCGTTGTCTGATACAGTGCCGGATCCCAAATGAGTCTTTGCTGATAGTCTTCCTGCATATGATTGGATGACATATGAAGCCAGAAGGCCACTGGCAGCCGGTCAAAGAATACGGCCTGCACAGAAGTATGGCCATCATAAACAGATGTACCGAAATCGATACCTGATAGAAGTCCCATTCTCATATCGTAAATAGCACCGTAATCAGAAAAGGAACGGTCAATGGTCTCGGAACCAACCGGCCATCTCAATTTTTCTTTGATCCTGTTATCGATTTTTTCACCGAATAGGTCTCCCTGAACCAGCTTTTGCATCATTCCGGCGAGTTCACGGGTGGTGGTCTGTGGAAAATATTTTAATGCGTCTCTTTCTTCAATGAATGAAAGTCCGATCCGGGTATCATCAAACAACTCTTTGATCTCTTCATTATACGCCGGATCCTCTTTGATCTTGTAGGCCTGATCCAGGACATAAGCATGAAAACTGGAATCAGACATATTTTCCAATTGGTCCTTAGGCAGGACCTCCGCATTTAAAGAAGCATAAAGGCCGCTGAAGGGTAGAGGCAGAGGATCACCGTCTAGTGAAAGGCTGTCCATCGTATTTCTGATATTCTCTTCTCCAAGCTTGAACCAGAGGTAGTCAGCCGCCACCAGGTCACTGTTACGGATCATAGCTGCTACAATATTATCCAGAGGAACCAGCTCATTCTCAAACTCACTCAAAAGATCCTGATGGCTGTTGATGCTGATCTCAGGCAGAGCAAATTTTTCGATCTCAGCCAGTGCGATCTCTTCTTCAGGATCGAGCATTCCGGCTTCAACCTGCCGTTCATACTCCATCATAAGGAAAAGATTTGTCGTAGCCCCCAGAGAGATCAGTTTGTCAGACTGATAGAAGATCCCGGAATCCGGATCATTTACATTGTAGGAAGTAATGGAAGCAAATTCGGGATGATCTCCTATGAACTCCGTCAGTCCTTTCAGGGAGTAAGTATTGGGTACATATTCAGAACCCTCAACCATACCGTCTTTGTTCTTAAAAAGGGTTTCGAATGCGGTAAAATTGAATCCTATGACCATGCTGTATACTGCAATTGTAACTGCAAGAAACACAGCAAGGAAGGTTAATGCTCTTTTCAAAATGGTCGTCTTTTTTGATGATCGCTTTAGTCCGGTTCTCTTAACAAGAACCGGACTCAGTTCGTTGGTTTAAGATACGACTCTCATGATCTCCGCGCATAACCAGGCACCATAAGTTCCGAGTGCATAACCCAGAACGGCAAGCAGTACTCCGACCGGCGCCAGAGCAGGATGAAATGCAGATGCAACGATAGGAGCAGATGCTGCACCACCTACATTAGCTTGTGAACCAACAGCTGTAAAGAAGAAAGGTGCCTTGATGAGTTTACCTACTGAGAGCAGAATGATCACATGTATGATAATCCAGATGAATCCTATCACAAAATATCCTGGTACGTCTACAAAAGCACCGAGATCCATTTGCATACCAATGGTCATAACGAGTACATACAGGAATAGGGAACCGACCTTGGAGGCTCCCGCACCTTCCAGGTTTCTGAGTTTAGTAAATGAAGCAATAAGTCCACCGGTAGTGGCAACTACGATGATCCAGAAGAAACTGGAATCCAGACTCAGATCTTTTAATGCCGGTGCATTTTCAGCAATCCATGGGCCTACTGTGTCTCCGACAATATGTCCGATCGCAGTGATCACAAAAGCAACTGCAGCGATCTTGGTGAGATCCACCAGGGTGGGTACCTTTGCGATACTGGCACGGTATTCTTCAATGTTGTCACGAAGTGTATCGATAGCTGATGAGTCTGCTTTAAACCATTTATCTACCTGCTTAGATATACCGGCTCCGTACAGCAGAAATGCCATCCATATATTGGCAACTATGATATCCACGGTCACCATTGCACTGAAGAGGGTCATGTCCGGTTGATACACTTCAAGCATTGCGGTCTGATTGGCTCCGCCTCCGATCCAGCTTCCAGCGATCGTTGCCAGTCCTCTCCAAATTTCGCTTGGTCCTGCTCCTGCTACCAGATCCGGGCTGACTGCTCCTACGATCATAAGAGCCAGGGGTCCACCGATGATGATCCCAACCGTTCCGGCGAGGAACATAATCACGGCTTTCGGACCGAGGTTAAGAATACCTTTCAGGTCGATGCTCAGGGTGAGCAGTATCAAACTGGCTGGAAGAAGGAATCGCGAAGCAACATAATAAAGATTCGATTCTTCAGCTGAGATCACTCCAAAAGTGGTAAATAATGACGGAATGAAATAACAGAGCAGCAGGGAAGGGACAAATCGGTAGAATTTCTTCCAGAAGGGATTTTCGCTATGAGAGGTGATAAAGATGGCGGCTAGTATGGCCATCAGAATTCCAAGTACAACAGCGTCATTGGTAAATAATGCAGTATTAGAAGCCTGAAGAAAGATCATAAGTCAGTTATGTTCTGTGTGGATCTGATATTTACAGCGGTGTAAAATAAATGCCGCTAAGGCTGAATAAAGTAAAAAAAAATAGCATGGTTGCCCATGCTATTTATGACCTATGATATTAGATAAAGTTCTTTAATCAGATCCGGTCTTTTTCTTTAGAATGTTAAGACCATCGGTTCCGTTTGCGAGAATGATATAGCGTCCGTCTGTTTTGACAAAGTTAGCAGACCCGCTGCCGTTATCCCAATTGTAAACCGATTCAGGCTCTTTGTTGCCGGACTTTGGATTAGTTGTAATGAATAATCCATCCGTACCATTTGCGATATACACATACTTACCATCAGCTGTAACACCATTAGCAGCATCACCACCCGGAGCATTATACTCATAGAACAGTGGCTCGGAGTCGTTAAATTTATAACCTTTTACGCCCAGATTACCCATAGCAGCGTAGGTTATTGCGTCACGATGTTCGATCACATTTTTACCATCTACCGGTGATACAGAAAATCCTGAAGTGAATTCATTGACTGAGCTGCTGCTGAAGTCGATCATATTAAATTGTGCTTCTCCGGATGGGGTAATACTTAGTCCAATGATGTCGTCCTCACGCTTATCAATAGATTTAGCATAATTGTAGCTGAAACTTTGTAGTACTTCCAGACCAGATTTTGATACTTCGTAGAAACCGCCGCCTGTTGCACCGGAAGATACGTAGAGATTCGTGCCTTGGTCTACGATGTCATTACCGGAAAAACTTGGCAATGGAATCTCTCTGTAATTATCGTCAACGAATACATCATCATTGATCCATAATTCACCTAGAACAGCTCCATTATGGGTTCCGGTCTCATATCCGGAAGAGGACACATTACGACCCCCGGTCAGCCAGATCAGTTTTGCATTCTCTTCGATCTCTATAGCATTAATGTCGGTATCCTCGAATGAAACGGATGAAATGATCTCCGGTTCATCCGCCTCATTCATGTCAATAATATCGATTGCCCCTGCATAGATCTTTGCAGTACCGGATAGTTTTTCATTCAGGTGATAGGATACATAAACTTTGTTGGCTCTGATCTCAATACTTGTAGCACTCAGCCTGTTTCCATCGGCATCTACCGGAGACTCTACGTTGGCAAGATGAATAAATTTATCACCGTCGGTAGTAGGAGAGATGCTTGATTTTGCTCTGGTGGAATCCAGTATTATCTCCTGGTTGACGATCTTAAGTCTCTTGTTTAATGTCTGAATATCATTCTGTACTGATATCTGACTATTATCACTTTCATTGTTAGATAGAATGTTGCAACCACCGATAATGGCTACCATAACTGCTAACACAGTAATTTTCTTTGTATAAGCCTTACGCATATTTCCCCTGTGAATTTTAATAATTTCCAAAAACTGTACCCTTTAATACGCTACAAGAATAAGGATAATTTCGGATCTCAGTGATTAAGTTTTATTAACTGTTTTCTGAATCCGGGTATGTGATTATCTCACTTTCCGTAAAATTGAATGAGTATATCATCTAGCTGCGAAGACCAAGCTCCCCATGAATGACCTTCGTTGACTTCAAGATAATCAAAGGAGTATTTTTTCTCTAACAATATCTTCTTCATCTGACGGGCATCATTCAGATTATCTCCTATAGTTCCGACGCTCATAAATATTTCAGGATCCTGTGCCTTTGAATTCCTTACTATAGAGTAGATCTCCTGGTTAAACCAGAAGGCTGGAGCCTGAATAGCTGCTTTACCAAGTAATTCAGGTTTTGTGAATATAAAATAAGCGGCATTAAGCCCGCCAAGAGAAGTTCCAAGAATTGCCCGGTCTTCAGCAAGATTGGATACTTTATATTCCTCGTTAATAACAGGGATAAGCTCAGATGAAAAAAAAGATAAGTAGTCTTCATTGATCCCCAGTTCATCTACACGCCGGTTAGATTCCTCTTTATCCTGAGCAAGCGGGCTCAGCAGTACCACTAACAAGGGTTCGATCCTTTTATTGAATAGCAGGTTATCCAGTACAATAGTCAGTGCGCCAAGTCTAGGATCGGCATATTCATGCCCATCCGTTACAAATAATACCGGAAGGTTTTCAAGATTTCCATAGCCGGGAGGAGTATACACTTTGTAGGATACCACATAACCCAGTTCTGAACTGTTTATCCTTTGTTCTTCAGACAGTATGCCCTTCGGTGCTTCAGGGTTTAGCTTATTTAGCTTTTCTTCTTTCCACTCCGGCATTCGAAGTTCAGAGTTGGGTCCGAATCCACTGTATTGTGTATGAGGATTAGAGGGATCCAGGATCCAGTCATTACTATTCAGGGTGATCTTATAGTCGATCCTGGAATCAGCTGGAAAAGTATCACGGGCATACCACAGATCTGTGCCGGGAATATTCTCACCCGTGACCGTCCCGGACGATCTCTGACCCCAGTTATTGAAGTCCCCATTCCATGTTACCGAAGATGCTTCTCCCCGGTAAAAGAAATAAACAATAGAATCTTTTCGGAACGGCACCTGATCAACAGAGATTAATGAATCCCATAACTGATCCGTCATTTGTTTTTTGATTACCGGATCTATTTCAACAGATATTTGTTGTATCTTGTCATCTAATTCCGATGTGCTGTTTTCCATTAAATCGGAACAACTGCTTAGCAGTAATAATGACATTAATAATAAAGACTTAAAACAGGTCATAGTTTTATCAGATCTGATAGTTAATCATGGCTTCATAAAATAGGGTAATATTCAACTAAATGAGCCTTAATTACAGGTTACATTTCTGATATGACTAATAACAAAGCCATCAATACAAAATTTTTTGTGTAATGATAGTATCGAAATTCGGGGGTACAAGTGTCGGCTCATTTGAAGCCATGCAAAGGTGCGCTTCCATTATACATTCTGATACAAACCGTAAGCTTATCATTATTAGTGCGACATCAGGCACCACCAATGATCTTGTAGCATTGGGAGATCCTGATCTTTTTGCTAATGAAAGAGAAAATATCCTGTTTCGAATTGAACAACGACATCTGGAAATTATTGATAAGTGCCAAAATAAAGAAACAGTTAAAGCGGTATTTGAAAGAGATTTTGCCTCACTTCGTGAACACATGGACTATAGTGGCAGAGACAAAAGATGGCAGGATAAATTAATGTCATTCGGCGAGATCATGTCAACTCATATATTTGTGGAGATCTTAAAAGAAAATGGGGTTGATGCTGTATGGCTTGATGCCAGAGAAGTGATCAGGACAGATTCACAGTTCAGTAAAGCCGTACCCGATCGTATCGCGATCCGAAAGCTTGCCGAAGAACAGATAGACAAAAGCAAGGTTACTCTTACCCAGGGTTTTATAGGCTCAGATAAATTGGGTAATACGACTACACTGGGTAGAGGGGGCTCGGATTTCTCCGCTTCATTGTTCGCTGAAGCGGTGGATGCAGACACCCTGGAAATATGGACCGATGTTGCCGGAGTTTACACCACTGATCCAAGAGTAGTTCCGGATGCACACCCAATCAGTGAAATTACATTCAGTGAGGCTGCTGAACTTTCGGTTTTCGGGGGTAAGGTGCTGCATCCAGCAACGCTGAAACCGGCGATCAGAAGCAATATCGATGTTCATGTGCTTTCGAGTGCAGAACCTGATAAACAAGGGACCTGGATCCTTACAGAGACCAAAGAGAAACCGTCCATCAGAGCAATGTCTCTCAGAAAGGAACAAACACTGCTTACCCTTAACAGCCTTGAGATGCTTGGGCAGTCCGGTTTTCTGGCACATATTTTTAAAGTGCTTGCCGACCATGGCATATCTGTTGACCTTGTTACCACCAGTGAAGTGAGTGTGGCCCTGACCCTTGATACGGCCTTTAAAGCTTCAAATAAAGTAGAATTGTCGGATGATGTGATCGCAGAGCTGAGTAAGTATGCCCATGTTAAAGTAGAGCGAAATCTTGCTCTCATCGCATTGATCGGTAACGACCTGAGTGCAACAGCCGGTATCAGTGGGCCGCTTTTTAATGCAATGGAGCATCATAATATTCGCCTCATCTGCCATGGCGCAAGTAATCATAACCTCTGTTTCCTGACAGAAGAATCTGAGTCAGAAGAAATACTCAGAATGCTACACAAGAAATTTATCAATTAATATAAAGATCAATGAAGATCTCAGTAATCGGAACAGGAAAAACCGGAAGTAGAGTCGTGGAATTGCTGGGAAGCAATCTGGACCAAACCTTCGATGAGAATAATCCGCCAACCGCAGATAAACTTAAAGGATCTGACGGCGTGATCATATTTGTTCCGGGATCGGCAGTACCGGACATTCTGGATGCGGTAATTGAATCAGGAATACCCGCAGCCTGGGGGAGTACCGGTTATGAATGGCCGGATGATCTCAGCAGCAGGGTCAGCACAAAGTGGGTGATCGCATCCAACTTCAGCTTGGGTATGAATATTATCCGGAAATGCATTCAGATGATCTCAAAAGGATCATCGGTATTGCAGGAGCCGGAATTCAGAATCCATGAAATACACCACATTCATAAGAAGGACGCACCCAGCGGTACTGCACTATCCTGGAAAGACTGGCTGGGAAAAGATGCCGAAGTCAGCTCGGAAAGGGAAGGAGATATTAAGGGGATACATGAATTGACCGTTGAAACGGGGACCGAACGAATTACTTTAAATCATACCGCTCTGGATCGTGCACTATTTGCTGAAGGAGCGATCTGGGCCATTGAACAGCTAATACATAATAAGGAATTGCAGCAGGGTGTGTACGACTTTGGTGCTTTATTCGATAAACTGATGGAGGAGAAAAAATGATGATCAGACAGTCACTTTGGACCGCAATGATCACTCCCATGCAGCAGGACGGGAGTATTGACTATAATAGTTTTGAACAGATCCTGAGAAAGCAGGAAGAAGCCGGTAACGGTGTGCTTGTACTCGGCTCAACCGGTGAAGGGCTCAACCTGAATGACGAAGAAAAGAAAGCGGTGATAAAGTTCACGGTAGACCTCGATCTGAAAATTCCGGTGATGGCCGGTATAGGAGGTTTCGATCTCGAGACACAGAAAGAATTTATAAGATTCTGTGATACTCATGGTGTTGATGCTTTACTTCTGGTTACCCCTCTGTACGCCAAGCCGGGTAAATATGGTCAGTATGAATGGTTTAAATCTTTAATGGAACTTACTCAGACCCCTTGTATGCTTTATAATGTACCTTCCAGAACAGGGGTTAAAATGCATCCAACGGTACCTGCCATGCTCTCCAAAGAATTCAGCAATCTGCTGGGCGTCAAAGAAGCAAGTGGTTCAGTGGAAGAATTTAAAGCATTCAGAGAAGCTGCACCCGAAGTTGATCTGTACAGCGGAGATGATGGAATGACTCCCGCTTTTGCAAAAGAGGGTGCGGTTGGATTGGTATCGGTAGCCTCAAACGTGTGGCCAAAAGCAACTCATCGTTATGTGGAAATGTGCCTGGGGGGAGAAACTTCCGGTCTTTTTCCGGTATGGAAAGAGGCAACAGATTCTCTTTTCAAGGCTCCTAATCCAACTCCGGCAAAAGTTCTGATCCGTCAGAAAGACTGGATCAGTCATGAAACGGTAAGACCGCCACTTGCATTAGAGGATGTGACGGATGAACTCAGGGAAGAACTGGGAAGATCAGAACAGTCTATTGCAAACTGGTTTAGTAATCATCAACAATAAATAATTATGACCTACGAAGATATTTTAGACCAACTGGAGACCGGAGAGATGCGGTCAGCTAATCCCACAAAAGATGGGTGGGAAGCTAATGTAGAAGTTAAAAAAGCCATACTGGAATCATTTAAGAATGGCACTAATACATCCTATGAGGGAATTTATCAGGGATTTGTTGACAAACATAATCTGCCACCGCGATTCTTTGAACCCGAAGATGGAGTGAGACTTGTACCCGGAGGTTCTTCTGTAAGAAGAGGTGCTTATATAGCACCGGGAGTGATCATTATGCCTCCTGCATATGTGAACGTAGGTGCATATGTGGATGAAGGTGCAATGGTTGATTCTCATGCATTGGTGGGATCCTGTGCTCAGATCGGTAAAAATGTTCACCTGTCGGCAGGTGTACAGATCGGAGGAGTACTGGAACCGGTAGGAATGAATCCGGTGATCATTGAAGATGATTGTTTTATTGGAGCAGGAGCTGTGATCGTAGAAGGTATTCTGATTCGTAAAAGAGCAGTGATCGCACCGGGCGTGATCTTATCGAAAGCAGTACCTGTGTATGATGCCGTAAATGAAGAGATACGCGAGCGTGGAGCAGACATACCTGAAGGAGCGGTTGTGGTACCCGGAACGCGTCCGATGAATTCAGAATGGGCTAAAGAGAAGGGCGTTAGTATTTCCTGCCCGGTAATCGTTAAATATCGTGACGAGGTAAGTGATGCCAGCCTTGAACTGGAAGACGCATTGAGGTAGTATAAACTGAAATAATGAAAGCCTGTCTGTTGAAACAGGCTTTTTTATTGCCTGGTGAGTAACTACTGATAAAACCGGAAAATATCTTAGTCTTGATTTAGCTTTTCGTGTACCTCTTGCATGTACAAAAGGATCTTGGGTATATCTTCGAGCTTAGGATCTCTTCCCAGTTTGTTCTTCAATATGTTGAACATAACATCCGAGGGAAGCTGTTCAGTTTTTATATCAATCGGTCCGGTTTTAATCTTACCATCCGTTTCTTTAGTAACCATCCTAATACTAGTGTCTGTAGTGAATTAACGGCCCTATAATATTAAAACAATATCAACCCATCAAATGGCAGGAGATTAGGATTGTATAATATTAATAGGCGCTTAATGCAAGAGGTCGCTATACAGCCAAAGCCTTGTTTGCTATAGCCAGCCCCTTTAGAAAGGCCTGGATCAGTGCATCAAGGGTATCAGGTGAAGCACCTTTAGAGGTGAAGGTATGGCCGTCTTTTTCCAGGGTCAGCGTCACCACGACCAGTGATTCCGTATCGGGGCTCAGGATCTCAACCTCATGATTCTTGATCTCCAGAGGGATAATGGAGTCAGTCTCTGCTTTAATTGCAGTCAGAACCGCATCCATCGGACCCACTCCCTGATCCAGTGAGATCACATCTTCGTCTTGTCCTTTTATTCTGAGTTTGACAGCTGCACTGACGAGTCCCTGCTTTCTCATAGTCAGTTTATAGTCTACAACATCTACAGGATATACCAGGTCTACATCTTCATTATAAACCAGAGATCGCAGTACACGGATCTCTTCTTCTTTAAGTACTTTTCCTTTCTTATTAAACTCGGATACGTACTGTTCAAAAAGCTTGCTGTGAGCTTCGTCCATTTTAAGACCTGAGACAGCATTATCCCTGGACTGTCCCCAGGAATTCTTCTGCATCTCAACAAAACCGGAATCAATATACTGCTGAACTCTTCCAAGGTCGGGAGGTAGAACCGGTGAAGAAAGGGAGTATTTTGCAACAATATGCGCACTCTTAAGTCCCGTACCGGTAAGTACGAACAGGCATTTCTTGCCTTTGAAGGTCTCAAGGTTATTTTTAAAAGTTGCCAGTGGTATGGCACAGGCCGGTTCCGTGAAATAACCCTGCTCTATGGTCATTTCCCGCATGGATTCCAGTAATTCATTTTCGGTGGCAGTAAAGGCCATTCCATCAGTCTGTTCAATACAATCCAGCACTTTATAGAAGTCAAATGGGTTGCCCACAGCAACCGCATCTGCCATAGTGTTGACCTGCTCCTTGATGATCTTTTCTTTTTTAAAGATACCCTCAACCACCGGCGAACTCTGCTCGGGTTGTACGGCGACAAATGAAGGGATCTTATCAATCTGGCCGGCTGCTTTCATTTCTCTATATGCTTTATATATAGCAGCGAAATTTGTACCCGCACCTATAGGCACAAAAATATAATCAAAATCTGTTATACCCTGCTCATACATCTCGTAAGCGCAGCTTTTCTGACCTTCCTGGCGGAATACATAATCGCCTGCCAGGTAATAATTACCTGATTTTGCGAACTCTCGTACGAGTGCTTCACAGGTTCTGAAATCCCCTTTGATCTTGAGGATAGTAGCATCATATATAGTAGCCTGTGCAAGCTTAACTTCCGGAGTCTTTTCCGGTACGAATACGAAACAGGGAATCTTGAAATAACAAGCATAGGCAGCAACCGATGCGGCCATATTTCCGGTTGAAGCCAGGCATATTGCGTCTGCCCCAAGCTCCATTGCCTTTTGAACTTCTATATATGAACCGCGGTCTTTAAAACAGCCTGTAGGATTCTCAAACTCCAGTTTTGCATAAAGATCAGCATCATACTTTTCTGAAAGACGATCAAGCCTTTTCAGTGCAGTAGGGTGGTTTTTTAAAGGATCGGGAAGAATCTCTTTCAGTGGATACTGGATCTTCTCAGAGATCTCATTATACTCTATCTGCAATACTCCTCCACAAGAGGTACAGTAGGTACTGGTTTCCTTCTCATCATTTACCTCGCCACACATAATGCAGCTCATAGTATAGCCGGTATTGGTACTTTCCATTTTTACTCCAAAGATATTTTTCAGAAAATACGAATCATCCGCTTATCAAAAAAAAGAGATTGAAAGCGCTTTTCTTAATGTAGATCTATAACGGGAGGAGAGTGATCTCTTCGAAATCAAGATCCAGTTCATCAAGCACAGGACCGGCAATTTCTTCGATCTCTTTTTCTGAATATTCATCCAGACCTTCCAGCTTTACAAAAAGGGTGTTATGTTGCTCATCAATAAAAAACTGGACATCCTGGGATTCAAAGCTATCTTTAAGGGTGTTGATAAGAAATTCCAGGTCTTCCATAAATGCCTGGAAAGCTTCTTCATTTTCTTCGCTCATGGGTACATTATTTTTGAATTAAAATACTTTGCTTTTAAACCATGAACAAACCGCTGGGTAAACTATATAAGCTGCTATCTAAGCCGACATTAAAGGTTATCGGGTGCATGTCCGGGACTTCGGTTGATGGCTTAGACATTGCACTATGTACTTTGAGTGGTTCCGGTCAGGACACAGAGATCAGATGCGACCGGTTTATAACCCTGGATCTTCCGGAGATATTCAGGGAAAAGATATTATCTCTGCAATCGCGTGAACAGATCAACTGCAGAGCTCTTACCGTACTCAATGCAGAACTGGGAAATCTGATGGGCGACCTAATTCTGCAGGCATTAAATATCTGGGGCATAACTGCTGAAGAAGTAGACCTGATTGGCAGTCACGGCCAAACTATATATCATGCGCCGGCAGTGACCGGGCAGGCAGTGAATGCAACTCTCCAGATCGCAGACGGAGACCATATTTCTTTTCGGACCGGGATACCGGTTATAAGTGATTTCCGGCAAAAGCATACTGCTGCAGGAGGGGAAGGAGCTCCGCTGGCTGCTTTATTTGACCAAATGCTGTTTCAGGATAAAAAGAATCACCGCATGCTCTTGAATCTGGGTGGAATCTCTAATCTTACCTGGCTGCCCTCAGAAAGTAGCGGGTGGGAAGTGATCTCCGGCGATGTTGGACCGGCAAATACTTTGATCAACGAAGCAATGATTAAATATTTTGACCGGCCTTACGATGAAGACGGGATCATTGCCTCGGAGGGGAATGCTCACAGTGGACTTATCAAGTATATTCTGCTTGAACCTTACTTCAGGAGACCCTTCCCAAAAACGACCGGACAGGAAGAATTCAGACTCTTTTTCATTGAAGACCTGATGCAGGGACACGGGATCGAACTTGATCCTAAGGACCTTATTGCATCACTCACAGAAGTGACCATTCAGAGTATCAGCCGCGCAGCAGAAGAGGTCACCCAGGAACATAATTTTGAGTTATTTGTAAGCGGGGGAGGTGTGCATAATAAAACAATAATGACCGGTTTAGAAGAACGGATACCCAATGCCCGTGTATATAATTTCAGTGAACTGGGGATCGATCCGGATGCTAAAGAAGCAGTTATGATGGCCTTTTTTGCCAATGAATTGATCAGGGGCGATGGCGTTATGGTTGAGGGTGAAAAAGTTCACCTTGGAAAGGTCAGCTTAAGCAACTAAGCAGTATCTAACGAGGAAAGCAGATATTCATATTCTGTAATGATCTGTGCCCGAACCGGCTTTCCCTTTTGGAATATTTTTTCCTGTTCTTCTTTATAGATCTTCCGGCCTTCTTCGGTCTCTATCCTGATGGGTTCCAGTCCATATTCTCTCATATCATAGGGACTGGCTTTCATGTCAATTACCCGGGCTTCATAGGCCAGTTCAAATGCATCCAGGACCAGTGAACTACTGATCCAGGGCCACGATTTAAAGGCCCATTTATACAGGTCCATATTTGTATGAATACAGCCCGGTTGTTCCATATTCTCAAATTTCTCTCTGGATAATTCATATCGGTTCATTGGCTTTGCCTCTTTGGTGAAGAAGCGAAAGGCATCAAAATGAGTGCAAAGCAGGGGCCGGGATTCTACAAATTCCGCCAGTTCGTTCTCTTCCATTCGAAGAGGAATCTGATTATGCCTGGGTTTTGATGTTTTGTAAACCATTGCCCATTCATGCATCCCGAAACAGGCAAATGAGGGCTTATGAGCCCGAGAGTTTTTAAGCATTTTATGGATCCATTTCACAGATGAGATCCTCTTTTCCGGGAATTGGCTGATATCCAGATAAGCAATATCGCCTTCCGTCTTCCATTCACAGTATTCCGGCAGTTCACTTATATCATTGTATTGTAAGGTGTATCTGAGTCCCGGAGACCACTTGGCCAGATGCGAAGGGCGAAATGCATAATATTCAAAGAGAAAATCCATGACCGGCTCTTTAATATGTTTTGAGCGGTTTTCAAGGTATTCATCCAGCAATGCAGATACTCTGGCTTCATGCTCAAGGGCTTGCATCTGCCAGGCATCTTTAGGGATGATTTCCTTTTGAATCGTATGTTCTTCCATCTTGATCACACACAAAGATAGGAGGATTAAGGCAGAGGTTCATAATTTAGATCATCTCTTCGTTAAAACCGGAATTCTTCATTACTTTGGCAGCAGGGAGTACCAATATGCTGACACAGATCAAGAACTTTATTCTGCATCTCAGGCTTCATTATCAGTTTCTGATCCTTTCAGGAGGCTATCTGCTTGCAGCGATCTATCTGACTGAAACCGACCGCTATTCTTTCTGGACCCAGTTTTTAAATGTACATATACTTTTGTTTGGTGGCGCTACAGCTTATAATTCTTACTGGGACAAGGATGAGGGACCCATTGGCGGGCTGAAAAATCCTCCTCCGATGCAAAAATGGATGTGGGCTTTGTCTCTCTTCATGCAGTTTATAGGTCTTTTGTGGGGCTGGTATACAGTAGGAACTTCATTTGCTTTGATCTATTCCGTCAGTATGCTTCTTTTCTGGTTATATTCAACGCCCCATGCACGGTGGAAAGGACACCCGTGGCTAAGTGTTATTGCTATTGGAGGAAGTACCGGTACCAATTCCTTTTTAATGGGAATACTGGCCGGTGGAGGATCCCTGGGTTTAAATGAAGGACTGACAGCACTAGGGGTAGCCTGTCTTATTCTTAGCCTGTATCCGGTATCCCAGGTCTATCAGTATGAAGAGGATGAGAAGAGGGAGGATCGGACCTTTGCGTTAAAATACGGTCTGCCGGGTGTGCGGACGTTCTTCATGCTGATGTTTGTCAGTGGGTCGTTACTGGTAAGTTTTTTTCTTTTTCAGCAGAAGGAGGTCTATGGAATCTCATTCGGAGTGGTCAGTTTACCGGCTTTAGGATTAATTACAATTTTACTTTACCGGTTAAAGGGCGAAATGGCGGAATACGGGTTAGTTATGAAGCTCAAATTCATTGCTTCTCTGAGTTTCGTGATATTCATCTTATCAGTGTTATTGCTACAATCGATCAATTGGTAAGATTTTGATGCCTAACTTGTTGAATGGCATCAGGAACAAAAGAAATATTTTATGGAAATCACTGACTTGCTGAGTCCGGCCTTTTTAACAAGGTCATTGACTTACCATGAATACAGCAATCTCGTTGAGGAGCTTTATGAGAAGGGACGTACGACCAATGATGATAACACTGAAAGTCAGCTAAATTATACCCGTCTGAGTATTCAGAGAATGAATCGCTGGGAACGTAAGGCAATCCTATCCGAAGAGCTGATCTCCGAGCTGACTAGCATTGAGCGGCCTCAGATCTGGCTGGTACTTACTGAAGGCTGGTGTGGAGATGCGGGTCAGATTCTTCCCTTTATTAAAAAAATGTCAGCAGAAAATGACCTGATCGAATTAAAACTGCTCTTAAGAGATCAGAATGATGAAGTGATGGATCAGTTTCTGACGAATGGGAGTCGTTCTATCCCTAAGCTGATTATTATTGACAAAGAAGAACTGGAGGTGCTGGCTACCTGGGGACCCCGCCCCAAAATATTTCAGGAGGAATATCTTTCCATGAGAGCAGACCCTGAAATTGAAAATGCAGAAGCCAGTAAGAACCTTCATTTATGGTATGCGAGAGATAAAGGCAGAGAGATACAGAAAGAGATCACTGCTCTTTTGAAAAGCCTCTAAACTAAGAAAGCCGCAAATTGCGGCTTTCTTTATTTACACCATTTTCAGACCGGTCTGGTCTATTTAATGAGCGTCATCTTTCGGCTCATAGTGAAATCAGAGCTACCACTTAAAGAACGTGCACTGATGCGATAGATGTATACACCACTGGCAAGGTCACCTGCATCGAAACTTACACTATGATTTCCAATACCCATAAACTGACCGTTCAGTATCTCTGCTACCTTCTGTCCGTTAATGTTATATACCGTTAGGTTCACATTTGAATTAGCAGGCAGTGAGAAGCTGATATTGGTAGTAGGATTAAATGGGTTAGGATAGTTCTGACTGAGTTCAAATTCAGTTGGAATGGATCCATCCGTTCCGTCTTCATTACTGGTTACAATACCCGGTTCGCCAATAAATATTCCTCGGCCGTGGGTAGCTACAGCAAGAACGTTGTCATCAGGACGTAGGTCCAATGACTCAACTACCGTGGTTCCTATCAAATCTTCAGCCTGACGGGTCCAGGTTGTATTTGATCCGTCTAACTGAGTCGTGGAGTAAAGACCGGTACTGGTTCCGACAAAATAGACCGGGCCATCCGGAGTTTGTGCTATGGCTGCGTTTCTGACTGAAGGTCCGGGGATGAAGATATCGCCTGATAGATTTCCTTCAACGTCGCTCCAGGTTGTACCACCGTCGGTTGAATGAAATATACTGGGTACATTATAGTTGGCAAATACCACCATTACCTCGTTTCCATCCGTTGGATTGATACTGATATCATGGGGATAGGCACCAACTGCAGCACCGGGAATATTAACGATCTGTTGGTTCGTATTACTGGTTGCTGACGGAAGTTTGGAAAAAGTTGGAGCCGAATTATTACTATATCCGGCGAAATAAAGAAGAGATCTTGGATTATCCACGGAAGCTTCCAGGGCAGTGATCGTGGTTCCAACTCCGGAACTTACTTCATTGATCTTGGACCATCCTTCCATGGTTGAACCTTGATACAAGGGTATTCCTCCGGTGTTATTATTTATCCAGATAGAGTCCGATTCCGGATAGTACATAGTCCCGGTAAAATAGGGATCGATTTCGAAGGGATGAATAAAGAGCTGCCCTGAAGCATCAGATGGAGCTACAAAGGTCCAGTCCTGATCCGGGGGACCATTGAATATGCTGGTCAATGACCCATCTTCCTTGATCGTTAGTCTTAAGACTCTTCCACGTTGACTTGATACGTAAGCATAAGTTGAAGTGAAATCGGAATAGCTGCCATCACCGGATGAAATATCAACCGATGCCGTACTGCTGCCGTTAGTATCGAAATTGAAGAATGGGGAACCATTATCCTGTGTTCCACCCACAACCCTTGGGTCATCAACACCACGGAATAAAGAAACATCATAAAACTGAGTTACATTATATCCGTTATTTTTATTGACCCATGAACCCGGAGTTGAGGTAATATTGCTTGAGTACGCTAAGCCACCATCATGTCCACTCCATACTTTATTGGGATCAACGGGATCAAATGAAATTACATGCTGATCAGGATGATGATTTTCATATAGCGAAAACCCGGTATTATCGGAATTGTATCCGCCGATCCACATATCCCCGGCATTGGTTGGCTGTGCCGTTGTATAGCCATCAAATGAGATATACAGGTTAGTGCCTCCAGTAATAACGATATCCGGGTCGGTTGGGTGAACTTCTACCACCATATTATAACCACCCTGAAGATTGAAGTTTCCTGCGGGTGAACCATAGTCCGGAAGGTTTGCAGTCCGGTCCTCATTATTTGCAGAGTCGTTCAGGTCGATGTAAGATAATTTAGGATTATTATTAGAGTTGGTAAGGACGAACACCTCATTCGGAGTAGAGGGGGAAATACTTATGACGGATCTTGCATGCTCAGCAGGGAAAAAAGTGGGAGTAATATCAGTCCAGTTGACTCCATCGCTGTCGGAATAATATACTCCTGGGGCATTTGCCGGGCTGCATGAGCCACAGGCATCGGCTTCCGAGATGGAGGCAATTATATTACCGGAATCATCAATATCCAGATCTGCCCACTGATGCTCTCCAAAACCGCCTAAAGCGAGAGTAAAGTTTAATCCATCGGTTGAGCGGTAAATACCAAATCCATTACTTGCAATGAAAACAGTGCCTGTTGTAGGACTGACCAGAATCTTACTGATATAATCAAAAGGGCTGTTAAAGGAATTATTATCACTTTGATCAGTAGTTGCAATCTGTGTCCAGGTCAGACCTCCGTCGGTCGACCGAAAGATACCATTGCCATAATAAAAACCACCTCCACCTCTGGATCCGGCGGAATTACCACTGAATTCCCCGGAGGAAAAATACCAGTTATCTCTAAACCCGGCTCTTGGATCCTGTGTAATAAAAGTCACACTGTTGATCACGGAGGGGTCAGTTACCTGTGTCCAGGTATTTCCTGAATCAGTGGATCTCCATACTCCTCCTGATACACCTCCGGCAAGAATAATACTGGGATCATCAAGGTCGACTGCCAGTGCCCGGGTTCTTCCTCCAACGTCGTTAGGCCCAATTTCAGTAAAAGTATAAGCCCTTGGATCCATCGCACTTTTCGCTCTGGATACAACCGGCAGATCTCTGGCATGCTCTAATTCCAGACTTCTGATATTATTGGGGATCGAATTAGTGGCAGGATCTCTCATGAGATTAAAGAAATATTCTGCTCGCCCTTCGTTAGTCCGGATACGATCTTCCATGGTCTTGGTCTTTTTTTCGTACGCCGGCGCGGTACTAGTACTATGATGTAAAACCGGCAACCCGATCAGTATACATAGTGCTGTTATTGGTAAAATTATTTTAGATGCTCTCATATTTATTGTAATAAGTATTAGTAGAATATTTCTGACAGTTCCCACTCCATAACAGGGTCACTGCCCATCCGGACGATCTCCTTCGACTGAAGCAAAGCTGTAATAGTATCACCTTCCTCAGGAAGAGCGTCCTTAATCTTTTGGCTGGAAACTATAAGTGTAATGCGCTCTCCTTTATTAAGCACTGGAGATTGCGGACCATTCTTAACTATTTCAACGATCTCAGTTTCGAGACTGATATCATCACCTTCTGAAGTATTCTCAAGGATAAAGATCCGTGCCATCACACTGCCGGGAACAAGTTCTTCAGCTCCAGATTCATCCATTGCCGGAGTGTTATCTGTATCATTTTTGTTTGATGCACAGGCAGTTATTAAACCGAGGCATAGCATCACAGAAAATAGCTTTAATGCTGACATATAATGATGTTTTTAAATTTGTTGGGTTAGAGAACGCTTTAAGTAAAATCCTCTTATTTTAATAAACGTAAATCTTATCGAAAGTTGAAGTCCTAAATGCTCGAAAAGTTTCAAAAAGTTATTGCACAGACCAGTGATCAACCCATGGGGCTGGAAATAAGTCATGCGGAAGGTCCTTTCATATATACTACGAAAGGGAGGCGGTACCTGGATTTTATTTCCGGAATTGCAGTCAGTAGTCTTGGGCACAGGCATCCAGCGGTAGTAAAAGCAATCAAGGAGCAGGTAGACCGTCATTTGCATGTGATGGTATATGGCGAATTCATCCAGTCTGCTCAGGTAGACTTTGCTGACTTACTTACTTCCCAGTTGCCGGAGAATCTCTCTCAGGTTTACCTGGTGAACAGCGGAACAGAAGCCAATGAAGGTGCACTGAAACTGGCTAAAAAATTCACGGGCCGGACCAAGCTGATAGGATTTAATAATAGTTATCATGGCGACACACATGGATCGCTGAGTGTAACCGGCCGTCATATATATCGGGATCCATATGAGCCGCTGTTGCCAGATGTTCATTTCCTTGATTTTAATCAATATGAGGGACTGGACCTGATTGATGAAGACACAGCAGCGGTGATCATGGAACCAATTCAGGGCGAAGGCGGGATTATCGAATCTGATCCGGACTGGATATGCGAGGTCAGAAACCGGTGCGATGAAGCCGGTGCTTTACTCATCTTCGATGAAATTCAGAGCGGATTCGGCAGAACCGGCAAGCTTTTTACCTTCGAACATTATAACGTGGTACCGGACATCCTTTGTCTGGCTAAAGCCATGTCGGGAGGAATGCCTATGGGGGCGTTTGTCTCTTCACCCAAGATCTTCGAAGCTTTTAAATATGATCCTCCTCTTAACCACGTAACTACATTCGGAGGTCACCCGGTATCGGCAGCAGCAGCATATGCAAACTTAAAAGAGCTATTGAGCGGTGATTACTTTGAAAAAGCTGAGCTGATTGAGGAAAAAGCTAAAACGATTCTTTCAGGCCCGGGTATAATCGAAGTCCGGGGGAAAGGGGCGATGCTGGGACTACAGCTGGAAAACCGGGAACTTACTCAAAAGGTGGTTGAAGAGTGCTTCGGAAAAGAGATCCTGCTGGGTTGGACCCTTCATTCCGACACACTGATCCGAATTGCTCCACCACTGATCATTGAGGATAAACTTCTCATTGAGACCCTGGAGACCATTGCCGGGGCCGTTCGGCGGAATGTGCATACAACCTAAGCTGTTCTTAAAATAAATGAGGAAGAACATGATCAAAACGATAAATCCTGCAACGGGCAGGGATATTCAGGCCTTTGAACTGATGACCAACAGACAGGTATCAGAGATTATTGAACAGGCAGTATCTGCGCAAGTTAGCTGGAGAGCCCGCACTTATGAACAAAGGGGAAAATACCTGAAGAAGGTTGCTGATTTATTAAGGCAGAAAAAAAAGGAACTTGCTGAATTGATGGCTGAAGAGATGGGCAAGCCATTGGCACAGGGAGAATCTGAAGCAGAAAAATGTGCATGGGTCTGTGAGTATTATGCAGATCATGCGGAGGAATTCCTGGAAGATGAGCCCGTATCAACGGATGCTTCCAGGAGCTATGTACATTTTGAGCCTCTGGGTGTAATTCTCTCCATTATGCCCTGGAATTATCCTCTTTGGCAGGTCCTGAGATTCAGCGCTCCCGCCCTGATGGCCGGTAACGGAGTGATCCTGAAACATTCTGAGAATACCACCGGGTGTTCGCTGATGATCGAGAAGATCATGCACCAGGCAGGAATCCCGGCTGAACTGTTCCGCAGTATTATAGTGGAAGTGGATCAGGTAAAAGAGGTCATCGAGAATAAAGGAATAGCGGCAGTTACCTTAACAGGCAGCACGCGGGCGGGCAAAGCAGTAGCCTCTCAAGCAGGTGCAGCTCTTAAAAAAACGGTACTTGAGCTGGGAGGAAGTGATCCATATATCATACTGGAAGACGCAAATCTGGATAAGGCTGCAGAAAAATGTGTTACTTCCCGGTTATTGAATAGTGGTCAGTCTTGTATTGCAGCGAAAAGATTTGTGGTAGTCGACCAGGTCTATGATTCCTTTGTATCAAAAGTGAAAAAGCTATTGTCCGATAAGAAGATCGGTGATCCCTTTGACCAACATACCGATGTAGGACCAATGGCGAGAACTGACCTGCGGGATGAGTTACATAAACAGGTGCAAAAAAGTACAGAGCAAGGGGCAGAATGCGTTTTAGGAGGTAAAATTCCTGAACAGGAAGGGGCCTGGTACCCGGTTACTTTGCTTACAAATGTGAAAAAAGGAATGCCTGCTTACCAAGAAGAGCTTTTTGGTCCGGTCGCTGCTGTGATTCGGGTCAATGATGAAGAGGAAGCGATCCGGGTTGCAAATGATTCGGTCTACGGACTTGGCGGAGCTGTATTTTCAGAAGACATTGAGAAAGCTGAAGCTATTGCTTCTGAGAAATTGCAGGCTGGGTGCTGCTTTGTGAATGATTTTGTTCGCTCCGACCCCCGTCTTCCTTTCGGAGGTCTAAAACAATCCGGTTATGGCAGGGAGCTGAGTAAATATGGAATCCGTGAATTCGTGAACTGCAAGACCGTTTATGTCAGTAAACAGGGCGACTAATTTTCGCAGGAAAAGGGTTATCTCAGAGAGCCTTGCGAGTCACACACCACTCATCTAGGCAGAGACTTCTTTGTAACACTGTCACTTTGTAACTTGTATCAAAAATAAACATACCCAGACTATTGAAGATCCGACTTTCACAACTGAATCCTGTTATCGGAGATCTTACCGGAAACAAAGATAAGATCATCCGATCGATCCAAAATGCTGAAGAAGACGGGATTGAACTGCTGATCCTTCCTGAACTGATGTTAACCGGATACCCGCCTATGGATCTTCTGGAAAAAGAAGCTTTTCGGGAGAGTTGTTATCAGCTGAACAGGGAGATCATTGATCATACCGGAGCAATGACCGTGATCTTCGGCTCGATTACACCCAACCACAGCGGAGTGGGACGAAAATGCTATAATTCTGCCATCGTAGCCGCTAACGGGGATCAGATAGCTCTTGTACATAAGGCTTTGTTGCCCACCTACGATGTGTTTGATGATCTAAGATATTTTGAGCCGGGAAGTGAATTTAAACCGGTTGTGATAGGCGGAGTTTCCTTTGGGATCACCGTATGTGAAGATATCTGGTACAATGCTAACGAGATTAATTATCATATATACGATGTAAACCCGGCAGAACTTCTGGTAGAGCAGGGTGCCCAGGCTATTATTAATATTTCTGCATCACCCTTTACCAAGTATAAGCCTCACAGCCGCCGTTCAATGCTTCAGGGACATGCGAAAAAGTATAAACGGCCTTTATTTTATGTTAACTCTGTCGGTGCACAGACCGAGCTGGTCTTTGATGGAGACTCACTGATCGCCGATCCTCAGGGTAATATGCTTGCCCGGGCTGCCCGGTTTGAAGAATGTAACCTGGATATACATTATCATGCTCAGGATCAGGGGATAAGTATCCTTAATGCTGAACCTGCTGCATTGGAGGATCCTCCGGAGGAACAATCCATCTTCAGGGCACTGACGCTTGGATTGAGAGACTATATGGAAAAAACGGGGATCTCGGATAAGGTCCTGGTGGGATTGAGTGGGGGTATCGATTCCGCTTTAGTCTGTGCGATCGCAGCGGAAGCATTGGGTCCCGAAAATGTAATAGCGGTCACCATGCCTTCGCAGTTCTCATCCAGTGGTAGTGTAAGTGATTCCGAGAAGCTGGCTCAAAATCTTGGAATTAAACTCCATGAGATCGCAATCAAAGATATTTATGATGTATTCATGGATAAACTGGATCCGCTTTTTAAGGATACAGAGTTTGGTGTTGCTGAAGAAAACCTGCAGAGCCGGATCCGCGGAAATTTACTTATGACCTTATCAAATAAATTCGGTTACATGCTGCTGAATACCGGAAATAAATCGGAACTGGCAGTAGGTTATTGCACCCTGTATGGAGATATGGCAGGAGGTCTGGCGCTGATTTCGGATGTGTATAAAACCGAAGTTTATTCTATCGCGCGATGGTATAATGAGAAATACCATGGAAAGGAGATTATACCCGATAGTATTATCGAAAAGGAGCCAAGTGCTGAATTGAGGCCGGATCAAAAAGATACGGATTCTCTTCCTGACTACGGAACACTGGATGCTGTTTTGAAGTACTATATTGAGGACCAGAGTTCAAGAGAAGAGATCATAGCTCAGGGCATTCCGGAAGAAGTGACTGACCGTGTGATCGGTCTGGTCGACCGAAATGAATATAAACGTTATCAGTCAGCTCCGGGTCTGAAGGTTTCACCCAAATCATTTGGTATAGGTAGGAGATGGCCGATCGTACAGAGATGGACCGGTCATGAAAGGAAGTTGAAGGAGACTGAGGTAAGTAACAAAAATTAGTCTGTTTACTCTTAAACCATACCCTCAGGCTAAAATTTGGCTCTCAATTCAGGTTCAGAATTATTACTTTATTCCCAATCTAAAAAATCTACGGTTGATCTACATGCGGAACAAAACTATCAAATTTCTGGCTATGATCAGTGTGATCCTGACAGGATCCCTTTTTAATAATGTTGTAGCTCAGAATAAATCGGATATTGATCTGGAGGATATGCCTCTGAGATTGCTTCCTTATACTAACCCTATGCAGGGGCTGGGTAACAGCAGTGCGGATAATACCCCTACTGCAGTAAAAGATCTGGATCCCTTCCAGAGAGATCTGCTGGCCCGAATTTCAGAGGTATATAAGATCCACATTTCTGCATTGGATGCTCAGGTTCAGAATGAACCGGTGGAAGCTGAAAAAAGGATCAATAATGCACTGACCGCAACTCAGGACCTGCTCGACGACTACCCTGAGATCCAGAGTGATCAGCGTTTCACCGAACTATACCGTTCTGTTATTTCCGAATACCGTCAGTTTTATGGTATCACAGAGATGGAAAATGAAGCGGAAGGAGAGATCTTCGCTATACAGGAAGAATTATTTTCTGAAGATGATTCTTGGATGAAGGGTAACTTCTCTTTTCCGGAAGATGCTGTACTACCAAAAACCGATGTTCCGCTGATCCAGAACCAGCAGGTTAACCGTCATTTGGTTTACTATACTCTTCGAAGACCTGAGGTTATGGAAACCTGGCTGCAAAGGGCAGAAACCTATCAGCCGATGATGCGAAAGATCTTCAGAGAAGAGCGTGTGCCGGAAGAGCTAACCTACCTGGCATTCATTGAAAGTGGACTGAATCCCACTGCCAGAAGCTGGGCTGCTGCTGTCGGCATGTGGCAATTTATCAGGGCTACCGGCTCCGTGTATGGCCTTGAAGTAAACTGGTGGATCGACGAGCGTCGTGATCCTGAGAAAGCAACCAGAGCAGCAGCACGTCACCTGCGTGACCTCTACAATATCTGGGGCGACTGGCATCTTGCGATGGCAAACTACAATATTAGCCCCAGGGGATTAAAAAGAGCGATCAGCCGCGCAGGCGGTGTGGAAGATTACTGGGCAGCCTATCCCTATCTGCCTCGTGAGACCCGGGGTTATGTACCCGGCTTCATTGCAACTGCTATGATCGCAATGAATCCAACCGAATTCGGCTTTCAGGAAGAGTATGAGGGTACTCCATACAGCTACGAAGTTGTAGAAGTAAACGGATTAATGGAACTGAGCTCACTTGCCCAGGCGGCCGGAATCACCACTGATCAGCTTAAAGAATATAATCCGGAGCTTTTGAGATGGGCCACTCCTCCGGGCAGCAAATATCCGCTTAAGATACCTGCCGACCGAAAAGAACTGTTTTTGGAGAATTACTCTAAGATCCCTGAGCAGGAAAGAAGTCAGAATATTACAATGCATACGGTTAAAAGAGGCGAGTCGCTGGGTGTCATAGCAAGAAAATATGGAACGACTGTTGCTGGTATTTATGCCTCTAACGATAATTTGTCCAATACTATATATCCGGGCCAGAGACTGGCTATTCCTTTGCCAAAAGGAGCGGAAGAGGCTATCTCAGCAAACCGTCCCAGCAATCAGACCTCGACATCTTCAAGCCGCACAAGCAGCAGTTCCAGAAGATCTGCTCCGGCTAATTCCACACCGGTAACTTATAAAGTAAAGACCGGAGACACTGTAGGGCACATTGCCGAATGGTATGACGTAAGAGCCTGGGAAATCAGAAGCTGGAACGGTATTGGTAATACGATCCGTGTCGGGAAGAGCCTTACCATATATGTGCCTCAAAACCGGGCTTCTCATTACGAAAAGATCAATACCATGGGATTTGCGGAAAAGCAAAACCTGGAAAGAAAGCAAAGAAGCGGAGAAAATATATTTCTTGCTTCCGCAACATCCGACAGTGATGATGGTTTCAGAACCTACACCGTTCAAAGAAATGATACATTGAGCGGAATCGCGGATAAGTTCGGTGTATCGTTATCTCAGATCAGAAACCTGAATGGTATTAATGGTTCCCGAATCTATGTAGGACAAAAGATAAAGATAAGCAGGATCAATTAAGGGAATGAACATCAGCCTGAATAAGAAGTATTCAATTTTAATTCTTCTGTTAACCATTACGTGGGCTGATATTGCTGCACAGCAATCAGACGTTTACTTCCTGATCAAAAAGAATTTCAGCATTTTCAGTAAGACCTATGAAAATGTAGCTTTGGATTATGTTGATGAAGTAGATCCTGAAATTCTGATGCGTAACGGCCTCAATGCAATGCTGGAAACGCTGGATCCATATACTGTTTTATTCTCGGAAGCTCAGAATGAAGAAGCAGAGATCAGGTCGGGTAGTAATTTTGCCGGAATCGGTGTTGAGCTGGGGTTCCGGGATGGAAATGTAGTAGTGGTGGCTCCTTTAGAGGGCGGGCCTGCCGAAGAATCCGGGATCCGGGCTGGAGACATTATTATTTCGGTGGACGGAGTTCCTGCTGAGGACCTTCAGCCGGAAGAAGTGCTGGATCTTACCATCGGTGAAGCCGGTTCTGAATTAACACTAACCATTCAGCGCTTCGGTTCTGAAGACCCGCTTGATCTGATACTCACACGGCGCAGGACTGAAGTAAGAAATGTGAGTTTTGCAGGACTTGTTCCCGGTAATGAGGATATAGCCTATCTCAGACTCAATCAGTTTGGAATTGGATCAGCGGAAGAGATCCGTGAAAGACTGGTTGGATTCAATGAGCAGTCCGGTATCAAAGGAATGATATTAGACCTGAGAGACAATCCCGGCGGAGTTGTACAGGAGGCAGTTTCCATTGTAGATAAATTTGTTGAACCCGGGATCACAGTAGTAGAAACCAGAGGCAGAAAAGCCGAGTACAATGCATTTTACACCTCCAGAGAGCCTGTATTATTCAATAAACCGCTGGTTATTTTAATGAACGGCGGTTCAGCAAGTGCTTCTGAGGTGGTAGCCGGAGCCATTCAGGATCTTGACCGGGGGGTTATTCTGGGTGAACAAAGTTTTGGTAAAGGGCTGGTTCAGGTAGTAAAACCACTGCCGTATAATACTTCTATGAAGGTTACTATAGCCAGGTATTACACACCCAGCGGCAGAAGTATCCAATCCATAAATTATACTCATCAGGGAAATAATTCGGGAGTCGTTAAAACGGGTGTAGGCTCCGGGATATATAAGACCCGTAACGGCCGGTCGGTATCGGAAGGAAGAGGAATTGAGCCGGATATTGAGCTGAAGTCAGATATGCCAAGCCTATTGGAGATAGCATTGATACAAAATGGGGCCTTTTTTAATTATGCTACCAGATTTGAGTCAGAGAATGACAGTTATGAGGCTTCCGAACTTTCACAGGAGATCTATGACGAATTCCTCAGTTACCTGTCAGATTCCGGGTTTTCATTTAAAACCGAATCTCAAAAGTTACTTGATGAGCTGAAGGAAAAAATTCAGGATCTGGAAGGTGCTGATGAACGTATCTCTGCTTTTGAAGAGCTTATTGAAGAGGAAAAGCAAAGCATGTTTATTAAACAGCAGGCCAAGATCAAAAGAAGACTGTTCCTTGAACTGGTTTCAAGATTTGATGGCGCAACAGGAAGAACAGAAAAGAGTCTGATCATTGACCCTCAGGTAAATGAAGCGATCAGCCTGATCAACGATCCGGATCGGATCGATCAGATACTGAGCGGATCCTGAAATGGCGCAAAAGGCAGACCTGCATATCCATACAAAACATTCTGATGGTCGCCTGACGCCTGCTGAAGCGGTGGAGTGGGCTGTTGAAAAAAACCTTTCTGTAATTTCTATCACCGACCATGATACGTATGAAGGTTATTTCGAAGCAAAGGAGATGGCAGATGAAGCCGGTATCGCTTGCATTCCCGGGGTAGAGATAACCACTAATTTCAGAAGCCGTGAATGCCACCTGCTAGCTTACAACTTTGAAACCGACACTAACTACCTGGCAGATTTCCTCAATAAACAGAAGCGGGCCCGCAAAGACCGAATTAAGGGTATTATTGCTACCTTGAAGAGTAAAGGAGTGGAAGTGGATTATGATGAGGTCTGGGCAGAAGCTAATGGAGCGAATATGGGGAGGCCTCACCTTGCCCGGGTAATGGTGGATAAAGGCTATGCTGGTAATGTGAATGAAGCTTTTATCCGTTACTTAAGTGATAAGCAACTGGGAAATATTGATAACAGTTATCCGGACTACAAAAAAGTTATCGAGATAGTTAAAAATGTTGGTGGAGCAATTTTAGTAGCCCATCCCGGCAGAATGTATAATGAAAACGAAGTCGAGGAATTCATTGCATCCGGAATTGATGGTCTTGAGTGCATACATCCGAGTCATAATTGGGAAACCCAGAAGAAATTTACTGAGATCTGTGAAAAAAACTCGCTGCTCATGACCGGAGGCTCGGATTGCCATGATAGCATGGGAAGCGGATATTCACATTTCGGAGTTGTAACCATTGCTACCAAACATGTAGACAAGATGCTGCGAATGACCGAGCAGCGAAAGAAAATAGTAGATATTAAAAACTGAGCTGGCTTATGGAACTGATCGAAGGAAACAGCAAACCCGGTAAAGCAAAGATCGGTATCGCTGTATCAAGATGGAATTCACTGATCACTGAAAAAATGCTTGAGGGAGCACTGAAATCTCTCAGGGCAAATGGGATAGAAGAAGAGGATATCACCGTGGTAAGATGTCCGGGTTCTTATGAACTCCCGCTTGCAGTACAAAAACTATTTGAGCATCGTGAACTCGACGGAGTGATCGCATTGGGAGTTGTGATAAGGGGAGGGACTCCCCATTTTGATTATGTATGTGATGCTGTAAACAGAGGAATCACGGATCTTATCTTAAAACACAATAAACCCGTAGCCTTTGGCGTACTAACCACCGATGATATAAAGCAAGCCAAAGAACGTGTCAGTGACAAAGGAAATAAGGGATCTGAGGCAGCACTGGCTATGCTAGAAATGATAT
Organism: Balneola sp. MJW-20; assembly: GCF_040811775.1. Taxonomy (NCBI): domain Bacteria; kingdom Pseudomonadati; phylum Balneolota; class Balneolia; order Balneolales; family Balneolaceae; genus Gracilimonas; species Gracilimonas aurantiaca. The sequence goes on from NZ_JBFNXW010000001.1 coordinate 78,224, forward strand.
CTCTTGACCGAAAATTGAAATAGCAGCTCATATCTTACACCTTGATAGTAGAGCGTTAAAACTCTAACTTAAAAGGCTTGAAATCTAACCAAATATCTACTTGGAAGAGCTAAGTCTTACAAATAAAAAACAGACCTCCGAAGATAAGGAAAAGCAGTCTCTGCTTTGTGAGTCCGGTGAGATTCCTGCCCATATAGCCATTATTATGGATGGTAATGGGAGGTGGGCTAAAAGCAAGGGCAGCATACGGTTACATGGCCACAAAGTAGGAGTTGATTCGGTTCGCGATATCACCGAAGCATGTGCTCAGCTTGGAGTTAAGTACCTGACACTATATGCTTTTTCAACCGAGAATTGGGGCAGACCTTCAGCAGAGGTCAGAGGACTAATGCGCTTACTCGTGTCCTCTCTCAGAAAAGAGGCGGAAAACCTGAATGAAAATAACATACGATTGGTCACTATTGGCCAGATGGATCGTTTTCCTCAGGATTGTCAGGAAGAATTACAGGAAGCTATTGACCTCACCAGCGGGAATGACCGTCTTGAGTTATGCCTGGCGTTGAGTTATTCCGGCAGATGGGATATCACAGAGGCAGTTAAGAAAATTGCACATCATGTTAAGGAAGGACGACTGGATCCTGACCTGATCAATGATCAGATGATCAGTGACCATCTTTCCACTGCAGACGTTCCGGATCCCGACCTCATTATCCGTACCAGTGGTGAATATCGGATTTCAAACTTTTTGTTATGGCAGTTAGCCTACTCCGAACTCTACATGACTAAAACCTACTGGCCCGATTTCAGACGTGATGAATTATACGAAGCCATTGAATCATTTCAGCAGAGAGACCGGAGATTCGGTAGAATAAATACATCATCCGGACAAGATTCCGTTAGCTCAAACCTATTTAACAAAAAATCTTAAGCCCTATACAACAGCGTGTCGATAAAAAGAAACAGTATTCTTATTGCATTCATTATTATTGGAATAAGTCTCTTCTCCCCAACATTATACGCACAGGACACTCTGCAGATCACAGATCCTACTCAGCTTACCCCGCAGGAGTATACTATTCAGGAAGTGGAGATTCGTGGCAATGAATTTACAAGAGACCAGTTTATCATTAATGCAAGCTCACTGAGTGAGGGGTCTTCGATAACGTACCCCGGCGAGGATATACAGGATGCCCTCAGAAGACTGTTCCGATCAGGTTTATTTTCGGATGTTAAGATCTACATTAAATCACGGACCGCTACAACAATCAGCCTGATCATTGAGGTGGTAGAGCAACCCAGGATATTTGAATATAAGCTGGAGGGAATAAAGAGATCCCAGCGAAGAGATCTCAAAGAGTTGATAACACTCATTCCGGGAGTGGCAGTAACTGAATCTAATACCGGCCAGGCTATTAATACTATCAAGCGCTTCTACAAAAATAAGGGATACTGGAATACCAGTGTCACGACCCGGACAGAACAGGTTGCAGATGCTGCCGGTAATCGTGTGAACCTGATATTCGATATTGACGCTGGGCAGAGGCTTGAGGTCAAGGATATTGTATTTAACGGCAATGAGAAAGTATCCGACCGAAAACTTCGAAAGAAGATGAAACCGCTTAAAGAAGACGCTTGGTGGAAGATCTTTGGAAAAAAAGTTTTTAAAGAAGAAGACTTCATAGAGGGTAAGGATAATATCATCCAGCTTTACAGAAATGACGGCTTCATTGATGCCAGGATCACCAGTGATTCTGTTTATACCTATAACTGGAAGGGGGATAAAACCGGTATTAAAGTAGTAGTTAATATCGCAGAAGGCCCTCAGTATAAGGTGAGAAATATCACCTGGGACGGTAACACAGTATATTCTGACGAAGTACTCACCACAACGCTGGGATTTGAAAAAGGTGATATATTCAATCAGGAGCAATTTGATACCCGTACCAGTTTTAGCATAGATGGAACAGACGTTCCAGGGCTTTACCAGAATATTGGATATCTCTTCTTCCAGTTATTTCCTGAGATCCAGAAAGTAGCAGAAGACTCCATAGATATTCACTTCGAGATATTTGAAGATGAGATCGCAACTATAAAAGAAGTGTCCTTCTCCGGCAATACCAGAACTCACGATGATGTAGTGCGAAGAACACTAAGAACAATACCGGGGACCACATACAGCAGGGATGCAATGGTCAGAACGGTGAGGGAATTAAGCACCCTTGGTTTCTTTGATCCTCAGAGTATCCAGCCGATCCCAAATGCAAATCCTCAGGATAAAACAGTTGATATTCAGTATACCCTGGATGAGTCTCAAAGTACTTCCAATTTTGAATTTTCCGGAGGTTATGGAGGCCGGGGTATTGGTGCGATCGTTTCGGCCAGGATCAATTTTAATAACTTCTCAGCACAGCGATTGTTCGAGAAAGGAGCATGGACCCCGGTTCCGACAGGCGATGGACAACAGTTGTCCTTAGGTGTGCAGGTGACCGGTACCGGTTATCAGAGTTATTCTTTTGGTTTTGTGGAGCCGTGGTTCCGTGGCAAACCAACTTCATTGGGGGTAAATCTATCTTATAACCTGTTGAATTTCAGAGGATCCACTGAGAGAAATGAGCTCTTTTCCGCCAACCTGTCAATCGGTAAGCGGTTAAGATGGCCGGATGATTATTTCCGTGAGCAGACCGTGATCGGTTATCAGCTTTATAATGTACAGGGGAATCAGTCGTTCCTGGCCGAAGGAACTTCTTCTCTTTTTACGGTAGAGCAGGTCATTGAGAGAAACTCACTGGATAATCTGATATCCCCGAATCAGGGTTCGAAGATCACATTATCCGGAGAGGTAGCTATCCCGTTCCCTGGCTTCTCCGAATATTATAAGATCAAGACCAGTTATCAGCATCACTTTCCTCTCGTTCAGAAACTGGTGCTTACCAGCACAGCTTCGTATGGTTACATAGGATACTTTACCAAGGATAAGCGATCAGATCTTCAGCGCTTCCTGGTTGGTGGTACGCCACTGCAGCAGCGCCAGGCCTTCCTGTACGATAATATTGACCTGAGAGGGTATCCCGGCGGGCTAGGTAACAGTATTGCCCCCTTTGTAGACGGAGAACAGGTAGGTGGACGACTGTACAATAAATATTCACTGGAACTTCGTTACCCTGCAGTAAGTACCGAGCAGTTGCAATTAATACCCTATCTTTTTCTGGATGCCGGAAATGCGTTCCTTGATTTTGATACCTTTGATCCCTTTAACGTAAAAAGATCCGCAGGATTCGGATCAAGGATCTATCTACCAATCCTTGGACTGGTCGACTTAAGTTATGGTTACCGTTTCGACGGTGTGCGTGGTACCGGAGTTGAAGCAGGGGCCTGGGAATTCTTATTTAATATCGGAGCACCGTTTTAATGAATATTTTGAGATCTGCTATAATATTTGGGTTACTTCTGCTGTTAACAGCGGGAACCGGACTTAAAGCTCAGGATCAAAAGTTAGGTTACTTTGAGTCTGAATTTATTCTGGGGCAGATTCCTGAGTATGAGGGAATTCAGCAGCAATTAAAATTACTGAGCGACGGTTGGAAAGAAGAACTCGAGTCTATGGAACGGGAGATCACATTACTGGAAGAAGATTTTGCAGCTAAAGAGATCCTGTATACGGATGAGGTGAGAGCGCAGCGTAGTAATGAGATACAGCAAATGAAAAGACAAAGGGATCAGTATATGGCGCAGAAATTTGGTCCTGAAGGTGAATATTTTACCCGTCAGAGAGATCTGCTGGAACCACTTCAGCGAAGAGTGTTCGGGGCCGTACGTACCGTTGCTCAGCGACAGGGATTTGACATGGTTTTTGATCGCTCCGGGGATATCTACATGGTATATGCAAGGAGCGAATGGAATTTAAACGAAGATATACTCAGAGAACTGGGTATAGAAATTGATGAAGGTCAAAATTAAACGATTATGCTAAAGAAGATAATTTTATCAGCAGCAGCCGTATGTATCAGTCTTAGTGCACAGGCACAATTGAAGATAGGCTATACCAATCCTATCAGAATATTGTCACAAATGCCAGAAGTGGACGAAGTAGATAAAGAGATACAGGAACTGGTTACAGCCCGAGATTATGAGCTTACCACAAAGGCAGGTCAGATCGAAAAGCAATTTGCAGAGTTTGAAAGGAATCGGGCCGGTATGACTGAATCTCGTCAGAAGGTGATTATGGAAAGTCTGATGCAAACAAACCAGGCATTCGAAGAAGAACGACAGAATTATATGGCGGAAGTTCGTCAGAAAAGAAATGATCTGATGGAACCGGTGCTGGACAAATTAGATGCCGCCATTAAGCAGGCATCTCAGGAACTCGGACTGGACCTAGTATTAAATGAAGGAACTACTAACGGGGACCTCATTGTCTTCTTTGCAGCCAGCGAAAAAATGGATATTACAGACAAGGTCGTAGAAATTTTAAACAGAGCAGAAAACTAGATCAATATGAAAAGATTAAGCACTCTTTTACTTACGGCACTATTTGGTATTCTATTACTGAATCATGCCTCCGCACAGGAAACCCTCACCATTGGATACGTAAATCCTCAGGCAGTACTTGCAAAAATGCCTGAAACTCAGGCGATCCAGCAGCAACTGAGAAATCTTTCAGAGAAGAAAGAGGCAGAACTCCGATCAATGAGTGATAGTTTTCAGAATGAGCTCACTCGTTTTGAACAACGTTCCAGTGTGATCACAGAGGATGCACGCAGAAACGAAGAAGAAAGACTTGCTCAGATGGAACAGGATCTGGTTCAGGCTCAGCAAAATGCCCAGGCTGAAGTGCAGCAGAAGAGACAGGAATTACTGGGGCCACTTTTTCAGCAAATTGGTGATGCCATTGATGCAGTAGCGGCACGTAAAGGACTCTCATACGTGCTCAACACGACTACATCAAATGGTGATCTGATCATTTTATATGCGTCTGAAGAGTTTCAGCAAAAATATGACATTACCATGGCAGTAATGGAAGAGCTCGGAGTATACTGATCGATCTATTTTTCTGGAAAAAAGGTCCTCATCATTGATGCGGGCCTTTTTTATTACATAGAAAGTCTGTGGTGTCAGTTTCAATTTTCCTGACAAAAACCACAGAAGTTATCTATTTAACGTGCTTTCTTCTGTTCTCTATGTAATCCTCGAAGATATATCCGCCCAGGTTATCCAGGGATGCAAAATAGGCCCTTCCTTTATTAGCTTCGGTCATTTCACGAACAAAACTCTGTAAGTAAGGATCCTGAGCGATCATAAATGTGGTAATGGATATCTTATCGCGACGGCATTTTACGGCTTCGTCCAGAACTTTATTTATAATCTTACGGTCCAGTCCGAAACTGTTCTTATATAGCCTGCCGTTCTCAAACATTGCTGATGGTTTCCCGTCCGTGATCATAAAGATCTGCTTGTTTGCATATTTTTTTCGCTGCAAAATATGACGGGCAAGTTCCAGTGCCTGTTTAGTATTCGTATGGTAAGGGCCGACTTTGAGATATGGCAGGTCCTCAACGGTGATCTGCCATGCCTCGTTGCCAAATGCTACGATATCCAGGGAGTCTTTGGCATAATTATTCATGATAAGTTCAGAAAGGGCCATTGCTACTTTTTTGGCAGGGGTAATTCTGTCTTCACCATATAGGATCATGGAATGGCTCAGGTCGATCAATAATACCGTTGCCTGGGAAGTGTAATGATCGGTATCGTAGACCTGAAGATCATCCTCATTAAGTTCCATGTTATCAATGCTGCTGTGGTTCAGCATATTCAGCATGGTTCCTACGCTGTCGATCTGACTCAGGTCGTCGCCCTGAATCCATTTTCGTACTTCAGGCTGTCGTTCGAGTCCTTTACCGGAAAAATTGGTTTTGTGTGATCCCGTACCCCCTTTATTCAGATGGCGAAAAATCTCTTTCAGCGATTTCTGGCGAAGACTTCTCTCAGTTTTACGGGTTATGACCATCGAGTTACTTTGGTCATCCATCTCGATATAACCGCGATCTCTCAGGTCATCTATGAAATCGCCCATAGAATAACCGTCTTCGAACTGACCGGTGATATCGTACTCTTTATCCAGTTCGGTAAGCCATCTTAAAGCCTGACTCACTTCTCCGCTTGATATGGTGAGAAGCTGCTGAAACAGATCCCATAAAACATCAAAAGGAATTTTCCCTTGTTGATCAGCGTACCGGTCATCCCACTCAAAATATCTGTAGTACATATGTCAGCCTTTTTTATACGAAATACTTAAGTTGGCATAACAGTTCCAACTAATTAATAAACTGCAAAGAAACAGGGTTTTGTTACAGAATAAAGATCGGCTTCATTTTGAGAGAAAATTGTGGTCTGAAGGCTTTAAAAGAGTTATGGGACTGGATGAGGTTGGAAGAGGATGTTTGGCAGGCCCGGTAGTTGCTGCCGGAGTGATCATCACATCTGATTCCCCACTGAATACGGTGCACGAAATCCAGGACAGTAAGGCGATCAAAGAGAGTATCAGGGTGGAGCTTGCTGAAGAAATTAAAGCAAAAGCTGAATTCTGGACGATAAAACATTGCAGTATCAACGAGATCGATGATCTGAATATACTTTGGGCCTCTATTCGGGCGATGGAAAAATGTGTTGAGGAGAAGGGTGCCGCCCCGGATTATTTACTGGTTGACGGTAACCGGTTCTCACCATCGCTGATACCTCACAGTTGCCTGGTTAAAGGTGATGATCGTTCACAAAGTATTGCGGCAGCATCAATACTGGCAAAGGTAGAGCGGGATCAACTCATGAAGAATCTACATGAAAAATATCCGGAGTTTGGGTGGGATTCTAATGTAGGTTATCCCACAGTTCAGCACAGAAATGCACTTAAAGATCATGGGATTACTCCTCATCACAGGAAGAGTTTTAAGCTGGGTACGGATAAAAGCTACAAATAATCTATCGATAGATGGAGAAGTCCCTTTTATAGAAATCCATATTCAGACAAATAGCCAGCATGATCGTATTTGTCAGAAATGCGGAACCACCAGAACTAATGAAGGGTAGGGGAATTCCGATTACCGGAAGAAGCCCGGTAGCACTGCCGATGTTCACAAAAAAGTGAATAAAAAACACCGAGGTTATACTCACAGTTACCAGCTGAGCAAAGGGATGTTTATGACTCCCTGCCATATTTAAGAGTCGGGTGAACAAGAAGATAAAGGTTATGATAACCAGTCCAGCCCCAAGAAAACCAAATTCTTCCCCGATCACACAGAAGATAAAGTCAGTCCATTGTTCCGGCAGGAACTTAAGCTGAGTTTGTGTTCCCTGCATAAATCCTTTTCCGGAAAGCCCTCCCGATCCGATAGCGATCTTGGCCTGAATCACATTCCAGCCAGCACCGCTCGGGTCATACGATGGATCAGTAAATGCAAAAATTCTGGCAACCTGATGAGGTTTTAGGATCTGAGTTAAGGCCAATTGAATTCCAGCCAGAGTAACAAGGCCGGTTACGAATGATGTGACGATTAACCAGACCCGCTTTTGAATGAAGAAGATCAGTGCGGATAGTATAAAGACTGCTATAAGTCCCCACACCCAGCTGAAAACAGATAGATAAACGATAATGGCAGGGGAAATCATGAACAATGATACTCCGTATGGTAAACCTGACCAGAATAACATGACCGGGATCAGTGCCAGAAATACCAGGGTGGTCCCAAGATCATTTTGCAGTAATACCAGGGTTGCCGGCACCAGGATCAGAAGTACTGCCGTCAGAGCTGCACGTATATTCTCAGCAGATATGTCTCTGCGGCTGGTAAGATAATTTGCTGTGGCCAGTATGGTAGCGATCTTCATGATTTCGGAGCTCTGAAATGAAAAAGGTCCGAACCGTAGCCAGCTCTTTGCTCCATTGATTTCCGAACCAAAAAACAGCGTAAATATCATAAGGATAATACCGATCCCATAAAGCAGGTAAGAGCCTTGTATAAATGATCTAGGAGAGATCCATTGGAGTCCTATTAAAAAAATGAGACCGAGTATCCTGAATATGACCTGATTCCTGAAAATAGGGCGGGTGAATTCGGATAAAAATTCAGAAACTGGACCCTGAGTGGCAGAATAGATAGCAAGCAAACCGATGGTAGCCAGGATTACCCAGCATAACACTACGGACCAGCTGAATTCTCTTATGTTATTCACCGGATTCTGCCTCGTTTACACTTTGCGTTTCGTTTTCAGTTTCAACAGCCGGTTGATCTTCTTCATCTCTGGCATCAGGATCAAAATTTAAGGCATAATTCAGAACATAGGGGCGTGTAACCTCACCCAGAATGAACTTCTCAAGAACCAGCGAAGCAATGGGGGCTGCAGAAACTGAGGCAAAACCAGCATTTTCAATAAATGCAGTTACCACGATCTGAGGGTCATCCATCGGAGCAAAGCAGGTAAACCAACCATGATCTTTACCCAGAGGGTTCTGTGCGGTCCCGGTTTTGCCTGCTATGACGATATCCGGATGGTTGGCATACCATCTACCGCTTCCTTCAAGTACTACGCCTCTCATTCCCTTTTTGACAGGCTCGAGGTATTCGGGCTGAACCCATTCGATCTTTTCAGCATCCGGCTTATAAGTTTCTATCGATCCGTCTGCCTTTTGAAAAGACTGTATCAGATGGGGTTGTACTCGATAACCGCCATTTGCAATTGCGCTGGTCATCTGTGCGATCTGTAACGGGGAGGCTGCCAGGTATCCCTGACCTATACCCAGGTTGATCACATCTCCAAGTCCCCAGCGGCGTACGCCAAAGCGATTATTCATCACTGAGCTGTCTGGAAGTATTCCCCGGTTTACATTCGGGAGATCGATCGAGGGCGGGACTCCAAGTCCGAAGTCGTTTGCCAGTTTACTCCATTCATTTAGCTTGCCCTGCATTGCGATCTTATCCATCATGGAAAAGAAAAAGGTGTTACTGGAGAAGGTTATAGCTTTGGCCAGATCATAGTCACCTGGTTCGGCCAGATCTTTATAAGCACGCCCTCGGATATATGCACCGCTATTGTAGATCTCCGTTTCCGGGGTGATAATACCCAGGTGAAGGCCAATTAGTCCCATCAGAGGTTTAAAGGTGGATCCGGGTGGCTGCTGGCTTTGAATCGCACGATTATATAATGGTTTTGTCGAATCGGTATTGATATCAACCCAGTAATCCTGATCCAGGCGGCCTGCAAGGCGGTCTAAATCAAATCCGGGGGAACTTACCAGACTGAGAATCGCTCCTGTTCTGGGGTCCATGGCTACAACAGCACCTCTTTTCCCTTCCATGAGTTGTTCTGCGAAAAGCTGTAAATCCGCATCAAGTGTTGTGATCAGGTCACTTCCCTGAGTAGGAGACTGATCGATCTTATCATCTTCAAAATTTCCCAGTGCCTGTCCCAGGGCATTCACTTTTATGTATTCGACTCCAAGTTCTCCGCGAAGCTGTTCTTCATAGATCATTTCGATACCGCTCTTGCCGATCTTATCACCCAGCCTGAGACCGGAATTCTGTTCATACTCACGCTGATTAGCTTCCCGAAGATAACCCAGGACATGTGCTGCTCTCATTTCAGTAGGGTAGTGTCGCTTACTTTCGATCAGATGACCTATACCGGGCAGTTGCCAGAGATTTTCCTCAATCTTGGAAAATATCCGGAAATCAACATCAGTAAATAAGCGGGACGAACGATGCCATGAGTAACGCTGCGCCTCAGTGATCTTGGCATTTACCAGGCTGTCGGGTTGTTCAAGAAGGTCGGCAAGAAGTCCGATATTCTTTTCTTTAAAATTGGCCGGGGTAACCGTTATTGTATAGATGGGCTCATTGTCTACGATCAGCACTCCGTTGCGGTCATAGATCAGTCCCCGTGCGGCGTCAACATATTCCTGTCTAACTGAATTCTCTTCTCCAAGGGCTGCGTAGTTGTCGTACTCGACCACCTGCAGATAAAAAACCCTGCTTAGCACAACCACAGCCAGTCCCAGGATGATTACCTGCAGAGCTCTGATGGATGTCTTTGTGCGTTGAGTATTGCCTGATCTCATGACGATTTTCTTTTAATTTCCCTTAAATATGAAGAGGAAGACTCCGACAGTAGCTGTGTATAAACTACCGCTCAATGCAAACAGGACAGGGTGGACACCACTGCTGTAAGCATCCATAAAGGAAGCCAGAATCATGAATATGATATTGTGTATCAATGTCATTGTAAAAATAACGGCAAAGATCTGCCATATCAGGAGTCTTGCTTCTGACCTTCTATTCAAGAAACGATAAGAAACAAAACAAAGCAAAACCTTGGTAAACATGAACAGACCCCAGAAGTCGAAGAATGCATCCTGAATAAATCCCAGTACGCCCGCGAATAAAATGAGTTTGGTCCGGTCAAATCTGAGTGATAAATAGAGCAGATAGATCAACAGCGGGTCAGCTACTGCTCCAAACAAACTCAGGTGCTTAAATATCAAAACCTGAAAGAGGACGAATCCAAGGCCAATAAGAAATTCTTTGAGTGTCTCGGAGTTCATTCGAACAGGGCCTCATAATCTTCTTTAAGGTTAACCAGCCCGGTATCGGGACGAAATTTCACGACAAAACCTTTGGTGATCTCTGCGAGGTTTACATACGGCTGCAGGTATATGATCTGCGTTTCTTTCCCTGCTTCATCTTCGGTTCGAAGCACAGTACCGATCGGTATACCGGATGGAAACTCGTTTCCATATCCTGAGGTCTCAATAACATCTCCTGAATCCACCGGTATTGTTCTGGGGACATAATTCATGATCAGTTCACTATAGGGTTCACCTGACCAGCTTACGATCCCGAGTGCCTGATTATCCTGTACTCTGGCACTTACTCTGAATAACGAATTATAGAAGGGCATAACCTGTGAGTAATTCCTGCTGGTCAGAACGATCCGGCCAACCAGGCCATTAGAAGTGATCAGCGGCATCCCGACGATCAGGCTGTCATTCGTGCCGGCATCAATGGTTACGAAATTATTCTGCCCGTTCAGATCTTTAGCCACTATTCTGGACGGGTGCAGCCGGATAACAGAACTGTCTCGAAAGGCTAGCATCGCCCGGAGTTCTCTGTTTTCCTGCTCGAGGGTGCGTAACCGGCTTAACTCATCCTGTAAGAGAATATTTTGCTCTTGGAGATAGTCATTCGTGTTCAATGCCTGGCGATAGATCCTGATATTGGAAAGAGGTTCTTCAACCAGACTAAGGGTAGCAATAGATACCTGACGTAATGTCCGGATCCCTCCTGAATGCCTCTGGAACATGATGGCCAGTGCAAACACGAGCAGGAGGGAAGTTATGATGTAATCCTTGGCATCGGTTACTTTAAATATCCGGAATCGCATTCATTTATTGTGATTAAGAGATCACGGGTCGGTAATAATCCAGATTTTCCAGAATTGCACCGGTTCCCCTAACAACTGCGGTCAAAGGATCTTCTGCAATATGTACCGGAAGATCGGTGGTTTCCATGATCAGCTTGTCAAGGTTCTTCAGCAGAGCACCACCTCCGGTGAGCATGATCCCTCGATCCAGAATGTCGGCTGACAGTTCAGGCGGAGTTTGCTCCAATGATTTAGTAATGGCTTCCACAATGGTATTTACCGATTCAGCGATCGCTTCACGGGCATCACGAGAGGTTATATGACGGGTACGGGGTACGCCGTTTACGAGGTCGCGACCTTTAGTGATCATTTCAAGTTCTTCATCCAGAGGAGCGGCTGAGCCTATCTCACACTTGATATTTTCAGCAGTTCTTTCACCAATAAGCAGATTGTGATTTCTTCTGAAGTAGTTGATGATATCATCGTTGAGTTCATCACCACCCAGTCGTACCGATTGAGCGTATACTATACCAGACAGGGCTATGACTGCGATCTCAGTGGTACCCCCGCCAATATCAACGATCATATTACCTACCGGTTCGTGGACATCCAGGCCGATTCCGATCGCAGCTGCCATCGGTTCATCAACCAGATAAACTTCTTTAGCACCTGCATGCTCGGCACTGTCCCGTACCGCACGTCTTTCTACTTCGGTGATACCGCTTGGCACACATATTACCATTTGACGGGTAGTAGAGTACCATTTCATTTTGACCTTTTTGATCATACCCCTGATCATTTGTTCGGCCACTTCAAAGTCTGCAATCACTCCATCCCGTAATGGTCTGACGGTGCGGATCTTCCGGTGGGTCTTTTCGTGCATTAAACGGGCTTCATGACCGGTGGCTACCGGTTCATCATTTTGGTTTAGTGCAACAATAGAAGGCTCGTTCAGAACGATACCTTCCCCACGTGAATAGATAAGGGTGTTGGCTGTACCAAGGTCAATAGCTATATCTGTATAGAGAAAATCAAAGATATTTTTTTTCGTCTGCTTTTGATTTTCTCTTTTTTGAACTCCAAGGGTTTCTGACATCTGTGCTCAAAAAGGAATTAAATGTTCGGGGTATTAAAATAAAATACAATAATGTAGTTCTATTTGCGAGTACTTAAATAAGTGAATTCTCAGGCACATGGTCAATGTTTAAAATGCCTTTTTCCTGTGAAGACCATTGTCATGCCAAATTCATTGGCTTTGGCGATCACTTCTTCATCTCTGATACTGCCACCCGGCTGAATTACAGCCTTTGCGCCTGCTTTTGCAGCCGCTTCCACCCCATCAGCAAAAGGGAAAAAGGCATCGGATGCAATCGCGCATCCATTAAAATCCAGGCCTTCTTTATTAGCTTTAGCAACAGCGATCTCAGAGGAATCCACCCGGCTGGTCTGTCCGGAACCTATTCCCAGTGTGCGTCCGTCCTTAGCATAAACAATGGCATTGGATTTAATATGGCGCACTACTTTCCAGGAGAAAAGAAGATCTTCCCATTCTTTCTCATCAGGTTTTCGGTCTGTTACTACTTCAAACTCACTTTGGTCTATTGCATGGAGGTCGGCATCCTGTTTGAGTGCACCGCCAAAGATTGAGCGATAGGTTTCTTTACTGAAATCTTTAGCGCCAATTTTCATTCGGATCAACCGGCGGTTCTTCTTGGCCTGTAGTAACTCCAGAGCTTTATCTTCATATTTCGGGGCGATGATGATCTCGGTGAAGATCTCATCGATAGCTCTAGCAGTTTCAAGATCGAGCGTCCGGTTTACGACAACAATGCCACCGAAGGGAGAGACCGTATCAGTACTGAAGGCTTTTTTATAAGCGTCTGAAAGGTCATCTGAAATACCGACTCCACACGGGATCGTATGCTTGATAATAGCACAAGCGGGCTTGTCTTCATCGAAGTCTGAGATGATATTCAGTGCAGCGTCCACATCCAGGTAGTTGTTATAACTCAGCTTTTTACCATGGAAACAATCGATGTATTCCTCCTGGTATCCGTAAACGGCTGCTTTCTGATGTGGATTCTCTCCGTACCGTAATTCCTGTGAAAGAGGGAGGGAGATATTAAATTGCGGAGATGGTTCATCAGCAGTGATCTCATTAAAGTAATTGGATATCGCAGCATCATAATCTGCGGTATGGGCAAAAGCATCCCGGCCTAGTCGTTTCCGTGTATCAAAGCTTATGCCTTCACCATCACTAAGCTCGTTTAAAAAGTCATTGTACTGTCCAGGCTGACTTAGTATGCAAACATGTGCGAAGTTCTTAGCTGCCGCCCTTATCATAGTGGGTCCGCCGATATCAATAAATTCAGTGGCTTCGGCAGGTGTGATATCTGGTTTTGCTACGGTATCTTTAAAAGGGTAGAGGTTTACAACCACTAGTTCTATAGGTTCAATACCCAGTTCATTGATCTCCTCAAGGTCAGCATTGTGAGAAGTTCTGGCAAGAATTCCACCATGAACCATTGGGTGAAGTGTTTTTACCCGGCCATCCAGACATTCCTGAAAACCGGTGATCTCAGATACATCTTTTACGGCAATGCCAAATCCTGCGATCGCTTTAGCAGTACCACCGGTGGATATAAGTTCAACTCCGGCATTGTCCAGAGCTCTTGCAAGTTCCTCCAGCCTGCTTTTATCGGAAACAGAGAGCAGTGCTCTTTTAATCTTGAGAGGATTTTTTGGAAGCTCTGAGAGAGGTTTTAGTGCCACGGTTATGATAATTTCTTTAGATAGTTACTGATTACTTTTGGATAGAGGATATGTTCCTGCTTAAGTATCCGTTTGGCTAATGTTTGAGCAGTGTCATCCTCATAAACTTTGACTTTGGTCTGGTCCAGTATGGGGCCTTTGTCGAATTCCTCATTCACAATGTGAACGGTGCACCCGGATTCTGCTTCCCCGGCATCGACCACAGCCTGATGAACTTTGAGGCCGTAATATCCTTTTCCTCCATACTTTGGTAAAAGTGAGGGATGAATATTCAGGATCCTGTTACGATAGCTTTCGATAATACATTCAGGGATCTTTCTAAGGTATCCTGCGAGAACAATTAAGTCGGCTTCCCATTCCTCCAGTTGCTTTAGCAGGACCCTGCAATAATCTTCTTCGGTATGATAATGAGTGCTGCTGAGAACATTGAAAGGAATCTCATGCAGTTCTGCTCTTTCGATGGCTCCGATATCCTTTTTGTTGCTGATAAGGCCGGTGATCCTGGCATTGAGAGTCTGGTTCTCACATGCATCGATAATAGACTGAAAGTTTGTGCCTGAGCCGGAGGCAAAAACTACGATATTTTTCAAAAGGTACGGGTTTAAGCGTTGAAACTGCGCGCTTAAGATACATAAATTTTTTTGCGACTACACAGGCTAATTCGGTGGAGGAGCGGCCTGAATTCTGTCACTTCGGAATACCTGATAATTATTCAGACTCCAGGTGATCTGATTTACGGTGATCTTTATGACCGTAGCGATGGGTATAGCCACCAGCATCCCAAGGATCCCGGCTGTCTCGGCTCCTACTAGTATTATGAAGAGTATAGCAACCGGGTGCATATCTGCTGATCTTGAAAAGATTAGGGGCTGGAAAACGACATTGTCCAGGATCTGAACGATGAGTATAGCGAGTAAGCAGGCTGCAACCAGTGAAAAATTTCCGGTCTCTATAATAGATGTGATAATAGATAAAAAGTATCCGATGATGGGTCCGAAATAGGGGATCGTGTTTGCAATACCTACCGCAATACCAACCGAAAGTGAATTTTCCAATCCTGCGATACTGAGGGTCAGCCAGGAGGTGGTTGCTACCAGCAGACTCTGAAGAAGTACAGACCGAAAATATAAACCCAGTCTCTTCTCGATCTTATCGATGAGGGTAAGAGAAGTTTCAAAGTATTTATTGGGTACGAGCCGCAGGATATCCCGCCGGATCCGGGTACCGTCTTTCAGAAAGAAGAAAGCTGCAAAAGGGATTACCAGTACAGCTGAGAATATGTTCGTGAAAATACCCAGAGCATCTGTGAGAACGGATGAGATCTGGTTTATGTCGAGTAATTCAGAGAGTACTCTTGAAGTATTCTCCACCAGAAAACCATCAGGCAAAAAACTGAATTTTTCCATTAATCTTGATTCCACTGTGATCGCTACCTCCTGAATATTGTCGACGGTAAGCTGGGAGGTTAGCAGAGCGACTTCATTGGCCAGAATCGGAAATATATTGGTCGAGATGAAAATCAGCAGGAAGAGTACCGAAAAAAGTGTGGCTCCGATGGCCAGGGTTCGGTTTATTCCAAATGCCTGTATCCGGTTGACCAGGGGATCCAGGACATAACTGAGCAGCATTGCCAGAATAAGAAATACCACCAGGTTGCCATAGTTGTACACTATAACAGACAGAATGAATATAGCCAGCATAGCTATAAAGAATCGTACGATCTTGTCCAGCGTGATATTTCTCATGATTCGATCTTGTTCAGCAGCTCATCCAGATGGTTAAGTATGATCGATGAATCGTACCCTTTTCTGCGCAAAAAGTCGAATATTTTATTCCTTCTCTTATCAGGGTCTTCACGCAGATAACGTGCTTTTTTCTTAGAAATGAGTCCAAACATGCTTTCTACTATGTCCTCTTTATCCAGTACTATATTCAGAGCACGGTCAGCGTCTTCTCCATAGATCCCTTTCTTGGCAAGTTCTGCCCGTATCTTATAGGGCCCCCATTGCCTGAACTCGAATTTATCATGAACGAACTTTTCAGCAAAGGACCTGTCATTGATATATCCTTTTTGTTCAAGCTGATCCAGAATATCGTTGAGGTAGGAAGACTCAAATCCTTTCTTGATCGATTTGGTGTATAGTTCTTTTCGGGAGTGGTCTCTGCGGGATAGCAGCCCGATCATGTATTCACGTGCTGCAAACTGTTCCTCATGATCGATCAGGGACTGTAGCAGTGAGCGGGTGATCTCTTTTCCCTTTCGGATATTGAAACGGGTGAGAGCGGAATCGGAGATACCAATTAGAAAGGTATCATTAACAAAGACGGAAAAGCGGGTCTTGTTCTTTTTTTGTACCTGGATAGAAGAGACCGGTGCCGGAAGAAGATCAAATTTCTTATCCGGGTACCGGTCTTTAAATTTATCCTTCTTCTTCAACGGCTTCTTTAGCCTTTTTCTCGTCTTTTACTTCTTCCTCGGGTTCTTCGATACCCATAAGCTTATTTTTCACTTTTGTACCGATCTGCTCCGTAAGTTGCTCGTCTTCTTCGAGAAACTGCATGGCGGCATCAGAACCCTGTCCGATAGGTTCTCCGTCATAACGGTACCAGCTTCCGCGCTTTTCAATAATATCATACTCTACAGCCAGGTCCAGAATTTCTGATATCCTGGAGATCCCTTTACCATACATAATATTGAATTCGACCACTTTGAAAGGAGGGGCTACCTTATTCTTGGCCACTTTAACCTTCGTGCGGTTACCGATGACTTCATCACCTTTCTTGATAGATCCGATCCTACGGATATCCAGTCGGACGGAGGAGTAGAATTTCAGTGCTCTACCACCGGTGGTGGTCTCCGGATTACCGAACATGACCCCGATCTTTTCCCGTACCTGATTGATAAAGATCACAGCAGTACGGGTCTTGCTTACAATACCGGTAATCTTACGCAGTGCCTGAGACATCAGGCGTGCCTGAAGACCCATGTGAGAGTCACCCATTTCACCTTCCAGCTCAGCTCTTGGTACCAAGGCAGCAACCGAGTCAACTACCACCACATCCAGTGCACCGGAGCGGATCAGCGTCTCCGTGATCTCCAGGGCCTGCTCGCCGCTGTCAGGTTGTGACACGAGTAATTCCTCAATATTAATACCCAGAGCTTTGGCGTAACGGGGATCAAAAGCATGCTCCGCATCTACAAAGGCCGCATAACCGCCGTTTTTCTGTGCCTGGGCAATGACCTGTAGCGCGAGCGTAGTCTTACCACTTGCTTCAGGGCCATAGATCTCGGTGATACGTCCTCTTGGAACACCACTGACTCCCAGTGCATAATCCACCATAATAGAACCGGTAGACACCACGTCAATATCCTGTACGGCGGCACCGTCTCCTAATTTCATGATCGTGCCTTTACCGTGTTGTTTCTCGATCTGCCCAACGGCAATATCTAATGCTTTTAATCTGTCTTTTTGATCAGCCATGTGAATTATTTCGTTCGTTAATTTCGTGAAATGTACCAGCTAAGGGTGTCAGATCGTGTCATATCCGATCCGGAATTAATATATGTTCAATATATGTAAGAGCCAAATAGTAATTCATTCTAGAGACCCATAAGGATCCGGTTCCTTACACAGATCTTGTAGCTAATTTTTCCACTGCTTTATGCAGTTCATTAACAACGGCTTTGATCTGAGCCTCTGTGGTGTACGGTGCCGGTCCTAATCTTAATATCACATCTCTGGCGTCCGTAAATACTTCATTATCCATCAATATCGCACGTATCTCCCGTGCATGAGGGGATGTCAAAGAAAGGAATCCACCGTTCCGCTCCACCGGTTCCCTATGTGTCAGCCGGATGATATCCTCATCAAAGCCTTTAGACTCGAACTCATTGCGCAGTAATGCAACCTGTGCCAGGTACTGCTTACGGAGAACCTCCGGTGTGAGTCCCTGCTCACGGAAGAACTCCACAACTTTAGCTGCACGGAATTGAGATGACGGATCGTAGGTACCGCTGGCAAAGCGCTGGTCAGAGTGATCGTATTCAACCGGAGCGTCCGTTCTTGGTGCATCCAGTGTACTGAAAGAAGCAAACCATCCGGTGATGGCTGGCCTCAGTTCACAGTTTTTCGGAAATCGAAGGAAGCAGTTTGCCTCTCCCCATTGCAGATATTTGTATCCACCGATTAGAATGTAGCAGTCTTCCAGTCCCGCTTCTTTTACTGAAATAGGAACTACATTTGTGCCGTGATAGTCATCGATCAGGACCGGAATCCCTTTTTCACGTGCGGCAGCTGCAATTTCAGTAAGATGAGTATTGATCAGACAGGTCTCAAAGTACACTCTTGATAACATAATGGCTGAAGTGCGGTCATCCATTTCATCGATGATCCTATCAGCAAATGTTGGATCAGGATTCACCGGAACATAACTGACCTCCAGGCCTTCTTCTTCCAGTCTATGAAGCTGACGATATAATGAATGAAACTCACCATCTGTGGAAATGATCTTTGGCTTATTTTTGAGGTCCATACTTGAAAGCCAGCTCACAAACAAAACATGGGTGCTTTCTTCCCGGCAGTAAAAAGCATCCGGATCATCATAAAAATCACGCAGGTAATTTCTGAGGACCTCTGTTTTCTCAAACGCTTCGTTCCACTTATTATCTACATCCCTGGCGCATACATCATAATATTCCAGTTGTCCTTCTCGTGCAACATCGGGCCATGCCTGGTGAGAGTGTCCCGTAAAGAGTAAACGGTTGCCTACATCAAAGTGGGAGTAGTGCGGAATAAGTTTATTGGCCAGTGAATCAATATCGGACATATCAGAATTGTGATGGTTGAAATTTGGGAGTCTGCAATTGCTAATGCTTAAAAGTGCTCGCTAATTCCCAAAAATAAGAATATGCTCGTACCTAATCTGAATAAATTGGTTAAAGCTTTTCTAAAATGCCTTTCGTATCTGCCAAAGATCAGGAAAGATCTGATGATTCAGAGTCTTATGAAGGTAGGCTGCTCCTTCCGATCCACCGGTTCCTTTCTTAGTTCCAATGGTTCTTTCAACCATTTTCACATGACGGTATCTCCATTCCTGGAGACCTTCATCAAAATCCACGAACAGTTCAGCCAGTAATGCTGCCTCTGGATCGCTGCGCATCATTCTGATCAGTTCCTGCTGATTTTCATCATTTGCTTCATGAATCAATCCTTTTTCATTTATTCTTTCAGCATTCACAGAGAATCCTCGAGTGTTCACATACTGGCAGAAGCTTTCCCAAAGAGTTCTCTCATTCATCCTCTCCTCAAGTTTATTGATATGGTCAGGCCGGTTCTCATGTGCTTCTTTCATTAAGGGAAACCGCAGACCGCATAGGATCTCCATTTCCCGAAACTGCAGAGACTGAAATCCGCTTGACTGACCCAGAAAAGAACGGAAGCTGTTGAACTCCAGAGGGGTCATTGTTTCCAGAATATCGATCTGAGAAACCAGAGTTTTCATAATGGTAAGAATTCGGCGCAGGGTCTTCATAGCCGCCCAGGTATTACCGTTTTCCAGATCCTTTCTTACCTTGTCAAACTCATGAAGGATCTGCTTGAACCACAGTTCATAGGTTTGATGTATTATTATAAAGAGTACTTCGTCGTGTTCCGGCGGTTCAGACTGAAGTTTTTGTAGTTCAAGAAGTTCGTCTACCTTTAAGTAACTGGTATAGCTTAAATTCATGTGCTGGCTGATATTATCCCGGTTTTATATGGTCTGAATCAATGCAGAATCTTAATTAATTAATCGCCGATGTACAAACTTATCGCGGACAGTGGTGCAACAAAAACGGACTGGGCTTCAACGGCTAACGGGAAAGTAAAATTTTTCAGTTCTGCCGGACTTAATCCCCATTTACTTAGTGATGAAGAGATCGTCGCGATCCTGAAGGAAGAGGTCTTTCCTCAGCTCGAGACCGGTGAAATGGCTGAGGTACTTTTTTATGGCTCCGGATGTGCAGATCCCTCGATGAAGAACCGGATCATGCAGTGCTTTATGAATGCAATGCCAACAGCAAGTATCCAGGTTTCCACAGATCTTGAAGCAGCCGGTATAGCTTTATTCGGAGACGATGAAGGACTGGCATGTATATTGGGAACCGGGTCCAATGCCGGGATCTATTCGGGCGGCCTGCTCATTAAACAAATGAAAGCGGAAGTATTTCCTGAAGGGGATAAAGGCGGTGGGGCAGCGATCATCCTTGCAATCATAAAAGATGTGGCTGATATGGCAGCACCGGAAGAAGTCAGAAATGCCGTAGAGATTCTGCTGGAGGGAAGTCCTGAAGAATACTTGTATAAATTGGAGAATGATAAGGTCAGCCGTACCGATGTGGCTTCTTTATATAAAAAAATGGCACCACTTTACGATAATGAGTATTTCCGGGCGAAAGTAAAGGCTCAGGTCAGCGAGTTTATAGAAGAAGTAAGCAGGCAATTTAAAGATGTTGCTTCAGATCTCAGCTGGGGATTTATAGGAAGCATTGCTTTGTTGAATGAGCAGATCATCCGGGAAATAGCTAATGAGAAGGGCATAGAGATCAGAAAGATCACCGGTCGGCCCATTGAAGAATTACATAATTATTTATCAGAGAAGTATGATTGATACACACTCACATATCTACCTTGAACAATTTGATGAAGATAGAAATGAGGTTATGAAGCGTGCAGTGGATGCCGGGATAACGGATATATATATGCCAGCTATAGATCTGGATTCGATTGCACAGATGGCCAACCTTGAATATGAAGGAATTGCATTCCATAAAATGGCAGGGTTACACCCCTGCGATGTAGGCGAAGAGCTGGAAAAAGATTTCTACGGTTCGCTCATGCACTGGGTAGAGCAACCGGACATCCTGGGTGTGGGTGAGACCGGACTGGATTATTACTGGAGCACCGATCACATAGACAATCAGAAAACAAGTCTTCGGTTACATTGCAAGGCTGCGAGAGAATCAAATAAGCCCGTGATCATACATAACCGTGAAAGCACCTCTGATATGCTGGATATTATTGAGGAAGAGCAGGACGGAAGCCTGAAAGGGATCTGGCATTGTTATAACGGAACGGTTGATGAAGGAAAGCGGGCTATCGACCTTGGGCTTCATTTAGGCATTGGCGGGGTTGTGACCTTTAAAAACGGGGGTGTGGATAAGACAGTAACAGAACTTCCACTCGATAAAATGGTCCTTGAAACGGATGCTCCCTATCTTTCGCCGGCACCAAACAGAGGGAAAAGGAATGAACCTTCTTTCATGAAATATACTGCTGAGAAACTGGCAGAATTATTTGGATTAAGTCTGGATGAACTTGATAAAAAAACTTCCGATACTGCCTGCATACTATTTGATAAACCCATTATCTGAATCCAATGAAAAAGCTGATCCTTCCGTTCTTAATGGCACTGTTATTCAGTTCAGGCATCTATGCACAAAATGAAACCTCTACTAAAAAAGTATGGGCAGAAAATATTCGTCAGTTACTGGATGATTTTCTATACGGTGCATCTATTGATGACCCGAGAGCTCACGATCGATTCTGGGCTGAAGACCTGATCTATACCAGCTCATCTGGTACCAGAAGAGGCAAAAAAGAAATAATGGCCGGATATACTGAAGATCATAAAGTCAGTGAAAAACCGGCGGTACTCTACACTTCAGAGGATGTGGAGGTCAGGTTTTACGGAAACACTGCGGTGCTCACATTTACACTGGTTGCTACCCCGCAGAATGACCCGGATGCACCCAAGAGCTTTTACTATAACAGTGGGGTACTGGTGAGGCGAGGGGCCCAGTGGAAGGTCATAAACTGGCAGGCCACCGCGATACCGGTAAATGTTCAGTAACTTTTACACCCCAATGTATACAAGATCTGATATTGGTCCAGTACCTTTGGGTCCATCTTAATATTCTGGTATTCATACCTGAAGGGAAGGCCGGTACGTAGTTTTCTGAAAAGCTTATCACTGTCATTTTCGAGTGAAATGGCCCTTAGTTTATGGTCGTATTCCATGATCGGGTGAATTATCCTGAGCAGCTCCGACAATTCAGTTATGTCACTGGTTTCAACTTTTATGCTCTTTTCGACCAGATCGGATCGAACAGAAGTCAATTCGAAATGTTCAGCCAGGGCTTCACAGATCATCATGGTAGCTTTAAGCTTAGCCTGTTCAGAATAGCCGGCGATATGCGGAGTAGCAATGAAGGAGTGCTCAAGCATATCCTGATTAAGTTCAGGTTCATTTTCCCAGACATCTGTGATCAGGCATCCGATCCTTCCGCGATCATAAGCTTCCAGAACAGCTAATTCATCAGTAACCCCACCGCGTGAAGAATTAATAATACAGTCAAACTTCCGCCCTTCCAGTTTATCGCCATTGAGCCAGTGATGGGTCGGGTACAGACCGGAATCAACCAGTGGAGTATGAAAGCTTAAAATATCTGCATCCAACACCTCTTCGAGTGCTGCACTTTTAAAGATCAGGTCACTGATCTCACGGGGAGGATCATAGTCTGTATGAGCGATCCCGAAAGAATCGAGCATCCTGCCTAACGTGCTTCCGACATTCCCACAGCCAATAATTCCTATAGTCTTATTTGATATAGAGGTGTCATTTTTCTCCGCCCATAAAAGAAGTGCGGTGATCACGTATTCTGCAACTGCCCGGGCATTACAGCCCTTGGCATCGTGTATGCTGATGTTATTCTGCTTGAGGTAAGAGGTATCTATATGATCAGTACCGGACGAACCGGTTGCAATAAAACTCAGAGAACCGGGTATCTCCGGAAGCGTCTGCGGATTCACCGGACTTACTGTGCGTATCAGTAACGCATCACAATCCGGGGGAATGTCCCAATCATCCTCTGGATCGTACAACTGCAGATCGATCTCTTCCGGTATGAATGAGCTGAGCTTGTATAAATTCTTGTCTGCTAATACTTTGATCACGATGTTATTATCTATGATTATAAGGCTTATTTATCCTATCATTGCAGCATGAGTAAAAAGTATAACATAGTATCCATAATTCGAAAGAAACGCGACGGGGAATCCTTGAGTAGCTCTGAGATTGATTACCTGATAAAGGGATATACGTCTGGAGAGCTGCCTGATTATCAGATGAGCGCATTCACTATGGCGGCCTATCTGAACGGCCTCAACAAAGAAGAGTCGGCTCAACTTACACGCTCCATGCTGCACTCGGGGATCATTGTTGACCTATCAATGATACCAGGAAAGAAAGTAGACAAACATTCTACCGGGGGAGTGGGAGATAAACTCTCATTAATTCTTGCTCCTATTGTTGCCAGTGCCGGTGTACCCGTGCCTATGATATCAGGTAGAGGTTTAGGCCACACCGGAGGTACTCTTGATAAACTGGAATCTATACCGGGTTTTCAGGTAGATGTTGATCTGGAAAGGTATAAGGAGATCATTGATAAACATAGACTGGTACTGGTCGGGCAGACCAAAGAGATCGCACCTGCAGATAAAAAACTTTATGCGCTCCGAGATGTGACCGCTACCGTAGAATCCATACCGCTGATCGCAGGAAGTATTATGAGCAAGAAGCTTGCGGAGGGGATCGATGCGCTGGTTCTGGATGTCAAATATGGATCCGGTGCCTTTATGAAAAAACAGGAAGACGCCATGGAACTCGGAAAGACGCTGGTGGATATAGGGCTTGAGTTTGGCAAAGAGACCGTCGCTTATATCACTAATATGAATCAGCCGCTGGGATATAGTGTGGGTAACTGGCTGGAAGTGGAAGAGTGCATTCATGCATTACATGGAGAGGGACCGGAAGATATTCTCGAATTGTCCCATCTGTTATCCGGAACCATGATCTATCTTGGAGGTCGTGCTGAATCAGTAAATGAAGGCATATCGATCAGCAAGATGCAGGTACAGAACGGAGAAGCTTTTCAGAAATGGCTGGACATAGTGGATGAACAGGGTGGGGATATATCGGTGATCCGGGATCCTGACTCTTATGTGAAAGCGAAATTTGAATTTGAATTAAAATCTCCTGAAGATGGATATATAAATGAGATCGATTCCTTTCAGATCGGTATGGCTTCCCTTGAACTGGGAGCAGGCAGAAAAAAGAAAGAAGATGCGGTTGATCCTGTAGCCGGGATCAGGCTTGGCAAGAAACTGGGGGATAAAGTAAAGAAAGGTGAAACAATTTTAACAGGATATACGAACAAGCCCTCAGTTATGGAAACAGCAGTCGAAATATTGACAAAAGCGGTTGTCATAACAGAAACAAAACCAAAAGAAGAAGATCTGGTTAGTCACGTAATAGATAAAGACGGTATTAGGGCATTTGAGCTTTAAAATTGTTGAATTACCGGAATAATCAGTTAATTTAGTTCTGAGGTAATTAATTAGGGCATAAAACAAACAGAAAGCATTATGTTTAAAAGATTTATCCGCGCAATCAAATCCTTATTCGGTGGCCTTATCAGTTCCATGGAAGATCCAAAGCTGATACTGGAACAAAATATTCGGGATCTTAATGATCAGATACCACAGATGAATGAGAATATCGCAACAGTAAAAGCAAACCTCATGCTTTTACAAAAAGAAGCGAATCGAAATGCAAGAGCGATCGAAGATCTGACCGCCAAGATCAAATCCGCCATTCAGGCCAATCGCGATGATATTGCAGAGGGTTATGCCCTTCAGCTGGAAAAAGCGAAAGAAAATTATAATTCGACCAAGGAGCAGCTGGTTTTTGCCGAAAAGGCATACGAGAAAGCTCTTAAAGTGAAAAAGGTGTTCATGCGTGAAAAAGACCGCAAGATCCAGGAGGCTAAAGAAGCCCTTCGTGCAAGCGAAAGAGCAGAATGGCAGTCTAAGATAGCGGATACACTTGAACAGTTTGAAGTGGGAGGAATCGATCAGACTCATGACGAAATGATCTCCAGGATCAATGAGGAAGCAGCTAAAAACGAAGCTCGAATGGAGATCGCTCTCGACTCTATTGATACCGAGACCATGGAAATTGAAGCTAATGCAGAGAAGATCCGGGCCAAATCATTGGTAGAACAGTTCAAAATGGAAATGAACGAAGGTACCAAAGGCGGATCCATCAGCATGGACGAAGAGGAAGAAGCCGGAGCAGAAAAAGAATCCGGTAAAACCGTTGGAAATAAAGAGAAAAGTGGTTCCTGATCACCATTATGAGCAGCAAGAACGAACAAGAAAGAGAACGCCTCAAAGAGGAATACAAAGATCATTATCGGCGTATCAAAGAGGCTAAAGAACGGCTCCGCAAGGCCGAGCAGAAGGGGAAGATCGCCAAAGCGGTCGAGAATATGAATCCCGACAGTCTGCTTGAATCTGTGGATGAGTTCCTGGGTAAAGTTCGTGATAAGGTAACTCATGTTGAAGCAAGACTGGACGTAGCCATGGACAGTCTTGACGACGAGGGAACGGATGCAGGTTCAAAACTGAAAACAGAAGAGCTGGACCAGCAACTTAAAAAGGAAAAAGCAAAGCAGACTCTGAAGCAGGTTAAGGCTGAAATGGGCATGTTATATTCTGAAATTGAAAAACATGCCGAAGAGATCAGAGCTGAAAAAACGATCGGGAAGGAAAAAGACCATCCCCGTGATGAAAAATCATCAGAAGATAATTCATGACAGACGAACTGAATATAAATTATACGCGGGAAGCATTTATGAACCCCATTAATCTGGGGATTCTGCTGGTATCCACACTCACAGCCTTTCTGGTAAGTGACATCGGAGATATTTCAAGTCTCTTACTTACTACCGTATTCGGCCTGGAGCTGATGTATCTGGGAATAGTACCTAAACTCCCCCGGTTCCGGAAAAAAGCTGAACTCAAGAAGATCAAGGAACGTCATGCGGCTAATAATGAAAAAGAATTATTTCAGTCGCTCGATCCGAAGTCACAAAAAAGGTTTCTGGTACTTAAACACCTGGCTAAACTGGTGCAGGAAAATTTTGAGAAGTTGCCATACAGCTCTCAGGGACTCCTGGATAATATCGGTAAGAAGATCGAAGAGCTTCTGGGAAATTACCTCACCTTACTGGATCTGATCAAACGTTATGAGATCTATCTTAATACTTCCCTGGAAAGTAATCTTAAGGAAGAAGTGATCCGGCAGATCGAAGAGATCAAACAGACTGAGTCAGAAAAGCTTAAGCGCACCAAAGCCCGCAGGGTAGCGATCATGCAAAAACGCCTTAAGAAATTTGATGTGGCCAAAGAAAAGTATCTGGTATGCGAAACTCATCTTGAGACCATAGAAGATGCCGTCCGATATATCTACGAACAATCCATGACCATGAGTAACCCTGAGGAGATCGGGTTCCAGCTGGATAATCTGCTTACCGAAGTAGAGGAAACTTCACAATTGATTGATGACCTGGATCAGGATATCTTACCGGAGTATACCACCGAGTGGGAAAATGATCTGGATTTTGATTCCATCCTGGATGAACTCACCGGTGAAACCGAGACGGAAACAAAACCTTCTAAGAAAGTCAAAGAATAGATATTTATGGATGTTACCTACGAGACCCTCTTGCTTGAGGTGAACGAAGCAGGTATTTGCCGGCTGACCATCAATCGGCCTGACAAGATGAATGCACTGAATAGTCAGGTCCTCGATGAACTGGATCAGGCTATTGATCAGATCGAAGTTGACGCGGATATAAAAGGACTGATCATTACCGGTACCGGAGAAAAAGCATTCGTGGCCGGGGCAGATATCAAGGAACTCAGTTCACTGGATGAAGAAACCGGAAAAGACGTATCCCGCAAAGGTCAGGATATTTTTCAGCGGATCGAAGATCTGGACATTCCGGTGATCGCTGCAGTCAATGGTTATGCTCTCGGCGGAGGATGTGAACTCGCACTCTCATGTCAGATCCGGATCGCTGATCAGAATGCTGTAATGGGGCTCCCGGAAGTTAGTCTGGGTCTTATCCCCGGATATGGGGGAACGCAGCGTCTGACAGAGACCGTGGGTAAAGCGAAAGCGCTTGAGCTTATAATGACCGGCAGATTCGTTAAGGCCGATGAAGCTGAGAAGATCGGACTGGTTAATTCAGTTTCTGAAGGATCAGCTCTTGAGGATGCCGAAAAGATGATGGCTGCTATTCAAAAACAAGGCCCACTGGCAGTTCGGAATGCAATTCTGGCGGTGAATCAGGCGGGTAAAGAGTCGGGGTACAAATCAGAAGCAAAACTTTTTGGAGAATTGTGCGCTACTGATGATTTTAAGGAAGGAACTGGTGCTTTTCTTGAGAAAAGAAAGCCTGATTTTTCCGGTAAATAATAATCAACTGATCTCTGAATGAAAGACGAGCCTCCTTCGAGTACCGACCCTGTTAACCATTCATTAACGGGAGTAGTGTAATGACGGAACTGCTCCTGATCGTTGTGACCATTGTATTAAGCGGTTTCTTTTCGGGTTCTGAGATCGCTTTTGTTTCTGCGAACCGGCTGAAGCTGGAAGTAGCATCGCGGAAATCCAATGCTATATCCAATGCACTGGAGTTCTTCACCCGTAATCCGGAAACCTTCCTTACCACCACACTGGTGGGAAATAATATTGTGAATGTACTTTACGCGACGTTCATGGCGCTTTTTCTGGTTCAGCCTATCCGGGAAATTTCTGATCAGTGGTTCGGCGTTATCCCCAGCGATCTGCAGGTTCTTACCATTCAAACCATCATCGCCTCGGTGATCATTATGCTCTTCGGTGAGATCTTACCGAAAGCGATCTTCAGAGCACAGGCTGATATCATGGTTAAGATCATAGCCTTACCGCTCAGGATGTGTTATTACCTCCTGAGACCTCTTATCGCCATTGCTAACAGTTCGTCTAACGTACTGATCCGTTTTCTGGTACCGGACTCTGAAAAGGCAGAAAACTATTTCCGGCGCCAGGATGTGGAACTGATCTTCAAAGAACTCAGAGATTCAGGTGGAGGAGAAGACCTGGATGAAGATGACTCTGAGATACTGCATAATGTACTGGAGCTTTCCAATAAAAGGGTAAGGGAATCGATGATCCCAAGGATCGATATTGAGGCGATCGAAAAAGATACTCCGATAGAGGATGTACTGGATCTTTTCATACGATCGGGGCATTCCAAGCTTCCGGTTTACAAAGATACTATTGATGACGTAATCGGGGTGGTTTTTGCACACGATTTCTTCAACAAACCGAAAACACTCTATGAGATCATCCGACCGGTAAAGCTGGTTCCTTCCTCAAAGAAATCAAAAGATCTCCTGACCGAATTTCGACAGTCTAACATGTCGGTGGCTATTGTATTAGATGAATATGGAGGAACAGCCGGGATGGTTACCATTGAGGACCTGCTCGAAGAAGTGGTAGGTGACATTCAGGATGAATACGATGTGGAAGATGAGTTCATGAAGAAACTCTCAAACAATACTTTTGTGATAAGCGGGAGTATTGAGATCGAAGATCTGGTAGAGAAATTTGAAGAAATTGAGATCCCGCTGGAACCTTCTGAGTATGATACCGTAGCGGGATTCATAATTAACCATTTAGGGCGCATTCCAAAAGTAAATGAGGAGATCCTGCTGGAGGGTATGAAATTTATCATCTCCAAGGCTACTCCAAGTCGCATCGAAACGGTTAAACTAATATTGATAGAATAGGTCGCTTTAGGGTACGAAATTCCGTGGCAGGCCTCAATTTCAACCGAAATCAAATTCAGTATGTTTGATCATTATCCAGCCTGGTCGCAGGAATTTGCCAGAAAATATCTGAGCAGAACGATAAATCAGTTTATCCTTCATGGAAACGTGCACGATATGGTGCCGCTAAAAACCGACGAAGGAACTCAGTTTCACCGGCTGAAGACCTTTTTGTCGGATGAGTTCTTCGGAGCGCGTGATTTTGTGATATTTTATGACCGGGCTTCCGGTATCTATTTCCGGGATAAAGAATCTCAGGCAGATTTCAATCAGGCCATAGCCGGCCGAGACAGCCTTGTGGGGACCGAGTATGCCCAGAAGATGCCTAAGGATCCTGTACGTGTTATGTCGCTGCTGGAGAAGTATTTCAGGCTCCGTCTGGATCAGAAGAAAAGCATTGCACTAATTATCGATTTCGCAGAGACCATCATACCTATGAGTGATGCAGGATCGATCGGGAATGAGGATCGTACCTCCATGGTCTATTTATCTCGCTGGGCTCATGATCCGATGTTCCTTGCCTCTGATTTTACCACCGTGCTCATTTCTGAGAATCTGTCAGACCTTAACAAGACCATCGTTCAGAATCCTTATGCTACCGAGATCAAGATCTCTATTCCCGGACTGGATGATAGACTGGACTTCATCAAATATGAGACAAAAGATGAGGATCTGAAGAAATTATCTAAAGTGAGTCCGGAGGTGCTGGCTCAGCAAACGGCGGGTCTTAATTATGTCAATATCCGAAGTGTGTTATCTAATGCACGTGAAAACAAAGAAGTGATCACCTTTGAAGGGCTTGCAGAGAACAAGAAAGAGCTTATCGAGGCCGAAGCATATGGGCTTCTGGAATTTGTTGAGACTGACTATTCACTGGATAATGTTGCGGGCCACAAACACGTGAAAGAACATCTCCGGCATTCGGTAGTGGCTCTCAAGAACGGCCGGCAGGATGTAATGCCGATGGGTTATCTGGTGTGCGGCCCGGTAGGGACCGGTAAAACTTTCCTGGTTACCTGTTTTGCCAATGATATCGGTGTTCCGATGGTCAAGCTGAAGAATTTTCGCAGCCAGTGGCAGGGAGTAACCGAAGGAAATCTGGAAAAGATCCTGACTCTCCTGAAAGCCATGGCACCTGTTGCAGTGATGATCGATGAAGCGGATGCCTACCTGGGTGACCGAAATGCCAGCGGTGACAGCGGGGTATCCAGCAGGGTATTTTCACAGATCGCAACATTCATGAGTGATACCGCAAACCGTGGAAGGATCATCTGGTTCTTAATGACGGCCCGTCCGGACCTGATGCCTATTGACCTCAAAAGACAGGGTAGAGCTGAAGAGCACCTGGCATTGTTTCCTCCTCATACCAAAGAAGAAAGGATAGAGCTGTATGAGGCTATGGCTAAAAAGACCGGTCTTAAAATGACGGAAAAATATATTCCTGCGATGATCGAACAGGGAATGAAGACTTTTTCGGGTGCCGATATGGAAGCTGCACTGACCCGTGCTAAATTCCGTGCAGCTGCACAAGGTCGTAAAACGGTTACTCCGGAGATCCTTGATGAGGCACTGGCAGACTTTATTCCGCCAACTTATCCGGAAGAAGTAGAACTTCAGACGCTAAACGCGGTGATCGAATGTACATCTAAAGAACTCTTACCGGAAAGATATCGTGAGATGGATCGTAATGAGATCCTGGGCACAATTGAGGAGCTGAAGTTCAGGGTAGGGTGATTGAGCCGTATGCCTGCGGTTTGATTTCAGACCAGGCAGTCGAGCCAGTCCAGAGCCATATGAATGAGCAGTCCGAGCCCGGTGAGTTGAATGATCATTGCAGGGCCGAAGTGCGTTTTCTCTTGGTGCTTGCTTCTGATGAAAAACGGAAGGGTGTACATCAGTAAATAAATCGTAATTAGGGGCAGTGTGTGCAGTGGATGAAACCCAATGGAGCAACGGGCGGGATCATATACAGGGTCTGCCATAAGATGGTCCAGGTCCACCAGCATAGTTGCGATCATAATAATGAAGGCTAAACCTGCTTTGTATGAATAAAAAATCCGGGCAGTTACTAATGGAACAATAAAGTGGAGAGCTATATGAAACATATTATCTGTTCAGCAACTTTGTACCAGGGATTGTTTGGGTCTGCTTTCAAATCGTGATTTCTTTTAGTTCCGGACGATATTTCACAAGAAACCTCATTACTCGGTAAAGGACAATGAAAATATTGGATGAGGTAATTGGGTGTGAACTGATCATATAAAAAAACCCTGCCAGATTATCGGTCTGGCAGGGATCTGCATTAGTGATCTATATGAGGTATGAATAATACCCTTAACTATCTACTATCTACTACTTACTGCTACAAAAACTATTCAACAATGAATTTACCTTTCATGAGAGCATAGTGGCCGGGGAAGCTGCAGATGAAGTCATAAGTACCTTTTGCTGGTGCTGTAAACTCGATCGTTGTTTCCTCTCCGCCTCCGATAAGTTCAGTAGCTACGATCACAGCGTTGCTGCCTGCAGGTACATACTCATTATCTTTAGCTTTCATTGCTTCCTGTGCAAATGCCGGGAGTTCGGTTCCAGGTGTTAAAAGAACCCAGTTATGTCCCATTGCTGCTTCAGGAAGTTTACCAACATGCTTCAGGGTCAGCTTTACGGTCTGCCCTTCTTTTACTTTTATCTCATTAAGGTTAAATCTCATCTGGTCGTTACCTTCGATAACAACCTCTACAACATCCTGTGCATACGCGTTGAATGCAAACAGGCCTAATACTAAAATTAATAGCGGACGTAAAAATGTACTTGATCTCATAGTCTTAAAATGGATGTATTGTTTTTATTGATATTTAATTCATTACCGACTGGCACAAACCTACCAAGTGAATATGAACATTTTGTGAAGATATATTTCTTCCAGCATAACTAACCAATTCCTTTTCTATTGCATTATAACATCGTATGTGGACCTTCTCCTTTTACCGGCCCTACGATCTCATCGGTGATCCACCCGCCATAGAATCCTCCCGGTTGGGGACGTACTTTTTCACCATCCACGAAGCATTCCACACGGGAAGGGTAGAAGCTGAGATAACCGGTTAAGGATTCAAATTCTTCGAAGGGATCCGGGTAGGACCAGCCTGCTTTATCGATCACGGTTTCTTCGGTGATGATATTCCAGTACACTGCTTTTCCCTTCCATTCACACAGAGATGAACCGCTGCTTCTGCGAAGTAAACCGGAATTAAGGTCTGCAGGAGGAATATAGAATGCGGGTGGACTCGCGGTCTCGAGTATACGAATCGTATTGCTGCTACGGGCAATAATCTGATCTCCAAATTTAACTTCTACGAGCCGGTTGTCTTTTGCGATAGCCGGTGGTCGTGGGTAATCCCATACCGATTCCTGTCCGGGTTCAGGTTCCTTTGCGAAGGGAGGTCTTTTTTGTCCCCGGTATTCCCAGTCATTGCGTGCCTGCTGTAACCATTCAGGTATCTTTGCCATATTCTTTTAATGCTGCCTAAGACAATTTAGTTCAGCCAGACAATGGAGGCATTCAGAATGGTTGCAAAACATACCCAGGCCAGATAGGGATACAACAGGTAGGCAGAGGTCTTGTCGATATTCTTAAACCGGATCATGGTCCAGCTGATCGCAGCCAGGAGTAAAAAGATATCGATCAACGCCAGAAAAGGGTCTTTCATACCAAAGAATAACTGAGACCACAGTACATTCAGGAACAGCTGTATCATAAATGCACTGAGAGCATACTTGACTTCCTGTTTCTCAAAACCTGAATTATAGATCCTGCCGGCAGCCCAGCCCATCATGATGTATAAGAGGGTCCAGACCGGTGCGAATACCCAGTCAGGAGGATTAAAATGAGGTTTTTTCAGCCCCTGATACCAGCCAGGTATAGCATCAGCAGTAACATCACCTGAAATATAGCCCAGTATCAGGCAGAGCAGGACAAAGAGAATGATCGGTAAAGAGCGTTTTAATTTCATGCGATAATATAACGATATAGTTATTACGAAAGACCGTGCATTATGTACCCGTTATGGGGATTATTCTGTAAGAAAAAATGTGAGATATTTCCCATTTCAGGTGTTCCTTTCCTTCTGTCGAAAGAGGCAGACAGAACTTAGCCAGGTAGATTTCAAATCTAGAAAGTGTAAGTCGCTCTGATAAAGGTACTGTACTGATAGGGGAGGTTTTCATTATGTGGTACTCTGACCCGGTATCGGGTATCCATCTGAAAATTACCGGTCAAAAATATCCGGTATCGGATCTCCATTTCATCGGTAGCCGGAGCATAGTTAGAGGCATGCAGCCAGTCACGGTCACCGGTGGTAAATTCCACCATAAATTCATGGCGGTCTGCAAAATTATTGATTCCGGCAGAGATCACGGCAATGGTGCCGTCCTGAAAATCAGTGGTTACTACCTGACCTAATTCACCAGCGATCCGAAAGGAACCTCCTCTGAGAAGATCTTTTTCAGGCAGATCCATCACTGCTCTGGAGCTGATACTGGCATAGGTCTCATATCCGTCCGGTCCGAAGTATCCGTTGGGAGCAACGAAGACCCCTATGTCTCGCTGAATCAGGTTGAACTGATCCCGGCCCCGGTTATTGAGCCCCAGATACATATTCATGTTGTGCTCATTATCCCCGAAATCCAGCCTTCCGGAATACGGATAACTGATATGGTCACGGTTCTGATATTCCAGTACCGCCTGTGCGGTCCATTGGTTACCGATCACCCGGTTATACGAAATTCCGTCGGTCCAGTGAACAAAGACTGCATTACTCTGAAAGCGGTCAATGGATCTTCCTGCATTCGAAAGCACTTTGAAAGATTCCTGAAAGCGGCCGATCCTGAAGGTCTGCTTTTCGTCTTTATACTGATAATAAAATTCATCGAAAGAGAGACTTCCGAAAGCCAGTCCAACACCACCATTCGGGGCGTTAGGTGCTATGGTAAATTCAAAGTCTTCTTTTTCTATGGTCTTAAGTAAGACCATTCGTCCTGAAAAAGAGTGATTATCATTAAACGTTATTCTGAGTCCTGGTCTGAATCGGATTCCATTGATATCATTGCCTCCAAGACCGGAAGCATCGGTATCAAAACCAATATGGACCAGCTTAAAATCTCCGTAGAACTGAATGTTATCAGAAGAACTTTGAGCTGCAACCATTGAAGAAGTTATAAGGAACAGTAATAAAGTGAGCAGAATAGCTCTCATAATGTGAATGATATTATTGGGTTAAAATATGATTAAAGATCTTTCGAGGAGATCTTTCCGTCTTCCCATTGCAGTTCAAAATCGGATTTCCGTTCGAAATCGTTCATATTCCGTATCCATCGCTCATCCTGCAATACTCTGACATAGCCTTTCTTAAGTGCTTCATTAGGGTCATTCATTTCAAGGATGTGCCGGAATCCGGTTAGTTTCTCTTTATGATCCCGGATGCGGTTAGACAGGCGGTATTCCATATTCTGAGTCAAGGATGTGATCCTGCTCTTTGCCTGTTCCATTTTCTGCTGGACCACCCGGAGTGCGTGAGACCTCGAAAGGGAAGCAACCCGCTCTTTATATAGGGTGATGGCTCCAAGCGTTTGTTGTTCAAGCTTGCGGGAGTAATCTTCAATCTGGAAGCGAATTTCATTGATATCAGGAACTGCCAGGACGGCTGCATGAGTTGGTGTAGCCGCCCTTGAGTCGGCTACAAAATCAGAGATGGAGAAATCTACTTCATGACCAACTGCACTGATAATGGGAACCCGCGAAGCATAGACAGCTCTGGCAACCGATTCTTCGTTAAAGGGCCAAAGGTCTTCCAGAGACCCACCGCCCCGACCGATGATCACCACATCCACCGATGCGCTATCCGAAAAGTATTGGATTCCCTTGACGATCTCAGGTGCGGCGTTCATACCCTGAGTGCTGGCATGGTACAGGTGGATCTCAGCAACCGGCCATCTTTTTTCAAGGGTTGAACGAATATCCTGAAAAGCGGCGCTGGTAGAGGAAGTCACCACTCCGATCTTTTGAGGGAAAGAAGGAAGAGGTTTTTTGTGATCATCCTCAAAAAGACCTTCAGATTTAAGCTTTTCCTTTAGTTTTTCAAATGCCTGCTGAAGTTTTCCGATGCCTGCCTGTTGTACCAGGCTTACGATCATCTGATACTTTCCGTGAGGAGGATAAACCTGGATGTCTCCGCCGGCCACGATCTGCTGCCCGTCCCGGAGATCAAGTCCCAGTCTTTCGGCAGTGCTTCGCCAGATCACACAAGGAAGCTGTGCAGTATCATCTTTTAATACAAAGTAAATATGCCCGTTTCTGCTCTGCTTTACATTACTGCACTCTCCCTCCACCAGTATGTCTACGAAATTCTGTTCCAGCAGGTCCTTAATCTTGTGGGTCAGTTCACTTACTGAAGGAATATCAAATAGAAATGGAGTTTCTTTAGGCATCTGTATAATAACCTTTGCAGATTGTTCGTATATTAGGACGATTGATGATACCGGATGAATGCCGGTTATCAAAACTGAAAGAAAGAATAAAAATCAGAGCAAAGCTCGAAGCATAAATTATGAAATTACGATCACTACTGTTTTTAATCTTAGTTGCTTTTTCAACTACTGCATTTGCGCAGTCTAAATTTGCTTATACCAACGTAGAATATGTGCTGGCACAGATGCCGGAATCACAGAATGTTCAGCAGCAGCTACAGACTTACGAACAAACCCTTTCCCGAAACCTTCAGAATCAGTATCAGACCTTCGAACAAAGTCTGGCCCAGTATCAGCAGTCTGCAAGTATGATGACCGACTCTGCAAGAACTGCAAGAGAGACGCAGTTACAACAGATGCAGGCTGATCTTCAGAATGCTCAAGTAAACGCAGAGCAGCAATTGGCTCAGCGTCAGAGTGAACTACTCGCGCCCCTATACGAAAGGATCCAGAATGCGATCAATCAGGTGGCAGAAGAAGAAGGATATACGCATGTCTTTCGCGCTCAGGCTCTGCTTTTCGCCCCGGAAACTGAGGAAATCAGCCTGAAAGTGCTGGCCAAGCTTGGAATTACCGTTGAAGAGGCTCCGGCTACCGACCTTGGTGTGGGTGAAGGGGATAATTAAATAAGATATTTCAATTCATTTGAAAGCCTTACTTTGATGCTCAGAGTAAGGCTTTTTTTATGCATACTTCATCAGCTGAAAATATCAGAGTTCAGAAGTACATTGTTACTGTAGCTGTTATTCTTTTTGTGATCAAGATAACAGCGTGGTATCTGACCGGCTCCATTGCAATATTAACCGATGGTCTGGAAAGTATTGTGAATGTATTCAGCGGTTTTGTAGGCTTGTACAGTCTCAGGTTGTCTGCCCGGCCTAAAGATAACAACCATCCTTATGGTCATGGTAAGGTAGAATTCATTTCTGCCGGCATTGAAGGTACGCTCATAATTATTGCCGGTATTTTCATTATTTCCGAATCCATTCAAAGTTTCATAGAACCTTCTGCCCTTGATAGTCTGGATATAGGTATCGCTTTTGTGAGTTTTTCTGCGATCATCAATTATGTATTCGGCAGATGGGCACTGAACACCGGCATAAAAAACAAATCTCTGGCTTTACAGGCCAGCGGTAAACATCTGATCACCGATACTTACACGACTCTGGGGATAATCGCAGGACTTATTCTGATCCGATTAACCGGAATTCTTTGGATTGACGGAGCAGTAGCTATTCTGTTTGGTTCGATCATACTGATCACAGGATTAAGGATTCTCAGAAAGGCAGTAGCCGGGATCATGGACGAGTCGGATGAAGAATTGCTGGTTGAAATGATCAATTACCTGCAATCGAACAGGAAATCAAACTGGATCGACCTGCACAATCTGAGGATCATTAAATATGGCAGTGTACTGCATATTGATTGCCATCTAACGGTGCCCTGGTATCTGAATGTGAAGGAAGCTCATAATGAAGTTGAGGAACTTGAGTCCCTGGTCCGAAGCAAATACGGTAAAAAGGTGGAGTTTTTTGTGCACACGGATTATTGCCTGGAATTTTCCTGCAGAATATGCGGGGTATCAGATTGTGAAGTTCGCAAGCATGAACAGGAAGAATTCATAGAATGGACCGTAGACAACGTTGCTGCTAACCAGAAGCATTCTCTGGAAACCTGATCTTCGTATCATATTCCTCTTCAGTTAATCATACATCAACATTCATCCGGATGTTATGTCTCAACTCTCCTTATTAAATCCTATATTTATGGTCTTAATACAAACCCCAAAAAATCCCTGAAATGCTGCTGAAAAATGTACGGCCGGTAAGCCGTGATCACGATGGAAAAGAAACCCTGCGAATAAGAATTGAAGACGGAATGATCACTGCTTTAGGCAAAGATCTGAAAGCACAAAAGGGTGAAGAAGTCCATGATTTCGGAGGCGCATATATATCACCAGGTTGGATGGATATGCATGTGCATTTACGTGAGCCCGGTTTTGAGCATAAAGAAACAGTGGAAACAGGATGCAGGGCTGCTGCATTTGGGGGATTTACCGCTGTTGCCTGTATGCCAAACACCAAACCTCCAACTCATACTCGTGATGTGGTTGAATTTATCCGGAAAAAGGCTGAAAAGCTTCCGGTTGATGTTCATCCCATCGGGTGTGTTACTAAAGACCGGAAAGGTGAATCCATTGCCGAAATGGCCGATATGGCTGAGGGGGGTGCAGTCGCATTCAGTGATGACGGAGATCCGGTTGTTGACTCTCAGGTCATGCGGGTGGCACTTGAATATTCATCCATGTTGGGAAAGCCTATTATCAATCATGAAGAAGATCTGAAGTTATCCCGCCCCGGCCACATGAACGAGGGCAAAGTCTCTACCCGCCTTGGACTGGACGGAACTCCGGGCATTGCAGAAGAAGTCATGATCGCCAGAGATATTCTGCTTGCTGAATACACAGGAGGGCATGTACACGTGGCTCATATAAGTACCCGAAAAGCGGTAGATCTGGTAAGGGATGCGAAGAAAAAAGGCATAAAGGTGACCACTGAAGTATGCACGCATCACTTTGATCTTACCGATGAAGAGATCGAGAAGACGAACTTTAATACCAATTTTAAAATGCATCCACCACTAAGAACCCAGGACGATGTGGATGCTATGATCGAGGGACTGGTAGACGGAACTATTGACGTGATCTGCACGGATCATGCCCCACACGCGATCGAAGAAAAGGAAGTAGAGTTTATCTATGCTCCGAATGGAATTCTGGGACTGGGCACTGCCTGGCCCGTCACGAATATGTGTTTATATCAGACAAAGAAGCTGGATCTTCAGCAACTGATGGATAAACTGGTTTATAATCCCAGAACTATTCTAAACCTGGAGCACCCGGAGATCGCAGAAGGCAAAAAAGCTAATCTAACTGTTTTTAACACGGATGAAGAGTGGACCTATGATCTCAAAAATGTCCGGTCAAAATCCAAGAATTCACCCTACCTGGACAAAAAACTTAAAGGCCGTGCCTTGGCTATCTATAATAACGGGCAGCTGGTAATTAACGAGCTTAAGTAATCCAATAATAAATACCTGATCAGTTTAGAAGATGAGAAGTGTTAAATGCTCTTTGATTGTATTTAGTTTGCTGGGACTTTTATTTCTGAGTAATTGCAGCGACACCCCGGAAGAAAAAGAGATCTATACCCTGGTGACCTACAATGTCGAAAACCTGTTTGATGCAGACGGGGTAGCCATATTTGATGATTATAAACCCGAAGACCGTGAAGGTAATTCTCAATACACACCCCGGGATGTATTGACTAAGATCCGGAATACCGTCAAAGTAGTAAGTCAGTACAATGACGGAAAAGGTCCTGATATCATTGCTATGGTTGAACTGGAGAGTGATCAGACCGGTGAGATGCTATATGAAGAATCTGAAGCATCCGATTTTCTGGAAGACTATGAAGATATGAGTCTTTCACAGATGCTGGGTGAATCTTTTAACGATCGCATCGCTGACCTACCCTCTGAATTATTACTGTTGAAAGGAATGGAAGATGCAGGCCTGGAAGGGTACCAGATACATGTCGGTAATTCGATGTCTGAAGATGGAGAACCCCTTACCGTTCAAAAAAATGTATTGTTTTCGAGGTTTCCGATTAACCGAGATAAATCCCGCCTACATCCGGTAGAGAATGCAAGATCAATTCTTGAAAGTCATCTGGATATTAAAGGAAGAGACCTGATCGTATTTACCAATCACTGGAAATCAGGGGCCGGAAGCGAAGAGATGGAAGAGATCAGGAAACAAAATGCCGGTGTGTTACGAAAACGGATCGATGAGCTTAGAAAGGAAAACTTTTATGTGGATTTTGTGATCGCCGGAGATCTTAATTCCCACTTTAATCAACGTATTCGAACCTATTTTCCTGAAACTGCCATAATCGATGTGCTGGGTTCAACCGGCAATGAAATTGATGTGTCCAGAGCAGATACTTCTAAGGTATATAATCTTTGGTATGAACTGCCTCCGGCCGATAGAGGATCTGACACCTACAGGGGCGAGTGGGGGACGCTGATGCATATTCTTGTATCCGGAGGAATGTATGATATAAGGGGTCTTTACTATATCGATAATTCATTTGAAGTCGGAGATTTTGGTTTTAATACCTACTCAACCTCCGGGCAGCCGAAACGATGGTCATCGGTATTCGACGGGTCCGGTTATTCTGATCACCTCCCGGTTAGTATGAAATTTACCTACGCTACCATTCAGGAATTAAAAGAAGGTAAAGGAATGCGGTTATCGAACCCCTCAACAACCGATGATTATCTTCGACTAACCCGCGAGGTCCGATACAATCTACCCCAGGAGTATTTGACTGAAGAGCAATTTCTGAGCTCCGATCCCCGTACGGTCAGTGAATACTATGATGAATATGTTTACCTGGGAGCCAGAATTGATGAAGGTAAAAAGCTCATGGTAGGAGGAATTAACTATGATGTTTACAGTCCCGCTTTCGATATTGATTCCCTGCTTTTTCAGGATCTGAGTCCGGGAGACAGTGTCAGATTTTATGGCAGATGGTCGCAATACCGAGGTAACTGGCAGTTTATTATCGAAGATCCTTCATTTATTGAGACTGATTTATGATCCTGGCTATAGAGACCGCTACTGATATATGTTCTGTGGCTTTTATGGATGATCAGCATAAGATCCATGAAAAAAGGAGTGAGGAAAAGGGAGTTCATTCTGAGAAACTATTTTCTTTTACAAGAGAACTCATGGAGCAATGCCAATTTGGACTTCAGGACCTTGATGCTTTATTGATCAGTAATGGTCCCGGCTCCTATACGGGACTGAGAATAGCTGCAAGTGCGGTGAAAGGACTGCTCTTTAATTCCGAAATTCCTGTGTATGCATATAATACTCTGGCTTCTATTGCGGCAGGAGTTGCCGAAAAATCTAAAGCCGAGGATAATGTTCGTATTCATGCTGTATTGAACGCCCGGCGAAAACATGTCTATCATCAGCTGTTTCAGGGCCAGGGATTGCATTCGGATGATAAGGGAGACATTATTGAAATTGAGCAGTTACTTAAACAAATATCTACGGATGATGTTATCGGAGGGACCGGTATATTCCGGTTTAGGGAAAGATTACCTGATCAGGTTGAAACCTTTGGCCTGGAAGTGATCTCCGCTGTAAATATGCTCAATTTACACCAAACCGGAAGGGGACTGAAACATTGCCGGAAAGTAAGTATTGAAGCCCTTGAATCCGACTATCTCA
This sequence comes from Balneola sp. MJW-20, assembly GCF_040811775.1. NCBI lineage: Bacteria > Pseudomonadati > Balneolota > Balneolia > Balneolales > Balneolaceae > Gracilimonas > Gracilimonas aurantiaca. Next base: position 118,988 of record NZ_JBFNXW010000001.1, read on the forward strand.
CCTCCAGTCAGGTAAATAATACCGGATTATAATCTGATTCAGATTTGACGACTTAATTCTTTATTTTGCGGACTGACAAAAACTCATATAAACTATGGCCTGGTTTAAAAGAAAAGACGAGAATATTCAGACAGAAACCCGTAAAGAGATGCCGGAAGGCGTTTGGGTAAAAGTACCTACTACGGGCGAAACGGTACATAAGCGGGAACTCGAAGACAACCTGTGGGTTGATCCCGTAAGCGGATATCATTTCCGCATTGGGAGTAAAGAATATTTTTCCATCATTTTTGATGATAATAAATTCAAAGAGCTGGGAGCCGATATTCTGCCAACCGATCCTTTGAAATTTAAGGATCGCAAGAAGTATTCCGATCGTCTAAAAGAGTATCAGGAAAAGACCGGCCTTACTGACGCCTGTCGTGTAGGAACCGGAAAAATGAACGGGATCGATCTGGTGGTAGCCAGTATGGACTTCTCTTTTATCGGAGGATCCATGGGCTCAGTAGTAGGCGAACGATTAGGAGTAGCTATCGATCATGCCAGAGAAAATAAGATGCCGCTGATCATCATATCTCAGACGGGCGGTGCACGCATGATGGAAAGTGTGCTTAGTCTGATGCAGATGGCAAAGACCTCAGCTAAACTTGCTCAGCTTGAAGAAGACAAAGTACCCTACATCTCTTACCTGACAAACCCAACCACGGGTGGAGTCACCGCAAGTTTTGCCATGCTTGGAGATTTTAACATTGCAGAACCGGGTGCTTTGATTGGTTTTGCCGGACCAAGAGTGATCAGACAGACCATTGGAAGAGACCTTCCTGAAGGTTTCCAGACTTCAGAGTACCTTCTGGATCATGGGTTCCTGGATTTTATCGTTCCCAGAACTAAAATGAAGTCCAAGCTCACCAAGTTGCTAAAACTGGTACTTCATAAGAACGACTGATCTGAATAAGCAGGTTTTCAGGACCGGTTTGAACAAATCAGCCGGTCAGCACAGCATTTTTCATCCGACTCAAATACGGAGCTATTCATGCGTTTCGCAGATTACGCTAAAATATATGTAACTGCCGGTAAAGGCGGAGACGGAGCACTTCACTTCCGCAGGGAGAAATACGTGCCCAGAGGAGGACCGGATGGAGGTGATGGTGGAAATGGCGGTAATGTAACGCTGGTAGGAAATCAGCAGCTGAATACTTTGCTGGATCTACGCTACAGAAAATTTATCAAGGCTAAGGCCGGAGAGCATGGGGCCAAGAGCCGAAAGACCGGTTCTGACGGCGAGACTATCAGGCTGGAAGTCCCGCTGGGTACGGTGGTATTTGATGCAGAAAGCAGGGAACGTATCGGTGAAGTAACCGAAGACGGGCAGCAACTTGTGATTGCCAAAGGCGGAAAAGGAGGACTCGGGAACTGGCATTTCAAAAGTGCGACCAACCAGACTCCCCAGTATGCTCAGGAGGGAAAACCCGGAGAAGAAAGGGTAGTGGAGCTTGAACTGAAGCTTATTGCCGATGTAGGGCTGGTAGGCTTTCCAAATGCAGGAAAGAGTACACTTCTGAGTGCATTGTCTCATGCCAAGCCGAAGATCGCAGATTATCCCTTTACCACGCTGGAACCAAATCTTGGAGTGGTTAAGTTTGAAGACTTCCGCAGTTTCGTAATGGCAGATATCCCCGGGATCATTGAAGAAGCACATGAGGGGAAAGGTCTTGGAATACAATTTCTCAGACATATTGAAAGAAATAATGTGCTGCTTTTCATGGTTGCAGCCGACCAGCTGATCGAATATGAATATGAGGCATTACTGAATGAGCTGAGAGCCTACCGAAAAGACCTTCTGGATAAACCAAGAGTTCTTGCTATTACCAAGATGGACCTGAAGCCCGGCTTTGAAATGGATGAGGAATATCATATTGATGATGATATTCCGGTAGTCGAGATCTCTTCCGCTACCGGACACGGGATCGATGAACTGAAAGAAGTTCTGTGGAAAATGATCCGGGAAGCTAAAGAAAAGGCTCAGGACGAAGAAGAATAGGGAAAGGCAAAATTGAATATTCAATAATACATTCTTAAGATTTAGAATAATCCTATCTGCCTTCTGCCTTCTGCCTTCTGCCCGGAAAAATTAGTCATTTCATTTTCCTTCTCTTTTCTCGTAATTGGATATTAAACAAGAGAGTGTATGGGAGAGAGGAGGGAAAAATTAAAGTCACTTCTGGCTTTAAATACCATTCCGGGTTTAGGTGCCCGAAGAATACGAATCTTACTGGATCACTTTAAGGATCCGGAAGAGATATTCAAATGCGGAAGAGGTGATCTGCTGGTTATTGAAGGTATCGGGCAGGCCTCTGCATTGAGCATTCTGAGTTTTGACCGCTGGGATGAAACAGAACGGGTACTGGACCGGCTGAGTAGTTCAGGCATAAAGATGATGGGACTGACCGATGATGACTATCCTCCGCTGCTAAAACAAATATTTGATCCGCCATCGCTGTTATGGATCCGGGGCAGTCGCAGTGCTTTATCGCTGCCTGGTATTGCTGTGGTAGGTACAAGGGAACCCAGCCGGTATGGAAAGGAGACTACTGTAAGTTTAGGCAAAGAGCTCAGTGAAGCGGGGATGTGCATCAACAGCGGACTTGCCTATGGGATCGACACTATAGCTCATCATACGGCACTGAGGTGTATGGGAAAAACTGTTGCCGTTCTTGGATCAGGGATTGACCGGATCTATCCGGGAAGAAACCGTTTCCTGGTAAAACAGATTGTAGAATCGGGAGGGGCTGTGATCACGGAATTCCCCCCAGGAACAAAACCTGATGCCGGAAATTTCCCGGTGAGAAACCGCATTGTAAGTGGTTTGAGTGTTGGTGTGCTTATTGTGGAATCCGGTGTGCAAGGGGGGAGTATGATCACCGCCGAACAGGCACTGGATCAGAACCGGGAGGTTTTTGCAGTTCCTCATCCACTAAAAAATATTTCCGGAAGCGGATGTAACTATCTGATCAAAACAGGTGCAGCCAAACTGGTACAAGGGGTAGGAGATATTCTGGAGGAGATACCGGGCTATAACAAGCAGAATAAAATGGCAGGAAGAAAACCGTCATTAAGTCGAAAGAATCAGGACTGGAGAAAAGAATCTCTTAATGGATTACAACAACAGATCTGTGAGTGTCTTAGTGAAGAACAGATACAAATCGATCATCTGGCGGAGAAACTGGAACTTGATACCGGAAAGCTATTGGTAAGCCTGCTTGAACTGGAGATGCGGGATCTGGTAGTACAGCGTGCCGGAAAGATATTTGCGCTTAGAGAGTAATAAAAATATGTATCCGGTCACTGCGCTATCCGGAAATGGTCGATCCTTGGTCATCTAAATTATGACTCATTTTGCGAATGTATAATCAAATTCATAAATGTGTTTACCATCCTCTCTTATAATGTTCATCGTTCCGCTCAATCCCATGAGCTCATCAGTTCCGGAATCAGGGATGACTTCGAGGATCAGTTTTTCATTTTCTCCCGACATGATTCCAAAATGTTGAAGAACAAAGCTTCCTTTTTTCCCGGATAATGTTCCCTGAACTTGTTCAACAGCAACATATCCGGCTGATCCACGGATTGGAGTCATAGCAGTAAGCATTTCTCCTTTACTTTCAGCTTCCAGGTCACCGGAAAAAAGTTTGTCAATAGACATTCTGTTGAGTGTTATTCCATTTTTCCCTTCGGCATGTGCCGGAAGCTCGCTGAGTTTAACCTCAAATATCCCTTTGATCTTCATAATTAGTTCTGAATGAATAAGTAGTTGAATGGAAAAAGCAGAATTAGGACATCACAAACAAGACCCAGTCCCTGAAATAATATGCAAAGGTTAGTCTTATTTCGGGATGTTCATGGAAGATCGATACCCTGAATTTGCACGGCAGGGAAAATACCCTAGATTAGGTAATGTCCTTTCTTAATCAACCGGTATATTATGTTAAACCTATCCGTCCTTTTAGAAAACAATGCTCGTAAGATTCCTCAGAAAACAGCTATAGTATTTGGCGAACAGGAATTCAGCTATGCGCAGGTTAACGGAGCAGCAAATCAGATCGCAAATGCTTTAGACAAAATGGGCATAGGACCCGGAGATAAGGTCGCTTTAAGTTGTCCTAATCTTCCTCATTTCCCGATGATCTATTTCGGTATCCTGAAAACGGGAGCGGTAGTTGTTCCATTAAGTGTGCTGCTTAAAAAAGACGAGGTAGCATATCACCTCAATGACAGTGATGCCAAAGCGTACTTTTGTTTTATTGGCAATGATGAACTTCCAATGGGAAAAAGGGGGTATGAGGGATTTAAAGATGCACCTAGGTGTCATAATATGTTCCTGATTATGCCGGCTGCAGACATGGAATCACCATTTGAGGGAGTAGAAACCCTTAGTGATTTAATGAAGGAGCGTTCACCGGCCTATGAATGCCGGCAAACCGGAGCAGAAGATACGGCTTTGATCATATATACTTCAGGGACCACCGGTAAGCCAAAAGGAGCTGAGCTTACACATTCAAATCTGCTATTGAATGCGATCCTTTCATGTGATCTGGTTAATTCTGAAAAAGAAGACCGCCTTCTTATTGCATTACCTTTGTTTCATATTTTTGGGATGACCACTCTTATGAATGCAGGCTTATATAAAGGAGCAACCTGTATTCTGGTAGCCCGGTTCGAGCCGGGAGAAATTTTGCAGATTATGCAGAATAAAGAGGTTACAATATTTGCCGGGGTCCCCACTATGTACTGGGCTCTGAATCATTTTAATAACGGGAATATAGATTACAAGAAGATCAGTCGTTCATTAAAAATAGCTACATCCGGCGGTGCTGCAATGCCGGCTCAAGTGTTAAACGAATTTGAAGAACGGTTCAATGTTCCGATTCTAGAGGGATATGGAATGTCGGAGGGATCGCCTGTGGTCACCTTTAATCATCTGGATGTAGGAAAAAAGATCGGGTCAATTGGTACTCCGGTTTGGGGGGTTGAGGTTATGATCGTGGATGAGAATGAACAGGAATTACCCCCCGGAGAGAAAGGAGAACTGATTTATCGGGGTCATAATGTGATGAAGGGTTATTATAAAAAACATGAGGCGACTGAGGAAACCATAAGGAATGGATGGCTTTACTCGGGCGATATCGCTTATATGGACGAAGATGGTTTTTTCTACATTGTTGACCGGACCAAGGATATGATCATAAGGGGAGGGTTTAATGTTTACCCCCGGGAGATCGAGGAAGTTATGATCACACACGAAGAGGTATCTCTGGTTGCAGTGATCGGAGTACCAGACGAAAAGTTTGGTGAGGACATTAAGGCCTTTGTTGTAAAGACAGAAGGGAGCGGTCTAAATGAAAAAGAGTTACGGAGCTGGTGCAAGGAAAGAATGGCTGATTATAAATATCCGAGGTTCATCGAGTTTTTGGATAAATTGCCGATGAGTGCAACAGGTAAGATCCTTAAAAAGGAATTGCGCTAGGCAATGATCTGCCTGGGGGCGTCAGAATAGAACAGAGTCCAGTTCACACTCTTTATTGTCAGCGTTATTGGGACGGATAGTGAGGACGGAGTCCAGTGTAAATTGACGGTTATAGATGATAAAGAAATTCGCGAACTCACCGATCTCACCAGGGGTACCACTGAATTCAACATAAGGTAATTCCAGTTGTGAATTCAGTACACTATCAGCATAGGTAGCATCATTTACTTCTGAGACTTCCCACCTTTCATCAGCCTGAATGCAGGGTCTGAATACCGAATAATTATCCGTTACTAAGAAAAACCCTCCGTATGTGGCGGTCACGCCTGCTATGGTATCTTCTTCCTCATCCAGGGTAGAGCATGAGATCAGCTGTGAAGCAAAGAGGAAAAGCAGGCCGAATGACAAGACCCTGCTGCTAAGAATAAGAGAAGACATAGGCTATGTGAAAGTTGCTGAATGAGATAAGTGGAATAGGATGTATGCATCCTACTATAATATCAAATTGAATTTTACTGGATGTTACTTAAATAAAATTAAAACAGCGTCTTGAAAAAATTGAAGGTAAAAAATAACCTCCAAGGTCTTAAGACCTTGGGGGTTTATTATGGACTTTTAAAACCTAAATCAATATCCAATTACTGCAATCCCGAAGATCAGGTCTTATATCGGTAGATCGCAGCAAGATTTGAAGTTTCCGGGATCTGCTCAGGACTCAGTCCATAAAGTGTGCTTCCGGTTCTAAGGGCGGAAACTGCTGCAAAGTTGATAAGTTCTACCGTCTCATCGGTTTTTTCTGAGGACAATTGAACCTGGTTACTTTCAGGGTCGAATTTTCCCCATTGTTTATTCTTCATGGATACGAATAGGGTATCCACTTTTCCAAAATAAGCACCGCTTACGATATCTTTAATATTAGCAGAGATCAGTCCACCGCCTCTGAGATTGTTGAATCGCTCGAGATCACTCTGAATCTCCTCACGAAAGAAGGCCTCTACCAGAGACCATGCCGCTTCTTCCGTTTCTTCATCACGGCGTGTATCCGGATTACCTTTAATAGATCCACCGATAAGATTGTAATAACTGTTGGCTTCCCGGTAATAGGAAACGATCTTATCTGTACCCGCAAGTACCAGCGGACCATTTACCTTTTTCATATACTTGGTCACTTTATTCTCAATGTGCTTGAGAAAAAGTTTTAATTCCTTGTTGTCTGAATTTCCCTCACCACCCTGACCGTGGAATACGGCATTGTTTCCATTTCCGGCAGAATGGGACTGCAGGCTTTTTTCCGCAACATGGAATTTTAAATGTTCTTCCATTGAAGTGGGTACGGATTCAATAGCGACTTCAGTCAGTTCATCCGGGGCAGATTTAAGCATTCTGGTCTTATTCTGACTCAGTACCAGAATATGATAGACCCCATGATGATTCTGCAGCTCAAGCAGTGGAGTGATCATGAAATTCTCTGCGATATAATGATCCGCATTGGGGGTGACTGGGATCTTGAAGTAATCAAAATGATTCTTGTTGAAATAGATCGCCAGTCCTTTATCCTGATGCAACCAGAATTGATTTTCCTCTATCAGCATGTGAACCGGGGAGAATAGCTGATCTATGTCAGGATCCTTCCATCCTGATGCCTTTAGTTCGTTCCGAACTTCGCTTAAAATATTTTTCAGATGAATGGGATCCTGTTTTCCTTCAGCTCCCGTTTTATGGGTGGGGATAAAGATCGAAATATTAGTATCAGAAGTTTGAGATATTAATCGTTCAATGGTTTCCCGATCTACCTTACTCATATACTTTCTCCTTTAATTGATACTTAGGATTAAAATTTCGTCCTATTTATTCAACAGAGCGTATATCTAAAATGTTTCGTTTTCCGGTAAAACAAAAATCTCTTTTGAAGCTCTTACTTAATTTTTCAGACTCTCGATCATTGCGTCGATCTTATGGTCCAGAGTGGATGCAACCTGAGCATAATCATCCCGGTCCATAAGCTTGGTATTTACACTGCAGTAAAACTTGATCTTAGGTTCTGTTCCGGATGGTCGGCAGGATACGATCCCTCCGTCTTCTGTTATAAACTGCAGTACATTGGAAGACGGAAGATCGATCGAAGTACTATCTCCGGATCGCAGATCTTTTTGTATCTGACTCTTATAATCCTTTATCATAACTACTTTGGATCCTCCAAGCTGAGCAGGGGTGTTTTCCCGGTAGTTCTTCATCATCTGCTGAATTTCCTCAGCCCCGGATTTGCCTTTTTTGGTTACAGAGACCAGTTTTTCCCGGTAAAGTCCGTATTGGATATACATGTCGAGCATGGCTTCAAACAGAGAGCTTCCCTGATCTTTGTAGAATGCTGTCATTTCAGCGATCATTATAGCAGAGACCACGGCATCTTTATCACGAACATGTTCACCAACCAGATATCCGTAACTCTCTTCACCTCCGGCGATGAACTTTTTCTTTCCTTCCAGCCGGGTCATGAGTTCGCCAATATACTTGAATCCGGTGAGGGTATTGTAGCAATCCACTCCAAAGTTTTCTGCAATCCGGTCGATCAGATAACTGGTAACCACCGTTTTAACGATATACTCTTCACCCTTAAGCTTGCCCTGCTTTTTCCAGGCTGTCAGCATGTAATTGATCAACAGCGATCCGGTCTGATTACCATTCAGCAGTACCCAGTCACCGTCGGTATTCTTTACAGCTATACCCACTCGGTCGGCATCGGGATCCGTTGCCATTACCAGATCTGCATCGATTTCTTTTGCCTTTTCCAGCGACAGATCCAGGGCATCTTTTTCTTCCGGGTTGGGATAAACAACAGTCGGGAAGTTACCATCCGGTTCCATTTGTTCTTCAACCACTGATACATTGGTAAAGCCCATTTCCTGCAGTGCCGGGGGAACCAGTACTCCTGCGGTCCCGTGAATAGGGGAGAATACGATCTTTAGATCATGCTGATCTTTTATAGCCTGAGGTGATACAGAGAGCCTGGTGATCGTTTCCAGATATTGTTTATCGATCTCCTCTCCGATCTTTTCGATCAGATCTTCATTCCCGTTAAAATGGACTTCATCGATGCTGTTGATATCACGAACCTCCTGCATAACATTGGCATCATCAGGAGCTACATACTGGCCGCCATCAGGTCCATAGGCCTTATATCCATTGTATTCCTTGGGATTATGTGATGCAGTCAGTACCACGCCGCTTTGGCATCCCAGTTCCCGAATCGCAAATGATAGTTCCGGGGTCGGTCGTAATCCATCAAAGAAATATACTTTGATCCCGTTGGCTGAGAATACATCAGCAACTACTTTCGCCAGTGTATCTGAATTATTCCGGCTGTCATGAGCAATCGCTACTTTGATCTGCTGGTCAGGGTAGTTCTTTTTCAGGAAATTAGAGAGTCCCTGAGTTGCAATCCCGAAAGTATATTTGTTTACACGGTTGGATCCGACTCCCATGATCCCGCGCAGCCCGCCGGTACCAAATTCCAGATCCCGGTAGAAAGCGTCCGTAAGTTCCGCATACTGCTCATTATCGAGCATAGAGCGAATCTCAGCTTTGGTTTCAGCGTCGTAATTACCGTTTAACCATTGATCAATTCTTGATTTTACAGCAGGATCTAAGGAGTTCATTAACAAAGTTTTTTAACGATTTCAGATTTGGAGGGAATATAAATAATAGTCTTGAATCATGAGCTGCGAGTCATGAGAAATTCTGAATGATTGATTTTCTTAATGACCAATACTTACAGGTCACCCTATCAAGACTTAAGATTCAAGATTCAATACTAATCCATTCCTTCTTTAAAGTATCCGTTCAGCAGTACCGGTTCACCGTAGCCAAGCTGACTCAGACGATCCATCTGAGTTCTGGCATCACCCACAACTACATAGATCATGCGGTCCGGATCGGCATATTGATTAGCCAGATCCTGGATACGTTCGATGGTCATATTATTGACAATAGCCTCTCTTTCCTTTACATATTCCGGTGACCACCCATAGGCACTTAGGTTTTCCAGCATATTTAGTTTAGCACCGGCTGTTTCGAATGCTCTAGCATTCGACTTGATCAGGAAGCTTTTAGTCGTGGAAAGATCCTGCTCAGTAAAGGTATCCGGATAGTCTTCGAGTATTTGCTTGACGAGTGCAGCTGATTCATAAGTAACATTAGTTCTTACTCCACTGCTAATGGAAAACGCTCCCGGAAGATCAGTCCCAGAGAAACCGGACCGGATCCCGTAGGTATATCCTTTTCCTTCACGCAGCTCCTGGGTAAGGCGTGATGCAAATCCGCCCCCTCCGAGTATATAATTCATGACCAGTGCCGGATAGTAGTCCTCATCCGTTTCGGACATGGCCAGGTAACCAAAGCGGATCACAGATTGTTTGGCATCCGGTACATCATAGAAATAGACCTTGGATGATTCCGGTGCATCCGGGAAGTTAAGTTCCGGAAGGCGGACATCCTTTGCTGTCCAGGCTGATTCCAGTTCGCTTAGCGAATTAAGCACATCCGACTGACTGATGGATCCTACTACATGAACATCCGTAAGCGATGGGCTAAGGTTACTTTCATAATATGATTTCAGATCATCAAGAGTAATAGCCTCAACGCTTTCAGAACTTCCAATCGGGTTGTTGGATAGAATGTTTTCCTCACCGTAGATCAGATTATCGAATGCGTTAGCTGCTATAGCATTTGGATTGGCGGTGATCTGAGCGATCTGGCTCAGGGTATTTTGCTTGACCAGTTCAAATTCTGCTGCATCCCATCGGGGTTCCATCAGGATCTCTTCTACCAGGTCCAGGGTCTTCTCGTAATTCTTTCTGAGTGTGGTTGCTGAAACAGTGATATACTGGCGACCGGAATTCACCCGGATATTCGCTCCCAGCTCATCAATAGCTTCTTCCAGTTCTTCCGGAGTCTTATTAGCTGTTCCTTTCGTCATTAGCTGAGCCATCAGATTTGAAACACCGATCTTTTCTTCATCCTCCAGCAGCATACCGCCCTTGATGCGGATGTTGAAATTGACCAGAGGAAGTTCATTATTCTCGATACCGTAAACGGTCATCCCGTTAGCCATAGAGGCATTCCAAACATCCGGCACACTAAGCTCTGGACTATTCCCATAAGGTGGTTCTGTAGAACGGTCAAAGCTGGACGGGGTGCGCTCATATTCGGTCTCTTCCGGGAGTGTGAATTGCTCATCTTCTCGTCCCATGACGATCTGCTCTTCCACCACTTCCGCCATATCGGAATCAGACAGTGCCAGTTCAGCTTGTCCTTTGGGTACAAAGCTGGTTACCACCTTTTCCTGTCCCTTAACATATTGGTCATAAACCCGCATCACATCTTCTTTGGTGACGGCAAGGATGTTTTTGATATCCTGGTTGATAAAACCGGGGTCTCCGGCAAAGATATTATACTGAGCCAGCTGAAAAGCTTTGCCGAGTACACTGGACAATCCATTGTAAAAACCGGTCTCAATACCTGCTTTGATACGATCCAGGTCTGCATCCGTAAAACCATCTTGTTCAAATCGGGCGAAGGCTTCGTCGATTGCCAATGCCACGCTATCCAGATCTGTATTCGGGTAAGCACGAACATTTAATGCGACCTCACCGGCAAGTTCAGAGGTACGGTTGAACATAGATGCGTTAGAAGTCAGTTGTTTCTCTTCAACCAGAACCTTGTAAAATGGGGACTTCTTCCCGGAAGTGAGCAGCTGTGATAAGATGTTAAGGGCATAAGAGTCGGGGTGATAATTTTCTACTCCGGCCCAGGTATATCTTAGCTCGGGCAGTCGGGCGAAGTTGTCCTCATACATCAGCTTTTTGGTCTCATTCAATTCAGCACGCTGTACCTCCAGCGGCTCGATCTCTTCACCCCGGGGGATCTCATCGAAATACTTATGTACCCATTCCTTAGCCTGGTCGAAATCAAAGTCACCGGCAATCACCAGCGTGGCGTTATTGGGAACATACCAGCGATTGTAGAATTCCTTTACATCAGCCAGTGTTGCATTCTGTAGATCTTCCAGAGAACCGATCACTTCCCAGTTATAGGGATGTCCTTCGGGATACATATTCTTGGTGATCACATAGTTAGTATGTCCGTAAGGTCGGTTATCATAACTCTGTCGCTTCTCATTCTTCACTACTTGCTTTTCCTTGGCAACAACAGCTTCGGTCACAGTATTAATAAAATAACCCACCTTATCTGCTTCAGCCCAGATCATTTTTTCCAGTGCATCATTGGGAACCGTCTGGAAGTAGTTTGTACGGTCTCTGGAGGTAGAGCCATTCGCTCCGGAACCACCGATCCGGGAGCTCATCTTATCCAGTCCGCCTTTACCGAGATTCTCGGATTCCAGGAATAAAAGATGCTCAAACAGGTGAGCAAAACCGGTCTTACCTTCTTTTTCCCTGGCAGATCCTACATGAAAGGTCAGGGCCACTGCAGTTACCGGATCTGAAGAGTCCTTATGAAAGATGACCTCAAGGCCATTATCCAGGGTGAATTTTTCGTAATCAACTTTGAAGTCCTGTTGCTGGCTGTTGTTACAGGAAACAAATAACAGACTAATGGCTATTAGGGTAGAGAAGAATATATTCGGTCTCATGTTGCTGGCTTGGTTTAAATCAATGAATCCGAATTATATAGGAATAATGGGATTTAATCATCTCTTTATTGATCCTCTGGAAAAAATAGCAGATTCGTAAATCCATGTTAGCTTAAAACCCACGACTATTATTAAATCCTTCTATTCTGAATTCTCCCCAATATCATTTAAACTTAGGATCCTTAGAAATACCTGTTAATCCTATATCCGCTAAGATCCTTGTTCAAAGTTCAGAACACCATACTTTCAGATGATATCGCGACGGCTAAGTTTTCCTGCGACCTTCCACGATGCAAAGGCGCCTGCTGTGTGGTGGGTGATGCCGGAGCTCCGGTGGCAAAAGAGGAGATCCCGGTGCTGCATAAGGCTTATCGTTTTCTGAAGGATGAGCTTCGTCCGGAAGCCGTACAAGTTGCAGAGAAAGAGGGTGTTGTGGTCGGTACTGAAAAAACAGGTTATGAATTATCCTGTGTAAACGGAGCGGAATGTATCTTCGTTGATTATGACCAGGATGAGGTCGCATATTGTACCATTCAAAAAGCTTATTTTGAAGGACGATTCAACTGGGAAAAACCAATCAGCTGCCATTTATTTCCGGTCAGACTGAAGCGTATTGCAGGATTTGATTATGCGAATTACGAATATGTTCCTAAATTATGCGCAGCTGCCTGCAAAAAAGGGGAAAAAGAGGATACGGGGCTGGCAGAATTCCTAGAGAAACCGTTAGTAAGAAGATACGGCAAGAAATGGTACAGAGAATTCCTCGAATCCTGTGAGGAGATCCGTGAAAGTAGTAAATAATGATTAGCAACCGGCAAAAATTAGGTCAAAGACAGTCACTGGGCCAGCAGCAGAAGCTGTCGCCTCAGCAGTTGCAGTATATCAAATTACTGCAGCTTCCGACCATTGCCCTGGAACAGCGGATCAAAGAAGAACTGGAGATGAATCCGGTGCTGGAAGAGGGAGAGTCACCTGAGCAGATCACAGAATCCCTCAGTTCTGAGGAAGAGGACAGCAAAGAAAGTGAAGAAGCACTGGAGTCGCTGGAAGAACATGAAGTGGACTGGGATGAATTTGAGTCCAATACCGAATATGACGGTGAACAGTATTCCACCACTTACAATCCGGATATGGATGAGTGGAGAGATCTGCCGAATCCTTATCAGACCTCGCTGCTCGAAGAGCTGGAGGAACAGGTGGCTCTGCTGGACCTTACCGAAGAAGAAGAACTTATAGCCGACCAGATCCTGGGTTCACTGGATGAAGACGGATACTTTCGTCGTGAAGCAGAAGCAGTGGTCGATAATATAGCCTTCAATCACGGCATCCTGATCAAGGAAAAAGATGTGGAACGGGTACGCCGGCAGATACAGCAGCTGGATCCCATCGGGATCGCATCCAGTGATCTGCAGGAATGCCTGATCATACAGCTGGAGGAATCCCCGAAATCACTCAAAGGGAAGGATCTGGCGATTCGGATCCTGAAAGATGCATGGGCCGCTTTCGAGAAGAAGCATTTTAAGAAACTGTTGTCCAAGTTCAACGTGGAGGAAGCGGATCTGAAAGAGGCATTCGAAGCCATCCGTCATATGGATCCCCGGCCGGGAGCGGTTTCCAAGGGATTGGAAGAGACCCAGAATTATATCGAACCCGATTTTGAGGTCTACTGGCGCGGACATAATGACGGGGAAACCGATCGTGGCGAATTCGTCATCCAGTTGAATCAGCGGAATGCACCTTCACTTCGGATCTCTCCGGATTATAAACAGATGTGGAATGAGATCAAGGCTAAAAAGAAGAAGGACCGTGATCAGAATGCCCACACCTTCATTAAAGGCAAGATCGATTCAGCCCAGTGGTTCATAGAATCCATCAAGCAGCGGCAGAATACCCTGATGAATACCATGAAGACCATTGTGGTGCTGCAGGAAGACTTCTTTAAATTCGGAGATGGCCTTAAGCCCATGATCCTGAAAGACGTTGCTGAACGGATCGGCATGGATATATCCACAGTATCCCGGGTGGTAAACGGAAAATACGTGCAGACCAATTTTGGGGTGTACGAACTCAAGTATTTCTTCAACGAGGGACTGGAAACGGAAAGCGGGGAAGAGGTTTCCAACCGTGAAGTGAAGAACCTGCTGGGAACCATGATCGACAAGGAAGACAAGCGTAAACCACTGAGCGATCAGGAACTGGCTAACCGCCTGCAGGAAAAAGGATATAAGGTGGCCCGCCGTACCGTCAGTAAATACCGGGAGCAGCTCAATCTGCCGGTCGCCCGTCTCCGCAAGCAGATCATATAGTTTTTCGGGATTCAGGATCTTGAATATTATCAAATAAATATATTCTGCCTTCTGCCTTCTGCCTTCTGCCTTCTGCCTTCTGCCTTCTGCCTTCCGTAACTCAAGAAAAAATTTATATTTGCAAGCAACAAACTAATTGGCTAGCATCCTGATGAATTTAAATAAGGAATAAAGATTATGAGAATGCGGTATGTGATCGCAGTATTGATTTTACTATCGGCCTGTTCCGGTAAAGAGCAGAATGATCCGGATAACCCCGGCCTGAATGTCAGTCTGGAAAGAGTTCAATCTATTTATGAAGACCCGGATAATGAGAATTCATTTATGTCCAATATCCGCTTTCTGGATGCAGACGAAGCCGGAAATGTATACATGTACAGCGGACAGCGAAACGTGATCATGAAGTACCTGGCCGATGGAAGCTTTGACAGGATCATCGGCGGACCGGGAGAAGGGCCCGGGGAATATTCCGATGTGACCATGATGCATGTACGCGGGGATTCCCTCTACATTTTTTCCAGGGATACTCAGCGCCTGCTGGTTTATGACCTGGAGGGAGTATCCTATAACGCCATTCAGGCCGGATCCAATCTCAGCTACCCGGTGCTGCAACCCACCGGATACGGTTATGCGGGTTTCCACAGCAACAGCTGGTTCACCGATGAAGACCATGCGATCGGTCATGTATACGATCATACCCTGAGATCTCAGCATGAGGATATGCTGATGATATCCGCTTTCTATCCCGGGATGGTGGAGCAGACCCTGAATGTGCTGGCCGGGAGCGGGCCGCTGAATGTTGTTATGCTCGATGATTACACGGCACTGGCTGCACCAATAGTATACCGCGGACAGATCTATGAGCTATCCTATGATACGACGTCAGGGCAGTGGGTAAAGTCCGATTCCATGCGCTCATTTGAAGCAGGGAAATTATATGAAGAAGTTCCGCGGAGCAGTAAACAGAATGATATGAGTTTCATCGGTCCCGGCATGGAAGAGCCGGCCAATTACCGATACCTGTCCCGGTCCAACCGGTTGTTCATCACAGACGAAGAAGATATTGTCAATTTTACTTACCGGGATGAGGGAGACCGGCGCGACTTTGGGGTGGAGGTCTTCGATGCGAACTACAACTATCTGGGATTCGACACCCTGGAGACCGACCCGTTGTATGGGGATGATGAATTCATTTACTTCGACACGCCCGATGCCTATAAGAACGGAAAGTTCTACCGCAGCAGCTACGATCGTGATCAGGGGATCAGCTTTGTGGAGGTGCTGGAGCTAAGCATAGAGTGAGGATCTTTAACTTAGTTCTTAGCTGCTTGTTGATCTTACCCTTTCAAAACTTTTTTTACGGCTTGTAAAAGCGCCTCGTAAAATTAGATAGTAAAACTTCTTGCCATCGATAGTCATCCCGATTTAATTGTCCTCTAGGATATTAAATTAAAGTGGGTTAAGGGTAAGATGAATGTGATCGAGAGGTATATTCGATATATAATTGGTGGAGTGTTCCTGGCTGCCGGAGTAATTAAGTTTTTAGATCCGGAGAAAACATCGGACATCATAGTTTTTTTTGAGATCCTACCTCATGAACAAGCCATCGCTTTTGTATATCTCACCGCCCTGGTAGAGGTTACATTAGCGATCCTATTGGTGATAAAGGTGAAGCCTAAGTGGACGGGTGCTGCGATTACGGGACTTTGTTTTGTATTCGTATGCATCAGTCTCTTAGGATGGCTCAATAACTGGAACCTGGCCTGCGGGTGCTTCGGGCGGTTTTCTTATGGAAAATTTGACGGGATGATGACCCTGAGAAACAGTGTATTACTGGTCATGTCTGCAGGGGTATTCTATCAGTCAAGCAAGAGAGAGGCTTTGCGTAAAAGCCAAAACTAACCAATAAACAGGAGAGAACAATGAAGATCAAAACAATACTTAGCAATACAATGGCAGCCGTAATTCTGTTCGCGATGGTAAGCGGATTTCAGGTTGAAAGCGATCAGGGTAACCTCACATTGATCGACAAAGCCCTCGGGGTAGAACAAGCCTATGCCGGTCCGTGCGGAGACGCCGGCTGTGATGGAAAAGCCGGTTATTGTGGTACAGTAACAGTAATAAAATTATTCAACTGGAGATTAAAGAAGGATTGTAGCGGAAGTACAAGAATTTCCAGCCCTTTAATAGATTAATCATTAACTGCATACCCAATGAAATTGGGTATGCACTCAATTTTAGATTTATGAAAAGTTTACTACTAATTCTGAGTTTAATCTTTCCCATATCAATCTCTGCACAATTGATAGAAGAGAATATTCTACTTAACTCTGGCATGAAATATGAAACGATACCGGATAAATGGTATGAACTTAGAACCGAGCTACTAGATTCAACTAACTTGGAGGATCATGATATATTCTATCCACATGCTCTTACAGTGAATAAATCTAATGAACTTGCAGTAATGGCATGGGATGACAGGGTAATTTATGTATTCAATGAAGGTAAACTTTCAGCCCCAAAGAAACTAAGAAGTCGAAAAGGGAGAGGCCCTAGAGAATATGACCTTCCATTTGATATGTATCTAAGCGAAAATGAATTGTGGATTAGTGATATCAACTTAAGGAAAATTGATGCATGGGATATCAATAAAAATGAGATTGTTAGATCGCATTCGTTCGAAAATGTTTTTGTAAAGCCTGATCAAATAGCTGTATGCAGGAATAAAATTTTAAACACCAATGAGTTATTTGTTTTGTCGACCCAATATGGATACGGTGACAGTAAAAAGGAGGGAATTCTTCATAAATATCATCTGAAAAATGAAAATCTAGTTCATAAAGAGACTTTCCAGAAACTTACTGATCAGGATGAAAGATATGGATACGTAATTACGGGCGATATAAACTGTAGCGATAATGGAGACTTATTTTACTCAGGTGATTTTACAGGGACTATTCGAAAATATAACACTAATGGTGAGATACTATATTTCAGAGGAGCTAATAATTTTATTGTAGAAGAACCCCTGTTCTTCAAAAAGGATGAAGATATGACAATCTATAATCCAGATGCTCCAAGAATAAATGGAGATGTATTTATGATAAATGATGAGGTATTCATAGGCAGATCTAGAAGTATTGATAGATATATATATGGAATAGATGTCTATAACCCTAAATCCGGTAACTACTTATATTCATTTAAATTTCCTATTCCTGCAAAAGAATACGCTATAACTGAAAATCGATTGTTTATAGTCGAATATAAGGGTGATAATGGATTTGATTTAAAAGTATTTGACTATGTGATTATAAAAGATTGAATGAAGCATTTGATGATATCAGTAATTTTCTTCGGCATTTTATGTAGTGCATTCATTCTTCTAAAAGTCTACAAAGTCCAGACTCGGTCTATGGTTCCGGCAATATTACCGGGTGACTATATCCTGGTCAGCAGGTATCAGGTTAGCCCGGTAAGAGGAGATATCATTGCATTTTATAGGAAAAGAGAAGATGGAAGTCGGGTAATGATCAAAAGAGTATTTGCAGCAGCAGGTGATACCATGCACATAACAAATTCTACAATGAACTCCGGAAACCTGAGCATTCCGCATGATCCGGCTTTTATATGGTTAAGGGGGAGAGTAGGCTCTAAGGAGGATACCGTACTTAATTATAAGTACTTCCTCCTGGAGTCTATTTCCGCTTCAAACCTGAATAGGTCCCCTGCCACAGGAAGAGATACCAGAGACTCATCGATCATTGTTCCCGGTAATCATATATTTGTAGTAGGGGATAATTACACAGAAAGTATGGACAGCAGGTTTTGGGGTTTTGTTCACCAGGATCAGATTATAGGTGAAGTAATTGCAAGCATTTAGGAAAAATTAGTTATTGCAGGTCTTGAAAAAATTTATTTATGTATAAGTAAATAAAAAACAGAAGGACAGTCGCATTTAAATTTATTGTCAGCTTTCAGGGGTGTAAATCAATAACCTCTAAATATTAATGTGATGGAAAAGAAGATCAAAAATGCCATTGACCTGGTAAGGGAGAATCTGTCTGAAATTCATAATGTAGCGGAGTGGTCAGATGAAATGGGGTATAAAAAGCCGAGAAATTTTTCTGAAGACTTCAATGACTGCTTTGGTGAAAAGCCACTTAAAGTTCTGGTGAAACTAAAGCTGGCCAAAGCGATCAACATGCTACAGAAAGATCCTGATATTCTTCATTATCAGGTGGCGAGAGCTATTGGCCTTGCTAATGAACAGTCTTTATATAAATTCATAAAACATCATACGGGGAAACCGCCTACTCACTTCAAAAAGAAAAAACAAGTTTCCTGAACTTTACATACCCCTCATTCGTCTGAGGGGTATATTTATTTATATTGAGGTAATACTAATTAATTAGTTTCCAGGGCTGCTATTTTTCACTATACTCTCTAAGTAATAAAAATTATTCTACTTGCTGCTTAAAAAACCTATTGCGTCGGTTATCCTGGTCCTGGCGGTCCTCATCTTCGGGGGCATCACGCTCGACCGCTTATCTATCGAACTCCTGCCGGATGTGGCGAGGCCTTCTATACTGGTTCGTACCGACTATACCGGAGCACCGGCATCGGATGTGGAACTCCGGGTTACCGAACCGCTGGAGGGAGTACTCAGTTCGGTCCGCGGAGTGAAAGAGATCGAGGCGCTCTCGCGCCAGGGACAATCCCTGATCTTCCTCACCTTCGAGTGGGGCTATAACATGGATATCGCTTTTCTGAATGTGCGGGAGAAACTGGACCTGGCCCGAAGCCAGCTGCCCGGGGAAGCCGAAAGACCGCAGCTGGTCTATTCTTCCGCTTCCGAGGATCCCATTGCCACTATCGCCCTGAGACTGTCCACAGTTTCCAATGAGACCTTTGATAATCGCCTGGCCCTGAAGCGGTGGGCCGAACAGGTATTCACCCGGCGGGTGGAGCAGCAGGAGGGAATTGCACAGGCATTGCTCGTGGGCGAAGTGGAGCCGGAGGTGCAGATACGTTTTCAGCCCAGACTGCTCGACCGTTACGGGATCAGTATAGAGGACGTTCGCCGGCAGGTGAATGATGCCAATATTGTTTCTTCAACGGGTGAACTGCGTGACGGCTGGTACCGCTATGCCCTTAAAATTGAAAGTCGCCTGGAAAGCGTGGATGAACTCCGGCAGATCCCGGTGGTTTCCCTGGCCAGCGGGCGGGTGCTGACCCTGGAGGAGATCGCAGATGTGCAGCTTGCCGAGGCAGATCCCTCAGCCTTTGCTCTGCTCGACGGGGAAGAGGTCCTGAATGTCCTGGTCAAAAAAGAATACGGTACAAATACGGTAGAGGTTTTCAAGACCCTGCAGAATACGCTGGATGAGGTTCGTGAACAGAATAACGACATCAGTATCGAGGTGATCCGCGAAGATGCCAGCTATATTGAGAATTCCATATCAAACCTGCTTCAGACCCTCCTGATCGGAGGTGCACTGGCTTTCCTGGTGCTCTTTCTTTTTCTGGATGATGTGAGAAGTCCCTTTACCATCGGGGTCTCTATTCCGGTCAGTATCTTTCTGACCTTCATCGTAATGTACTTGTTTAATATTCAGCTGAATATCATTTCTCTGAGCGGACTGACCCTGGGTATCGGACTCCTGCTTGATAATGCCATTGTGGTGCTGGAGAATATCAGCCGATACCGGCAAAAAGGACTGGGTCGTTTCGAAGCTGCCCGGAAGGGAACCCGGGAGATCGGGCTGGCCGTCACGGCTTCCACCTTTACGACAATATCGGTATTCCTGCCTCTTATTTTTCTGGGAGGATTTGAAGGAGCTTTTTTCCGCGACCTCGCAGCTACGCTGTCATTCAGTTTATTGAGTTCTTTGCTGGTTGCTCTCTTTCTCCTTCCTGTTTTTGTAGCTCAGTTCAGCAGGAAAGCAAAAGGAGGAGGTGTCCTGACAAAAGTTTCTGCCATCTTAGAGCAGATCATTGAGGCTTACGAGAAAAGTTTAGCAGAAGCATTGAAAAAGCCGGTTCTGCTAAGCATTATGGCTTTGCTATTGCTGGTAATAGCTGCCGGTGCATTTATGTATGTGCCCAAAGGGATTCTTCCGGAGGATGAACCGGATACCGTTGAGTACCTGGTAACCCTGCCGGGAAACACGGCTTTGAGATCATCCAAAGAGTCAGCCCGTGAGATCAGCCAGCTGCTGAAGTCTCGTGTACAAACGGGTAATATTCTGATCCTTGGAGGATATACGGATAACACCAGTGTGGAGTCGATCACCAATGAGGGTCCGAATAAATTCAGAGTTACCGTGCCGGTAGCATCCTATGCGGAGGAAGAAAGAGTGGAGGCTGTATTCGATGAGCTTGGCAAGGTATATCAAAGCTGGGCTTTTCAGAAACTTTCGGAGAGTGGATTTGGCGGAGGAACGGCCGCAGTCGATTCTCCGGTAGAACTAAGTATCATTGGCACCGACCGTAGTTTCAGCGAGCGTATTGCTCAATCGCTGCAGCCTTACCTGCAGAAGAGCATAGACGGCATTACCTTAAATAAAAAATATCCCCAGACTCTCAGGGCCTATCAGGTCCGGTTCATCCCGGATAATCTGATCGGTTTTGATATCACCGAGGATCAGGTGATCGCCTATCTGGAATCTCTGACCCGGGGAACTTATATCTCTGACTGGAACCGGCAGGATGAACAGATCACGATCCGAATGATCGGGGAGCGGCAGGCGAATCTGGACCCAAGAGAGATCTCCGTTAACCTCAATAATAAGATCATTCCGATCAGTGCAATAGCCGATATCCGCATAGCTGAGGAAGCTGAGCAGCTGGAAAGAATAGGTCAGGCTGCAATACTTTCCTATAATACTAATCTGACCTTTTTCGACTGGTGGTGGAACAGTGCGGAGATCGAGAACCGGATCAACCGTTTCATGCAGGATTCAGGGTACGAGGTGGAAATACGAGGGTCGGCCCTTCAGGTAATAGACCTGCTGAAAGAACTGGGCCTGCTCCTGGGGATAAGCGTATTGCTTATCTATCTGATCCTGGCTATTCAGTACGAAAACCTTAAGTATCCATTTATCATTATACTCGCGATCCCTTTTGCATGGGTAGGTTCTCTTTTCGCACTTTTCATTGGAGGAGTAAGCCTTAATGCTTTGTCTTTTATGGGAATTCTGATACTGACCGGGATCGCAGTAAATGATTCCATACTTAAAGTAGATTTTATGCGTCGTTATTACGATGAATCAGGAGACCTGGACGAAGCGATCCGGCAGGCGGGCATTAACAGATTCCGGCCGGTGGTTATGACCAGTTTAACGACCATTTTAGGACTGATCCCGATGCTCATTCCATTCGGGGATGGGTATGCATTCCGGCAGTCTCTCGCTATTGCACTGATGGGTGGAATGGTGAGCAGTACCATACTAACCCTGTACCTGATACCTATGGTTTTCAAATGGGTGGAAGGCCGTAAACAGAGAAAAGAAACGAAGAAGAAAGATTATGCTGAAGCCTGAATCAAAAACGATCAAAGGAATACTGTTGCTGGTTTTACCTGCAGTACTCTTAATGACGGCCTGTAAATCCCAGGAAGAGGAAGCGGATCGTCCGGATACGGAGAGTGTTGAAATCCGCCCGGAAGTGGTATTTACCGAAGTGGATGGAGAGCCTCTCCGTTTTTATATAGAGAGCCGGGGGGTGGTGGAACCCATACGGCGGGCCAATATTACAACCCGTATTTCCGGTTTTGTGGAAGAGCATCAGATACAGGAAGGTGCCAGGGTTCAGAAGGGAGATACCTTGCTGAAATTCGTGGATGAGGAAGCAAAATATGATCTGCAGCAGGCTTATAATCAGTACCTTAAAGCAAAGAACGAGTTTGATGTACAGGTAAGAGGCCGGGAAGCCCTGAGTATTCAGAATTCAAAAGATCAGCAGGAACTGACCCGCATTAATACGGGGCTGGCAGAGGCAGAAGTCGCTTATGAAAGAGCACAGCTAAATTACAGTTACACTTCCGTGATCGCACCTTTCTCCGGGATCCTTTCATTAAGAGAACTCATGAATAACCGAAGCTATGTATCTGCAGGATCCTATATTGGCTCTGGACAGCAGCTGGGAACCCTGATAGATGCATCCGTGGTAAGAGTCCGGCTGGATGTACTGGAATCAGAGATCGATGTCCTGAGGCCCGGAATGATGGTAGATCTAATCGATCCGAGCGGTGAGTCTTTCGAAGGAAGGATCATTTCCGTGTCACCCGAAGTGGATCCGGGTACAAAAACAGGACAGGTACTAGTAGAAGCTCAGAATTCACAGGGAAATCTGAAAACGGGTATGACCGTGGAAGGAAGGGTATTTGTTAGAAGCCAGCAAGCGAAGGTGAGAATGCCGCGTGAGGCTCTGCTGGAAAGAGACGGCAGAACCCTGGTCTTTAAGCTGAATCGGGATGAAGTTCAATGGATCTATGTCACTCCGGTTGCAATGAACACCGAATTTGTTCTCATAGATAATGAGGAGATCGCTCCGGGTGATACCCTGGCCGTCGACCAGCATTTTTCTATCAGTCACCAGCAGAAGGTTGTCCCCCTGATGGCTAACTAAGGCTGCCCCTATGAAGGAATTATTTCGCCGTAAATACCTGATCTCCTTTTTCTATATCATCGTTTCGGTGATCGGGATACTCGTATGGCGATTAATGCCTATTGAAAATACACCGGAACTAAATTTACCAAAGGCTACGGTAACCTATACCTGGGGAAGAACGGCGCCTGAGGTAGTGGAACAGGAGATCACACGTAAAGTAGAGCAGGAGGTCAACCGCCTGAGGGATGTCACCGAAGTTCAGTCGGTTACCACTCAGGGACGATCCAGCGTAACGGTCACTTTCAATAAAAATGCCCCGGTAGAATATAGAGTACTGGAACTCCGGGAATATCTGGCAGGCTTATCGGAAGAACTTCCGGCCAGTGTTCGTCCTCCCAATATCAACCGGCAGGTTCCGGAAGAACTGGAAGACCAGCAGACCTTCATTGTTTATACCCTGAATGGAGATCTGGCACCTAGGGCATTGCTGGAATATGCTGAGAAGAGGATCCGGAACAAGTTATTATCGCTTGATGGACTTTCTTCTATCAATATCACCGGGGTGAGGGATCCGGTACTTATTGTGGAATTCGACCGGGAACAGGTTGAGCGTTATCGTATGAATGTTAACCGGATCATGCTGGATATCCGGAATCAGTTCCAGTGGAGAACCGCCGGATTTGCGGATCAGGGGAGCAATCGATACAGTATAATCCTCCCTCCGAATTACAATGATCCCTCTGATATTTCCCGTCTCAATATCCCGATCCCGAACTCGGGAAAGATGATCACGTTAGGTGATATTGCCTCAGTTTCCATACAAGAGAGTCCGGAAAGGGCTTTTCGCAGATTGAACGGGGATCCTGCTCTGACCATCTCATTTGAGAAGGAAGCCGGTGCTGATGCTTTTTCGCTGGCTGAAGCAATCCTTACTGAGATGGATATCATCCGGTCACAGTTACCGGAAAGAATGAATCTCAGGCTGCAGGTGGATTCAACCGAAGAGTTACGCAATCAGTTTGAGGACCTTCAGTTACAGGCAATGATCTCTGCACTCCTGGTATTTATTGTAGTGATCTTATTCGTAAGAAAACTAAGAGCTCCCCTGGTCATCATCGGATCGGTTTTGTTCTCGATCCTTCTGAGTTTCATTACTTTATACCTGCTGAACTACAGTCTGAATATATTTACTCTGGCAGGTCTTACCATTGCCTTGGGTATGATGATTGATAACGCTGTAGTGGTATTTGAACACCTGAATCCTTCGCTTCCATCTGGTTCCCGACAGAGACTGGAACATATCCGCAGGGAACTCCCAAATGCAGTAGTTCCGGTACTTGGTGCCACTTTTACCACGGTGGGGATCTTCATACCTTTGCTCTTTGCCCTGGATGAACTCAGGATCTTTCTGATGCCACTTGCCGTAGCCCTGACTACCACTCTGATCAGTTCAGTATTCATAGCTTTCACATGGATACCTTACTCACTGGTCTGGCTGACTCCTGATAATGCCGGGGAAAAACATTCGGAGAGCAGGGAATGGGGATTTTCTAACCGTTTTCTGCTACGTTTCTTTGCATTGAAGACTTGCTTAAGATGGGTGTTGGTGTTAATCATTATAGCCACAGTAGGATTGCCAACCTTTGCAATTGAAGAGCCGGACTGGAATAATGAAGAGGAAAGTTCAGCCTGGCCTGAATTCACTCAATATTACTTTGATAACCGGGATGTGATCGATCCCTGGATCGGTGGGATTACTCGTATATTCTTTGAAGAAACCCGTTTTGGAAGGGCATGGGGAGGATATAATACCGGGGAGACCATTTTTGTGCGTATTAACCCTCCGCAGGGAACTCCCCTGGAAGAGATCGATAAGATCGTGCAAAGTTACGAGAAGATAGCAAAACCCCACGCAGATGCATTTGAGTATTATGAAGTAAATGCAAATGAGTCATTCGGGGCGTACATGAATTTTGAAGTCAAGCAGGATCTCAGTTACCTGAGCGATGCTTTCGCTTTTTTTGGTGAGGCGATGTACCTGGCCGCCAGAACCGGAAATGTAGTGATCTCTGTCAGTGGATTTAATGAAGGGAATACCTTCGGATCCGCAGGTAATAATGTATCACAAACGATTACTCTGGAGGGCTATTCCTATAATGAATTACTAAACCTGGCTAAGGACCTTAAACGCAGACTGGAAAAGAACCGCCGTGTGCGGGATGTGGACATTAGCAGCAGCAGTCGATGGACACGTGACGATTATTATCAGTACTATCTCAGCCTGGATGAAGAGGAGATCATTGCTAAAGGGCTTAGTAAAAGTGAAGTATCCAGGGCGATCAGTATGGACCTGAATCCTGAATTCCCATTTGGCCGGATAGAGTTTCAGGGGCAGGATATGAACCTGATAGGTCGCATGAAACAGGATGAGTGGACCTATGAAGAAGATCTGATGCAGGATGTCCGGAATTTCGGAGACCTGAAGTTTAACATGGCGATGCTCGGTCAGGTTGAGAAGCAAAAAGAACTCACAGAGATCCGTCGCAATAACCAGTCGTATCAACGCAGTGTTACATTTAACTTTCTGGGGAGTTATCAGATGTCTGAGGATTATCTAAAAAGGGTTATAGAAAGTACACCGGTCCCGGTTGGTTCCAAGATCGTTGAGAGAAGAGGGTTCTTTGGGTTTGGAGGAAGTGAGGAGAACCGGAATTATATATTTATAGGCCTGCTTAGTATTCTTTCAGTATGGATGATCGTTTCTGCATTGCTGGAAAGCTTTAAATACCCGCTCTTTGTGATCATGGCTGTTCCCTTTAGCTTTATCGGGATCATGGCCGGAAGTTTATTTAATGAACTGACCTTTGACCGCGGGGCTATATCAGGGGCTTTATTGAGTATTGGTGTGGTAGTGAATAATGCTATTCTGATTTACCATCAGAAGCAACTGGAGAACGGAAAGGGGATATTCGGTTTCCGTGCCTGGGTGTATGTATACCGCAAAAGAATGCGTGCCATTCTGATTACCACGATAACCACAGTGTCCGGACTCTTACCCATGATGCTCCTTGGCGGAGATGAATTCTGGGAGAACCTGGCTATAGTAGTGATCTGGGGACTTTCTTTTAGTACGATCATTCTCCTGATCATGACAGGGATACGGTCAGGGCGTGAAGAAAAGATACCCGGGCGATCAGGAGAGATAGAAGATCAGATCGATGACTGACCAGATCTCCGCATATGTGAACGACAAGATAAGAACTCCGATACTGATCAGACTGTGAAGTCCTATGGTAAGAATAAAGTACAGATTCTTGCCGGATATTAAAGCTCTGGATGCATCAAAGGCAGTGATGTTGAAGGCCACAAACCAGATAAGTATATAGACAATAACGGTTGAAAGGATCCAGAAATCTGAGCTGCCGGAGAGATAAAAGGTGGCGATAAAGGTTGCAAGGATAATATCCAGGTGGAACAACCAGCTGTACAGGTTTATGATCTGGGAAAAGTGCCTAATTTCTTTATTCGGAAGATAAAGCCAAAGCAACGCTATGATCTGAACCAGAATGATCAGCATAAAAGAATCAGCAAAGACCGATGCAGAACCTTCTCCAAGTATAGTCAGGGCCGGAGCATGATGGAACAGGGCAGCGAGTGATGCTTCAGATAATAAGGACTCTGCAGCAATAGTGAAGATCAGGCCCCCGGTAACAGCATGCACCAACAGCATTACCGCTCCGCTTCCGGCTGATCTTTCTCGATATTGAATAATGTCATCCACATAGAACTGATGTGCCGTAAAATACCTGAGGAGCATTTGACGATAGGTCGGAATGTATTTGAGCATATAGGCGATCACTCCCCATAAGAGGATCAGTAAAACCACTGAAGGGCGGAAGTTATTTCCGGTGGTCCGGATCTCAGGAAGAGGGAAAATACCGCTGTTTTCCTGGCTGTAAGCAAATAAATGCTCCGGTAGGTCCGGATAATCCACAACCGCATCGGTATACCAACCCGAATTCAGAAAAAGCACTTTATTTTCAGTAGAAAAACGATCAAGGCTGTCACTTAGAGCCGGAAGTTGTGTGCGGTTATAATCTTCTTTTATGAAAATCTGTCCGGTAACACTGCTGTCGTTCAGGCTGATCAATTTCTTATTTAGTGTGAAATAAAGGGTCTTGGATCCGTTTTCAGATAGATCGCTGACCAATTTTTCCATTATCCTCCGTGAAGCAGGATGTTCTGTCTGACTGTCGGTGATCAACCCAATATGTGTAAGGGTGCTGTCTGAATTATATTGATTCATCAGCAGCGCGATCCTGCCGCCAATCTGTTCACCTGATTCAGAGATCTCCTTGAAGGTTAGATATTGGGGTCCGGCATTGAGCCAGATCTCAAAGCCATAATCACGGAGTGCGGCTATTGCCTGTGGTGTGACCGGTGAATTTACTTCTACAATATCAAAACCGGAGCGTAAGTAAAGATCGAGGTCCTCATCGATCTCGTCGGAAGTTGCGGGAACTGTCCATCGGATACCGGTTTGCTGGGCCAGAACATTTCCGGTCAGGGTAAGTAATACAATACATAGGACAAAGCTCAGATATGGATTCCGAGCGTTCACTTATGCAACCGCTTCTTTTTTATAGAATTCAGCGATACTGCTCTTTTTAACAGGGCGGGCAATAAGAGTGGCAGAAGTGGAATCAACAACTTCGACCTCAACATAATCACCTTTACTGAAGTCCATCCGATCAAAGACCACCATTTTGTTGGTGTCAGTGCGGCCGGACATCTGATCATCAGATCTTTTAGAGGTACCCTCCACCAAAACAAGATGTCTGCGACCGATCTCTTCTTTGTTCCTTTTCGCCTGAATATCCATTTGCTGAGTGATGATCTCGGACAGACGGCGTTTCTTTATTTCTTCGGGTACATTGTCCTCAAACTTACGGTAAGCGAGTGTTCTTTCACGCTCCGAGTATGCAAACATATACGCCAAGTCATACTCCACTTCTTTCATCAGGCTGAGTGTCTGCTCATGCTCTTCTTCTGTTTCATCACAAAAGCCGGCGATAATGTCGGTTGATAATGAAAGTCCCGGAATGATGGATTTCATTTTCTCAACGAGTTCCAGGTATTGCTCACGGGTATAGGGACGGCGCATGCGTTCCAGCATGGAACTGGATCCTGCCTGGGCAGGAATATGAATGTAATTGCACAGATTCGGCTTTTCTGCAATGATGTGGAGCAGCTCGTCCGGAAAATCTTTTGGATGAGGGGATGAGAAACGGAAACGCATCTCGGGATCCACCTGAGACGCTTCATACATGAGTTTCGCAAAAGTGTTCTCTCCGTCTTTGTAGGAATTCACATTCTGGCCCAGAAGGGTTACCTCTTTGTAACCCTGTTCCGAGAGCTGACGAATTTCATTCAGAATACTTTCCATCGGCCGGCTACGCTCTCTTCCCCGGGTAAAGGGTACTACACAAAAGGAACACATGTTATCACATCCGCGCATAATGGATACAAATGCAGTGACGCCATTACCGGTGGTTCGCACAGGGGCAATATCCGCATAGGTCTCTTCGAGGGAGAGGAGGACATTTACGGCCTTCCTCCCGTCTTCCACTTCTTCAATAAGCTTAGGAATGTCGCGATATGCATCGGGACCAACTACAATATCAACCAGATGCTCCTGCTCGATGATCTGATCTTTGATCCTTTCGGCCATGCAGCCAAGTACACCTACAGTAAGGTCACTCTTTTCTCTTTTCAGCTGTCTGAATTCCTTCAGCCGGTTCCAGACTTTGGTCTCAGCGTTTTCACGAATAGAACAGGTATTAACCAGGATCACATCTGCCTGCTCGGCTTCGTGAACCGGGCTCATCCCGTCTTCAAGGAGAATAGAATTCACGATCTCAGAATCAGCGAAATTCATCTGACATCCGTAGGTCTCTATATAGAATTTTTTATCAGCCACTATGGATAAACTTTAATTAAGCAGAAAATATACGAAACTACCCGGGGATTATCGATTCGGCCAGTGAGCAGGATCTTCTCTCCAGCTCGAAAGGAGTTCAAGGTCATCAGAAGAAACAAATCCCTTTTCTTCTGCTACCGATATCAGTGTATTGTAATCAGTGAGGGTATACAGGTCTACTCCTGCTTCTTCAAAACGGGAATTTGCCTTATCAAATCCATAGGTAAAAATGGACAAGACCGCACTAACCTCAGCTCCTACAAAATGCAGGGCTTCAATTACGGATATCGCTGATCCACCGGTAGAGATCAGATCCTCTATAACCACAGTAGACTGTCCTTTATCCACACCGCCTTCGATCTGATTACCCATGCCGTAAGCTTTAGCTTTTGCGCGAACATAGGCCATTGGCTTTTCTAAGGCACCGGCTACCCATGCTGCATGCGGAATTCCAGCGGTTGCAGTTCCGGTGATCACATCTACGTCAGCATATTTGTCAGTTATGAATTCTGTAAAGGTCTTTGCGATCTTTGAACGGATCTCAGGGTAGCGCAGGGTCAGTCTGTTATCACAATAGATCGGTGAATTCCATCCGGATGACCACGTAAAGGGATCATTTGGACGGAGAATTACCGCATTAATATCTAATAAATGAGAAGCTAATTCTCTTGAAAAATCTTTGTCTATGATCATATATCTGAAATTATAAAATTGTCGAATCCCGTATTATCCGGGCATCATACCAACCCTTGTATTTTTGGCCACGCAAAAATAAGGGTTTTTAAGCACATAAGCCCATAGAATCCGGCTAAAATATCATCCAGTAAAATACCCCACCCGGAGGGCCTATCCTGCAGTTTTTTAATGCCAAAGGGCTTAAGGATATCAAATATCCGGAACAGGAGGAACCCTGCTATAAAGAAGAGGAGCGATTCGCCGGGTTCTGATTCTGCAGGAAAAGTTATATAAACAATAGCCATTCCGGCCCATTCATCACTGACAATGCGTGGCGGATCATCACCCCACAGCTCACATAAGGCCGGAGATACCCAAAGGGTAATAACTGACCACAATAATGCAAAGAGAACCGGTAAGTACCATAAACCGGTTTCAAGAATAAACCAAAGCGGAATCAATGCAAGTAGGCTTCCGGCAGTTCCAGGTGCTGCAGGAATGTAACCGGACCCAAACCCGGTGGCCAGTATTTGTTTAAGCCGAAGCATCAGGATCGTTTCTCTTGTCGGAAGAGATGAGGGTTCATGATCAGATACTCAATTCCTGAGTAGATGGTAATGACGGTTACTATGATCATCCCGTAAAAAAGTACTCCGGTATTAAAGAAAATCTCTGCCTGGTCGGCGAAGTCAATGTCAGACTCTTTAAATACTCCAAGTAATAAGACCGTATACAGAAAGATCATCTGTACCATGGTCTTGATCTTAGCAGTAATGCGCGTCTTCATTTCCAGATTCTTTCTGCCGGCATAAAGTCTGAGCACAGTAATGACAATATCACGGAAAAGGATCACCCCGACAGCCCACCATGGGAATTGACTGCTGTCCAGAAAGGGAAGACACAGAAATCCGGCAAAAGTCAGAAATTTATCCGCCAGCGGATCCACAAATACCCCATAATCACTCTCGACCTGATAGTAGCGAGCGATCTTGCCGTCAAAGTAATCCGTTACAGCGGCCACTGCGAATACTGCCACACTCAGTGATCTCCAGACCAGTGCATCCTGTATGTACATGAAAAGGAAAACCGGTGCTAACAACAGTCGGGTAGTGCTCAGTATGTTTGGGATATTTTGCATAAGCAATTGAGTATATAAACTTCGCCAAGGATAAGGAATAACTGTGGAATTTGGGTAATGGAATTTGGAATTTAAGCCAATGGACGCTCAAATCATCTCGATCGGCAACGAATTACTTATAGGCGACACCGTTAACACCAATGCATCCTGGCTGGGAGACTACCTGACCGGAGTGGGATTTGATGTTAAAGAGGTTCACACCATACCTGATGATCAGCAGATCATTACCCACTACCTGGATTATGCCATTCATAATGCGGACTTAGTGATCTGTACCGGAGGACTGGGTCCGACTCATGATGATATAACCAAAAAAGCTGTAGCGGACTATTTTGAGGTCGGGTATAAACTTGATGAGGAGGTACTGAATTTCATCAAAGATATCTTCCAAAAGAGAAATATCCCTTTTACGGATTCGAACCGGCAGCAGGCCGAGGTTCCTGAAAACAGTGAAGTGCTATTCAATACCCAGGGAACCGCTCCCGGTATGTGGTTCGACACGGGCAAAGCATCACTGGCTGTACTTCCGGGGGTGCCCTATGAAATGAAGTATCTGATCAGGAACAGAATAGCGCCAAAACTCAGAGAAAAGTTCGGCTCTATTGGTTACCGCTACTCACGCTATATCAAAACTGCAGGAATAGGGGAAAGTACCCTTAGTGATAAGATCATCGGAGATCTGTCAGATTATATGACCAATGGTATTAGTATGGCTTACCTGCCGGCACCAGGCGGCGTGGTCCTTCGTGTTAATGCTCACGCCGATACAGAGGAGGACGCCCGTGAATTAACCGCTGAGATCGCGGATGAGATCTATAAAAGAGCAGGTGATTACATTTATGGAGAGGGAAAAGATACCGAGCTAGCCAGGGAACTCGGAGTAATATTAAAGAAAAAGGGTCTCATGCTTGCGGTTGCAGAAAGCTGCACCGGAGGCTTGGTAAGTAACAGTATTACGGATATTCCGGGTAGCAGTGATTATATGGCCGGAGGGGTAGTTTCCTATTCTAATAAGGCAAAATCTGATCTGCTGGATGTAAAGATCGAATCACTACAACAATACGGAGCTGTGAGTAAGGAGGTGGCGCTCCAGATGGCAAAAGGGGTTGCGGAAAAGATGCATGCTGATATCGGTCTTTCTACTACCGGTGTTGCAGGACCAGGAGGAGGAACGGAGGAGAAACCTGTTGGTACTGTGTGGATAGGATTCTGGTCACGTGAAGAGCATTTTGCAATAAAAGCCCGGCTCACCAATGATCGTCTTCTTAATAAAGAAAGAAGTAAAATGGTGGTCCTTGAAACCTGTCGCCGGACTCTTCTTGGAATGGAAGAACTTCCCTACGACCTAAAAAAGCAACTCCCTTGAGTCGAATATCTGCAAATATAGTATGGGTACTATTTCTGTTATCAGGGGCACTATATGCTCAGGATGCTGATAATTTGAGTAATGTGGAAATGACATCAGACACGCTCGTGACTGAATACTCCGATACCTTAAAAACGCCGCAACAGGAAGAAAAAGAAGAGTTGGTTGATCCCTGGATCGACAGTATTGTCTTAAACTCCAGGCGTGTGAACGGTGACAGTTTATTGCGCTGGCAGATCTGGCCTGACTGGGGACATTTTTATGCCTACCGGGAAGATGTGATCTCATTCAGGCAGGCTTCAACCGGCCGGATTGATGCTTACCACATAAAGGGATATCTGCCTATGGAACAGCGGTATTCCATGGAAGGGATCACATTGAATAATCCGGTTACGGGTTATACTAACTTTAATCTCATCCCTCACCGAAAGATAGACGGAGTATATGAACGATATGAGGGTAGCCTCAGATCGGAGATCAGCCTCAGAGATTACTACATCAATAAACCGATCAGCTACCTCAACTATGATGAAAGTAAGTTCCGGTATCGGAATCTGGAGTTTATGGTCAGTCAGAATTTTACTGACCGGACCAATCTGGAATTGTCATACTGGGATCGCCGTGACGGAGATTATTACAACAATGACGAAATACAGGGGTCCCAGATCTATGCCCGATTCTATCATCATTTAAACCAAAAGATGAGGATCCGGGCCATTGTGCTGCGTAACGAATTTAATAACGGGGAACCCTTTGGTTATGTAGTCGGTGACCCGCTTAATTTTAGCTTTTCAAGATTTGCTACCACTCCAAATTTTTCAGGAGGATCATCTGATTTTAAAAGATTAGACGTGGTGACCGGACTCTATATCAGAGGATCCGGGAGTGAAAAGGAAAAAGGCGGGGTAGAGTTAAGTCTGAGCAGAAATGAAAAATCAGTGCGAGGTCCCGGAGATCAGATCAGACAGGATCTGCTTGGCTTTGGCCTGCGGTCGTTCTGGAAAATAGACCTGGATCGGCTAAAAGTTGATCTGAGTACCAGGTTAAATCGTCAGTCTGCCCGGGATTCTATGGCAATATCTATCGATAACTGGATACAGGTAACGGGAGGTGCAAATGCCAGGTTCAGGCTTTTGAAAGGGATTTCACTCACCGGAAGTGGTGAAATCAGTTATCGTGATGATGATTACAGCGGATACGAAGCAACAGCAGGGATCGAATTGCAACCGGCTTCATGGTTATCCTGGAAGGTTAAGGCATCTGTTTTCAGCAGAGTACCCACCATACAGCAGCTATACTGGCGGTCCCTCACTTATCAGGGGAACAGTGATCTGGATAATCAGAATGGAGTTTCTGTTTTTTCATCACTGGACCTGAATGAAGAGGGTAAATTGTCTGTGGGAATCAACGGACGGATCAGGCTAATGGATAATCCGGTCTTGCTGCGATCCGACAGTACCTTTGGTAATGCCCCTTCAATGTTCCATGGAATGGCTACTGCTTATGCCAGATTTCAGAACCACCGATGGGAGTTCGAGACCTCGGCTACATATCAGCTGGCAGAATATGATAATATTACGGATCCGGCATACCGTCTGGATCGTATGGATGATATCCTCTGGCTCAGGAATGATGCTTTTGTAAAAGGATATCTGTTCGACCGGGCAACCTTCATAAAATTCGGTCTCAGGTCGGTTTTATCACCCTTTTTGTATGGCAGCAGAACCTTCAATACCGGACTTGAATACTGGCAGGCTGCGAGTACTTATCAGGAACTTCCCTCGTGGTTTCGGGTGGATGCCGAATTATCTGCAAGACTTCGCGGAATGATGATCGTATTAAGGTGGGAAAATGCACTTGACGGATTAGGTCAGGTAGGCTACTTTGAGTCGGCCGGGTACCCCATGCCACCCCGCCGGTTAATAATTGGAATAAGAGCTCAATTCAGAAACTGATATGAATCTAAAGTATGTCGTTAAAGAAGGATTTACGGGTTTAAAACGCGCAAAGATAGCGGCTACTACTTCTGTCTTCTCACTTTTCATTGCCATCCTGTTACTGGGCATCCTGGGACGGGTATCCTATAATCTCTACACGCAGGCTATGGAGATCCGTAATATGGTAGAGGTGGAGGTGTTTTTATTTGATATCGACGACGGGACCCGGCGCCAGATAGAAACCAATCTGAAAAATCAGGAGTTGGTGGAGTCCGTAACGTATATATCCAAAGACTCAGCTTCATCAGTAATGAAAAAGGAATTTGGAGAAGGCGTCGATGATCTGGTGGAATTAAACTTTTTACCGGCTTCATATCGGGTGAGAGTGAACCTGGAAGCCGGTTCAGAAAGTATCAGTGACCTGGTCTCACGCATTAAGAATTTCAGGGGAGTGGATGAAGTACAGTATAATGCGGCACTGCTGAGAGTCATGGAATCAAATTTGAGTATGCTGGCGCTGGTAGGGGGAGGACTGGGACTGCTTATCCTTTTAACAGCGGTAGTGCTGGTTTATAACACGATCCGACTTACGATCTATGCCAAAAGAGATCTGATTCGTGCCATGAAACTGGTAGGAGCTACCAATAAATTCATCCGGAGCCCATTCATCGTGGAAGGGATCCTTCAGGGACTGGTGGCAGGGACTCTGGCGGTAGTATGTGTATTTCTGGTGTTTGAACTGCTGGTTCCGGTCTATTTACCGGACTTGGGTGTGGTTTCCTGGCCGTTCGGCCGATGGTACTTTCAGGTAGGGATCATGTTCCTGCTTGCGATCATCATGGGATGGTGGGGAAGCCGCTGGGCTGCACGCAGATTCATTCAGGAGACCTACATATCCTCCTGAAAAGATACGGTTAATTGAGGTGTTCTTTTATTTTTGAACCTTCTTCCTGCCGCTTTTTGCAGGCTTCTTTATCTTTACATTCACCGTAGAAATGAAGAGAATGGGATTTTATATCCATGCCGTGGATCTGCCCGATCATCTCCTGAATTTCGCCGATGCGAGGATCACAGAATTCTAGTACGGTACCGCATTGCTGGCAAATGATATGATCATGCTGCTGATAGGCATAGGCTCTTTCATAGTAATACTGAGACTTTCCAAATTGTTGTCTCTGTACCAGCCCGCACTCTACCAATAGATCCAGTGTATTGTATACGGTTGCTCTTGATACCCTGGTACCGCCTTCTTTCATTCGGAAAAAGATATCATCGGCATCAAAATGCCCGTCGGAGGTATAGATCTCATTGAGTACCATGAAACGTTCCGGGGTCTGCCTCTGGTTCCTTTCTTTGAGGTACGACCGGAAGATCTCTTTGACTAAATGTATAGTTTCTTCGTGTGCTGGATGTGCCATAGTTATCTTTGTTTTCAGACTTTAATATAAGGTTTAGATAACAGCTAATGAAATACATGCTTTTGATTTCAAGAGTATTATATTTCAGCAGAATTAATTAGGACTTAAAAATAAGCTTATGCCGACTGTAGTAGCATTTGAAACGCTTACAGAATTATTTCAGAATTTATCCCGTAAATTTTCCGATCAGCAAAAAGCAGCTTTCTATTATAAACCTGATCCAAGATCTGAGTATGTTCCGATCTACTGGGACCAGGTTACTGACGATGTCAATTCCGTGACTGCATACCTGATGGAAAAGGGGATCGAAAGAGGGGACAGAGTCGGCATTCTGAGTGAGAACCGGTATGAATGGGCGGTAGTTGATCTTGCTATACAGCAGGTAGGAGCTATTAATGTGTCGCTATATACTACACTTCCTCCGAATCAGTGTGAGTTCATTCTGCAGGATTCCGGAACCAAGATCTTCTTTGTTTCCACCGGTATTCAGCTCAAAAAAGCGATTCAGGTATTTGATAACTGTGAAGACCTCACGGAAGTAGTGGCATTCGATACCCCCAAAGTGGAATCAATGGGGGATAAGAAATTTGTTCGGCTCTTTGAGGACATATTGAAAGAAGGCGCTAAACATTATGAAAAGTATAAAGAGGTAATTCAGAAGCGGTGTCTGGAAATTGAGCCGGATGACGTAGCCACTCTGATCTATACTTCAGGGACCACAGGAAGACCTAAGGGGGCCATGCTGACTCACAACAATATCGTCAGTAATGTTAAAGCAGCAACCCAGCATATATACTGGGATATCAACGACCGGCTGCTATCCTTTTTACCACTTTGCCACTCCTTTGAAAGAACAGCGGGTTATTATGCCATGATCTCCAGTGGTGTGGAGATCTACTATGCGGAATCGGTAGATACGGTATCGAAAAATATGCCGGAGGCCAAACCTACGATCATGATCTCGGTTCCCCGTTTGTTTGAAAAGATGTACAACCTGATCATAAAGAGTATAGAAGAAGGGTCGGATACCAAGAAAAAGATCTTTAACTGGGCACTCGAAACCGGAAGAAAGTATTCCGAAGGTCAGAGGGGATTGATATCCTTACAGAAAAAACTGGCTGATAAACTTGTTTTTGATAAGCTGAGACAGCGTACCGGAGGTCACGTACGGTTGTTTGTATCAGGTGGTGCAGCGCTTCCCCCCGAGATCGATCAGTTCTTTAAATATGCCGGTATGGATATTCTTCAGGGTTATGGCCTGACGGAAACATCACCGGTCATGGCAGCAAATCAGCCGGGACAAACAGAAGTCGGAGCGGTTGGTACGGTGATCAAAGGAGTGACTGTAGGTATTCAGAGTCTTGAAAATGGAAAGATCCTGGCACAGATCAGTGGAGAGGATTACCCGACCGACCTCAGCTCTGAAGCCGGAGAGATCCTTTGCAAAGGGCCGAATGTGATGAAAGGTTACTGGAATAATGAAGAAGCCACCAAAGAGATGATCGATGAGGATGGATGGCTGCATACCGGAGATGTCGGACGTTTTAAAGGCGGGAAATTACAGATCACAGACCGAATTAAACACATGATCGTTAATGCCGGTGGTAAGAACATTTACCCGGGACCGATCGAAGATCTTTTCAAGACCAGTAAGTGGATCGATCAGCTGGTTGTGGTCGGCGAGGCTCAGAATTATATGGCTGCGATCGTAGTACCTGATTTTGAAGTGCTGGCAAAATGGGCCAGAGATCAGGGACTTGAATTCTCCGGCAATGAAGAGCTGATCGCTCTTGATGAAGTGAATGACCTTTTCAAAAAAGAGATCCGTTCCTTCTCCAAAGAACTGGCATCACACGAAAAGATACGTGATTTCAGGCTTGTACCGGATGAATTCAGTGTTGAAACCGGTGAGATCACGCCAACGCTCAAAGTAAAGAGAAGAGTGATCTCAGATAAATATGGTCATCTGATCGAAGACATGTTCAAAGACGACAAAGATTAATCATTTGCTGTCATTGAGTAGCTTTGTCTTGATAATTAAAAAGAGACAGAGTTACATAGCCTGTACAAAAGAGTAATAACAGATTCTTTCAGGACTTAGCCTAAAACCAACCGGCGCCTAAGGCTCTGAACGGCCATGGGATTGATATCAGAATGAGAAGTAGTCCAATACCGTAAAAGATCGCGATCTTTTTAAATTTGGCGATGGATCCCTGCATTCTTTTGTGAGCACTGAATCCTACCGTGATCAGAATGATCGCCAGCAGCATCAGACTCATATGTTCGATCGTGTAGAACCGAAGTACGGAATCGGACATGAAACCTGATTCGAAAGAAACTTTCGGGCTGATAAAATACAATCCCAGTCCAAGCAGGAGCTGAATGTGAGTAAATATCAATGCAAATAAAGCGGATAAGCGATCGCTCTTTTTAAAATCTCTTTTGCCTGTCCAGCCGCTAACTGCTTTAACGATCGCCCATACCAGAAGAACCAGAACGATCCATCTTAAACCTGAGTGTGCGTGTACTAATCCGTTATACATAGTGCCTTACGTTTCTTTTGAATGATTCTGCCCAATATAGACAACAAATCCATTTAGTTCGGAATTAAAATGATATTATTTAAAGGCAGAAGGCAGAAGGCAGAAGGCAGAAGGCAGAACGGATTTAGTTATCTTCCTCGATCTGGCTAAAATGCTCGTAGGCCGCACGAACGGATAAGAGTAGAAAGATTCCGCATAATACCAGCATAGTTAGCTGAGAAAATATAGCTAAGGGACTTTCAGGAGCTGATCCTTTTAGAAAGTCAATGAAAACCGGGATAGATCTCATGGTGCCTGTTACACCCAGGAAAGAAAGAAAGATCGTACCATACATGGCTATCTTTTTAAACCGTTCTCTCTTTGAAATTAAGCCAGCGATACAATAAAAAACTCCGAAGAAAACAGGGATCAGTGCAGTGGGACTATCGGATCCGGTCATAAAAAAAGTGGAAAGACCCAGCAAGATTAATATTACACCGGTAAAAAGGGATATATAGATCATGTCAGGGATGTAGTTCCTTTTCGGTCTTACGAATGATTCGGTTTACTCTTCTCTTGTTAACGCCAAGATCTGAATAACCTTCCCGGCTTGCACTCCGAATGTACAGAATGGTTTTATTCTCGGTCTCTTCTTTTAAGAGTATGTTTACATCATCTTTCCAGCCAAAGACGGGAATCCGGTAAACTGCATGCACACTCTGTTCATCAGTGTCGGCTTCAACCGTCTCAGCTTCTGATGTCAAAACATTCTTCAGCGCCCGCATAACTGCAGTACTATCGGAATGTATTAGCTTAGAGGTGCGGATACAGTTAGGACTTTCAGGACATGATGGAAGTGGATTGATCTCGTTGTAAGGTGCGTTCATATCAGAGTTTTTTGAACCGCATGAAATTAGTGATAAAGATAATAATATTAATGATATGTTAGTTGTAAGTATCTTAATCATTGGAAAGCAGGTTGTCCAGCAATTCCATGACCTCGTTTACAGATCGGGTTTCCCGGAAAAGTTGCAGGCTGCTTGGACGTATGAAGTCTTCAGAAAGTGCCTGTTGGCTGAATTGAATGAGACCATCAAAATACCCTTCTTTATTTACCATGATGATGGGCTTGTCATGAAATCCAAGCTGCCGCCAGGTCAGTATCTCGAAAAATTCATCCAGGGTGCCGAATCCTCCGGGCAGGATCACGAAGGCATCCGAGTGGGATTCCATCAGAGCTTTGCGTGTATGCATGTCCTGTGTTTCATGCATTTTCGTGAGATCAGGATGGGCCACTTCTCTCCGTTTCAAAGCAGTCGGGATCACCCCGATCACTTCACCATCATTTTCAAGAGCAGCATCAGCCAGTTTCCCCATCATTCCTACACGTCCGCCGCCATATACAATAGTCCAGTTTCTCTCTGCCACAGCTTGTCCGAGTTCTACAGCAAGCTCACCATAAACAGGGTTGTTTGGAGTTCGTGAACCGCAATAGACACAGATCTTTTTCATCAGGCTACCGTGGCAAACATACGATTCAGAATTGCTTCCAGCTTATCGGTGAGGTAGATCACGTCCTCTTCGGTATTATCTTTTCCGAAAGAGATACGGATACTGGAGTTTGCCGCAGCATCTTCAAGGCCCAGGCCACTTAACACATGAGAAGGTTCTACTGCCCCGGATGTACAGGCTGAGCCATTAGATACACAAATGCCCTCAATATCCAGATTCAGAAGAAGCATTTCTCCATCAATACCGCTACCACTGTCATCCGTAAAGGACAGGTTGATGATATGTGGTGCTCCGTCGGCGGAGCCGTTTATAGAATAGTTGAAATTCAGTTTTTGGTCGAGCTGATCGACGAAGAGTTTTCGCAGTTTTTGATATTTGGCTGTATGTGCTGCCATTTCACTAACCGAAAGTTCAAGTGCTTTGGCAAAACCAACGATACCGGCAACATTCAGTGTGCCGCCCCTTCTCCTTCTTTCCTGTGATCCACCGTGCATCCATGGCATCCAGCGTGAGCCATTCCTGACATAAAGAAGTCCGATGCCCTTAGGGCCATAGATCTTGTGGCCGCTTCCGCTGAGCAGATCCACACCGATGTCATTAACATTTACCGGTATCTTTCCCAGGCTCTGTACGGTATCAGAATGAAAGAGCACTCCTTTTTCACGGCACACGGTCGCGATCTCGCTGAGAGGGTTGATCGTGCCGATCTCGTTATTTATATGCATCAAAGAAACCAGTGCCGTTTTATCGGTGATCTTGTCTGCAACAGATTCTGCAGTTATAGTACCACAGTCCTGCGATTCTACGAAAACCGGCTTCACTCCCTGCATCTGAGCCAGTTCAACAGTATGAAGAACAGCATGGTGTTCGATCTCTGAGGTAACCACCTCATTCTTATCACCCGACATTGCCAGAACTCCTTTAATTGCCGCGTTGTCACTTTCGGTACCACCACTGGTGAAAATGATCTCAGAAGGTTCAGCTCCGATGAGCTGAGCTACTTTTTCGCGGGCATCTTCGACAACCACCTTGGCTTTCTGGCCCAGATGATGTGCAGAATTGGCATTTCCATAATTTTCACGCAGATATGGGAGCATTTCCTCCAGAACCCTTTCGTCTAATGGGGTTGTGGCTGCATGATCAAAATAAACGGTTCTCATAGTAGATTTTTCGGTTTTAGATCATCTCCCAAAAATATTCAATTTCTGGTACAAAAGCAGGATGCTTTACCGGATTTGAGATATGAGATACGGGAATGCGCTCTAAACTGTATACTATTTATTTTTAAATGACTCAGGACTGAGTACTCAGTTCCCAATACTAAAATTGTCTCTGATTAGCTTTGTGGCTATTTTCATTGCCTGTTAAAAACTTAAGTTAAAAGGAAATATGGCCAAGCTTACTCTTCAGGATCTCGATGTTAAAGGAAAGAAAGTACTGATGCGCGTTGACTTCAACGTGCCTCTTGAAAATGGAAGGATCACCGACGACAACAGGATCGTACAGGCTCTTCAGTCTATCAATTACCTGACCAATAAAGGATGTCTTCTGATTCTGAGTAGTCATCTTGGCCGCCCCAAAGGATCTCCTGATCCGGAATTCTCACTAAAACCGGTTGCAGAGCATCTGGCAACCCTGGTAGATGTACCAGTTCATTTTGCATCCGACTGCATAGGTGATGAAGCAAAGTCTGCCATAGATAAAGCCGGCGAAGGAGAGATCGTACTGCTGGAAAACGTTCGTTTTCACGCCGGGGAAACTGCTAACGACCCTGAATTCGCAAAAGAACTGGCATCCAATGCCGATCTTTTTGTGAATGATGCTTTTGGGAGCAGTCATCGTGCCCATGCATCCGTTGCCGGGGTGACTGAATATCTGCAACCTGCTGCCTCCGGTTTTCTGCTGGAAAAGGAGATCAAATACCTGAGTGAAAGTGTGAATAATCCGGTCAGGCCCTTTGTGGCAATTCTGGGAGGAGCCAAAGTATCTGACAAGATCGGAGTGATTGAAAACCTGCTCAATAAAGTTGATTCAATTATCATCGGCGGTGGAATGACCTACACATTCTATAAAGCCAAAGGAATTCCAATTGGTAATTCACTGATCGAGGATGACAAAGTAGAACTGGCAGGAGAGCTGATACAGAAGGCCAGTGCTGCCGGTGTGGATCTTATGCTGCCGGTTGATTCCGTGGTAGCAAAGGAATTCTCAAACGATGCCGAGTTCAAGACGGTATCGGAAAGAGGGATCGAGGACGGATGGATGGCGCTGGATATCGGGCCTGACTCGGTAAACAAGTTCTCTGATACCATCCGTAATGCCAAAACAGTAGTCTGGAACGGGCCGATGGGTGTATTTGAGATGGATAATTTCTCAAAAGGTACCTTTGCAGTTGCCGAGGCTCTGGCTGAAGCTACCAGGAATGGAGCTACCACGATCATCGGTGGGGGAGATTCGGCTGCAGCGATCGCAAAAGCCGGTTTAAGTGAGCAAGTATCTCATGTATCTACCGGCGGCGGCGCCAGTTTGGAATACCTGGAGGGTAAAGATCTTCCCGGAGTTACATCCCTGACGGATAAGTAACATCAATATGTGATGCTTCAAGATTGGCATTTGTTCTGACTGTTCTATAGAATCAAACAGATTGTGTGAAGGGTATAATCAATTAATTAAAGCGGGTTCTTATGATCAAAAAGTGGGTATTGTTCCTGATTCCTGTTTTTTTGACTTCTTCTGTACATGCACAGGTATCGGAATTTGGAATGTCCAATAGGTCAGAGATAGAAATGACCCGGACAGCAGCAGGGACTGAGAGCAATGCTCTGATCCTTTTTGAAGTAGGAGAGCTCTTTTTTACCGAAGATCTGGAGCTTGCCATAGAACATCATGTTCGATTTAAGCTTTTCGAGGCAAATGATGATCTTATGGATCCCTTTACAGTTACTTATAATCCACAGGTGGGGCAGTATCTGGATGAGATTAAAGCAGCAGTGCATCTGGTCAATAAGGCAGGGAGAACAGAATCGGTATATCTGACTGATGGTGTTATTAATGAGACAGATATTGGAAACGGCCTGAAACAAATTGATTTCGACATTGAGGGTATTAAACCAGGGTCTGTTTTTG
This sequence comes from Balneola sp. MJW-20, assembly GCF_040811775.1. NCBI lineage: Bacteria > Pseudomonadati > Balneolota > Balneolia > Balneolales > Balneolaceae > Gracilimonas > Gracilimonas aurantiaca. The sequence continues at coordinate 161,754 of NZ_JBFNXW010000001.1, forward strand.
AATTTTCCTATACCTTGGTTTACGGGCATCCTGCGAATGCTCCGGATTGGATCATTCAGAGAGATATTCCGGTACTCTATAATGAGCTGAATTTTCTGCAGGATGCATATTTTCGGTATGATATCCGGCTCATAGGAAATAAAGTACAGGTTCAATCAGATAAAGAATTTTATTCAAATTTCGGAAGAGGTACCCTGTACACCTGGAGATCAGGAAATATTCCAGCGCTGGGCGACCCATCCTATGCTTATTCAAGAGAAAATTTCCGAACCCGTATTCAATTTCTCCTGAAAAAAATTCAGATACCGGATGCAATTGAAGAAGATTTTGGTAGAACCTGGGGGGAAATCTATGAAGGTCTGCTGACAGACTATTATTTCGCCGGTCAGCTTTTGCAGGATCCGGTGATCAGCAGGAAGTCGCAGGAATTAGCGGGACAAACGAAGACAAGTAAATCAGCAGCACAGTCGATCTATGATTTTGTTTCAGACTCCGTGATGTGGGATAACACGTATAGTCTAAAAACTGATTTCAGGGTTCGTGAATCCCTGAATGGTAATCCGGCTTCCTCAGCAGCTGTGAATCTTCTGCTAAATCGTATGTTGCGTGATCTGGATATTAAGGCGGATCCGGTATTAATCAGTACCCGGGATCATGGATATATGTTTAAAGCAGATGCTTCTTTGAAACAGTTCAATCACCTGATCGTCCGGGCAGAAATGGATGACCAGGTCTATTATCTGGACGCTACCGAAGGTAAAAGGCCGCTGTCTCTCACACCGCTTAAAGATATGAACGGTCTTGGCCTGCATTTCAAAGAGGATACGCTTGAATGGGTAGATGTAGAGGCGCTATCAACTTCGGATATCAGGTTATCCCTAACGGGAAATATGGAGTCTGGCGGATCGGTCAAGGGATTTATTTCAGGTAAGATAACAGGATATGAGACGCTGAATATTACATTAAACTCCGACTGGTTAAGATCTATGTTCAGTACGGAAAAAGGGGGACAGGAGATCGTGATGGAAAGTGATACTCTCAGCATTAGTAGAGATCAGAATTCATTCCCAGGGATTTCATTTACCACCGATACCGTATTAGTCCGGAACATCCCAGTTACTACAAGAAATGATACTTTGTTATTTGATCCCTTAATGGTATTCCGGGACATTAGTAATTCTTTTTCAGCAGCCGGAAGAAAATACCCGGTTGAATATGATTACCCCTTCTCCAGAGTATTCAATGCGGATATCATATTACCATCCGGTTATAGCATTGCAGCTTTACCAGATCCTGTAACGTTAAGATTGCCTTCAGGAAAAGGAAGATTGATAATGATTACACAGGATCTGGGTGATCGAATATCCTATCTGATGCAGCTGGAGATCAGTAACTATTATTTTTCGGTATCTGAATTTCCGTTGTTGAGAGAGGTTTACCGGCTGATCGGAGATACTAAAAACAGTATGGTAAAACTGATAAAAAGTCCCTGAATTAAAAAAAGGCTCCGGAGTTCCGAAGCCTTTTTATGATAGAAAGCTCAGTTATCAGTTCGTGGGGAACCAGACAAACTTTCCGTCTCTGTTGATGTAGCCATATTCTTCTTCGAATTCGTCTTCTACAGGCACCAGTACGGTTACACGGGCAAGGCCATTGTAGAAAGGTTGAACTTCATCAAATAACCGACTGGTGATCTGATCACCATTCTTATTGATAAAGGTCCACTGACCATTGATCATAACAGCGGCACGGCCTTCATTAAATTTTTCAGCCTGCTCGAACTGTTCTTCGATCACCACCTCGCCTTTGCGGTTGATGTAACCGAATGAATTGGAGTTGCTGCGGAAAGGGGCCAGCCCGTCACCGAAATCGCCCACGCTGATAAACTGTGGAGAGATAACCACTTCCCCATCTCCGTTAATGAAAGCCCAGCGGTCGCTGATGCGTACAGCCGCCAGCTTGTCACTGAAAGGTCGCGCTTCGGCATACTTCAGATCGATCACCGGATTCCCGTTCTTGTCAATATAACCGTAAAGATCATTATCCCGGATCATAGCCCGGCCATCGATGAACTGATTTTCCTCAACAAAGTCCATTCCGGAAGGAAGATCGATCGCCTCCACTTTATCTCCGTTCTCATTAATGTAGTAGAACTCGGAATAGTCAATGCTTCGTACAAAAGCCCGGTCATTGGAAAAAGCATAGGCAGAACGGAACCGTGGATTCACAATAAAATTACCGGACTTGTTGATGTATCCCCACTTGCCGTCAAACTGAACCGCAGCTTTTCCCTCTGAGAAACTGGACGCATTATTCAGACTCAGATCGATGACCACATCCCCTTTAGAATTGATGTATCTCCATCTTCCGCCGTCTCGTACCACTGCAAGACCATCATAAAAAGGTCTGGCCGACTGGAATTGCGGTTCTATGGCAATCTGTCCACTTTGGTTGATATAGCCCCATCTACCATCCAGCTCTACAGGGTATAGTTCAACTTCATTGGATTCATCCTGGCCGGTAATATCATTCACGATATCACAGGATGACAGGATCAGGGTAAAAATTACAAGGGTAGAAAGTATATAAGATCTCATGTCTGTCTGATTTATTTGCTTGGGTACCATACGAATTCGCCTTTTCTGTTGATATATCCGTAGCTGGGATCGTCATCACTGCCGGTCCGTACACGGGCTATACCATTCATGAAGCTTTGAGCTTCGTCATAACCGTCTTTTATCACGATCAGTCCTCTTTTGCTTTCAATAAAAAACCAGTCACTACTTACGCGAACTGCTGCATATCCTTCACTGAACGACTGTGCTTCCTCGAACTGAGGTTCTACTACAAATTCATCGTCTTTATTGATGTAACCGATATATCCATTATCCTCAACCCAGGCCCGGTCGTTCACAAAGGGTCCGGCGAGATCATATTTAGGAGTGATCACCGGGGTTCCTTCTTTGTTGATATATCCCCAGCCATCTGCAGTTTGTATAGCTGCAAGTCCTTCAGAAAATTCCCCGGCTGAGGAGATCTGAAAGGAGGGGCTGATGACTTCATTTCCTTTGTCATTGATATAAACCCAGCCTTCAAAACCTTCTACTGCGGCATAGCCTTCTGAGAACGGCCGTGCATCACTGTACCTGGCTTCAACCACAAAGTTGCCGTTGGTATTGATGTATCCCCAAAGTCCGTCTGTTCGGACAGCTGCTTTTCCTTCTGAAAAGTTTGAGGCAAAATCGAAGGCAGGATCAACTACATAATTTCCCTGCTTGTTTATGTAGCCATAACTTTGACCGGTAGACTGAACCGCTGCCAGTCCGTCGTTAAAATCGCCCGCAATGCTGAACTGAGGATCGATAGAAAGTCTGCCAGTTTCAGCATCCACATAACCCCAGTTGGTGCCGGTTCTGACTGCTGCCATCCCATCTGAGAAGTCACGTGCCAGATCGAAACGGGGATTAATGCTCACCACACCAGAGGTCTCAATAAACCCCCACTGGCCGTTAAGCAATATGGGGTGAATAGTCGTCTTTTTCTTGTCTTCCTTTCCGGTGATAGAGTTAACAAGATCACATCCGGAAAATACAAACAAGCCAATGATCGAAAATAAAAGTATGACTAGTTTTAAGCGTTTATAGGTTACCATGATGATATATTATTTGATTAAGGTCATTTTTCCGGTCTCAGTACCAAGTCCGGTCTCAATTTTGTAGAAATAAACTCCGCTCGGGAGGTTTGCTGCATCAAACTGTAAAGAATGCTCTCCTGATGTAACGGAACGATTCATCAGTGTCCGGATCAGGCTTCCTTTAGAATCGAATACCTGTATTCTGACCTGAGTGGACCTGGATACACTGAATGAGATCGTGGTTGTAGGGTTGAAAGGGTTCGGATAATTCTGATTGAGCTTAAAGTCATCCGGCACACTTTCAGGTCTGCTTTCAGTGTTGGTTGCCAGGGCATCTACAAATTCCAGTTTGTTGAAGTTACCGGAAATTACTTCCTGAGCAGAAGCATCATCCAATCCGAACCAATCCAAGAGAATAGAATTATATACACTGCGGTAATCAGTTGAGTAGACCGGGTCTCCGGATCGGTCCAGATCCTGCAGATCAGAATGATTTCCGTATTGTCCTCCGTTTACCGGACCAAATACCATTACAGGCGCTGAAGAACCATGATCCGTACCATTAGAAGAGTTCTCATCCAGCGTCCGGCCAAATTCTGAGAAGGTCATGGTTAATGCACGATTCTGCTGATTATCGGCTTCAAGATCAGCGTAAAAGGCATTCACAGAATCAGCGATGTCGGCCAACAGGTTAGCGTGTCCGCCTTCGGCGCCTCCCTGCATATTATGTGTATCAAATCCTCCTTTGGATACCAGGAACACTTTGGTCTGTAAACCACCACGAATGAGGCGGGCAACAACCGAAAGAGAGCGGGCAAGCCCTGAATTAGGATAGGCAGCCAGGTTTGTAGCCGAATCGGCCGCGGTCTGAATAGATTCCAGATACTTAAAGGAGGAGTTCGCGATCTTTCTTGCAAAGGATAATGACCGACCGAATTCATTCTGAGGCACATTATTTTCATCATAGAAACCGCCCTGTTCCAGGAACTGAGTAAATTGCGAGGCACCTCCGAAGGTGACACCCAGATTTCCGAATTCACTTTGAAACAGGTTAGCAGAACCTCCTATTCGTACTCCTAAGGGAAATTCAGGAGGGTTTGCAATAAAATCGGGATTATCCTCTACGAGGAATCTTCCGCCCCAGCCTGTACCCAGCATCTGGTTTGCGGATGAACCGGAGGTCCAAACATCGGTCCCCCTTGCATGAGACCGGCTATGATCCGCGTAGCCCACATTGTGTATCACCGCCATATCCCCGTTTCCCCAGCGGGGCTCCAAAGAAGCCATCGCTGGATGCATCCCGATATCATCACTAAGCAGAATAGTGTCCTGCTTAGGAATTCCGATCGTAGGACGTTTTTGATAATAGACATCATTTTCAACCGGGATAATGGTATTTAAACCATCATTTCCACCGCCAAGCTGGATTAGGATCAGTACACGATCGTTGTCAGCGGCCAAGAGGCGATTGAAAAATTTTGAACGGGCAAAGGTTGATACGGGCAGTCCTCCCAGTAACATGGACCCGGCCACAGCCCCAAAACCAAGGGAACTTAGAAAACTGCGTCTGGTCCATTCCTGATGATCCTGATTGTGGGCCTTGCCATCTTCCAGGCTGGCACCCACACGATTATGGGAATGAGATAAATGTTTTTTGTTATTACACATACCGATTGCTCTCTTTGGGGTTTAAGGGTCTGGTATCAGATCAGCTGATAGGCCGGCAGTTGTTGCAGATAGGAAATGTACTGCCGCAGATTTTCTGCGAATGTCTCCTGATAGAACAGGTTACCATCCGAGTCAGTATTAGCTGTCCACTCATACCAGGGGATAGACCCAAGCAATATTTTTGACAGATTTATCTTGTAAGTGGGAAATCCGTCTACCGGAGGTACCAGGTTCGGATCACCTGCAAAATCTTCTTCGACTTGTCTGATCCCAACGCGGTCAAGCGGTACAGCGATCAGGTGACTGGCAATATCTTCTGCTACTGAAAAGGGATTGGAGGGGTCCGAAATTTTTTCAGCGATACGGATAGGATCATACATGGAACCTGCATCATCATAACCGTAGACCAGATCATTCAGGTTATCCCATCTGGAGGGTAAAAGGTTTGTGTTCAGCCAGTTATAATGTCCGGGAGTTCCATCCGAGTCCGGTGGATTGTATCCCGCCCATCCGAAGACAGTCTCAGGTCTCAGGAGCTCTTCATTCAGCTCCTGCATCCTTAAGCGTATATATTCTTTCACTTCAGCATTAGGAGTGATCTCGAGTTCTCTGAGATAACTCATGAAAACTTCTGTCGGAGACTTGATACGGGATCCGCGGAAGCGTGCCTCGTAAAAGTGTGCCGAAGACAGAAGCTTTCGGAGCATCTCGGTAATATCGAAGTTGACCTGAATACAGTGATCCGCCAATTCCTGTATCACTGCATTATCAGGTTCGGCACTCACAAAAAAGACATACATTTTTTTGGAAATGAACCATCCAACTTCGTTGCTTTTCTGGGTAAAGATCAGGTCTATGACCGTATCGAGATCATAATTGGCCGATGCACCAAATATGGTCTTATTGGTATTATCAAACCGGCTCTCATCAAAAAATCCGCGAAGCTGACTATCATTTACCCTCCAGCCCGTAACCGCTCTTGCAACTTCTGCAACATCCTGCTCAGTGTAATTGGGCTGGCCATTCTTGTCTTCTGTTCCGAGAGTGAACAGCTCCATCAACTCCCGGGCAAAGTCCTCATTAGGCTGCCCTGCGGTATTATTGTAGTTATTCAGGTAGTAGATCATAGCGGAGTTCTTGCTGACCGCTCTCACCAGTTCCTGAAAATTTCCCATGCCCTGATCAAATAGTAATTTCCAGTATACATACATGTGACTGGCATACGAACCACCTGCTTTATCGGGCAGTGCATTCATATTCTGATAGGAAACTGCAAAATGGTTAGACCAGAATAGAAGCATTCGTTCTATGAGTCCACCACTGTACATCAGGTCCATCCAGCGGAACTGAATATCATACATATCCAGTATATCTCCGGAATTTCCGTTCCTGAACCATTGAGGATCATCCGGAAGGGGGGTATTCAGTGCCCGGTTTATTAAACCATCCACAGCGTTTGCCGCACTTCCGAGACTCCGTGCATAGTTAAGATCATTAATTTTCATTCCCAGATGGGTGCGGCGGATAAGATGAGCCGCTTCTGATTTAGTCCAGGATCCGGTGTAAGTTTCGAGACCGGCCATAGACATAGTCGTATCTCTTTGATTATCTATCATTCTCTCCATAGAACAGGGGTATTATCTGTATTGAGATCACTTAACATTTACAAATAAGAGATTCTAATGTTCCCGCCTGTTACAAAAAACTTATATGGCACGGATTTTTCATTTTGAACAGCGAATCGGTTATTTTCCCTAAAGACCTGAGTCATAAAGCAGAACACCATTTATCAGGCAAGATTTTTTAGCAAAAAAAATTAGATAGAACTTGTTTGTAAGGAAAGGTTCGCAGATGGGTCTATAAGTAGCGAACATTTAAAAGACAGGAAAAATATGAGTTCACTAAATAAAGCAATGTTGATCGGACGACTGGGCCAGGATCCTGAGGTCAGATACACCCAGTCGAATACCGCTGTAGCTACTCTGAGTATAGCTACGAGTGAGAGATATAAGGACAGTAACGGAGAATTACAGGAAAAGACTGAATGGCATCGTGTTGTAGCATGGGGCCGGTTAGCAGAGATCTGCCAGCAATACCTTACCAAAGGTTCTCAGGTTTATATTGAGGGGCCGATTCAGACCCGGCAGTGGGAAGACAAGGACGGTCAGAAAAGATATACCACAGAGATCAAAGCACTTCAGATGACGATGCTTGATAGTAAGGGTTCAGGAGCTTCCAACGGGAATGGTGGAGATATGCCTTCTCAGAAATCACAGGTTTCATCCAATGTTGAGATCGGAACTGATTTTGATGATATGGATGACGATCTTCCATTCTAGAAGATATCTGCAATTTTGAATAGCGGTGATATTCTTTATCATCGCTATTATTATTTTGGTTGAGAGTATAAGCTCATTAAATTCCATAAATTTTAAACTGACAGACCAAACTGGACTCTTTTAGTTTCATTTCAAATATTCAATCTGCCGCAGAGCCTATTGCTGATTCAACTGCAATGGACCCATTCAGTATGTCCGTTCTCTTTGTGATGATGCTACTGGGGCTGGTATTTTCCGCCGTATTTTCCGGATCTGAAGTAGCCTTCTTTTCCATGAGTAATCGTTTGGATCATTTAAAGCAGGATGAGACAGCTCATACTGCAGATGATCGCATTATTACTATGCTGAATAAACCCAGAAGACTGCTGGCAACGATCCTCATTGGAAATACCTTTGCAAACATTGTGGCTTCGGTACTGGCCGCAGTACTGACAGGAGAGCTGGTCCATATAATCGGGTTGTCAGAGATCATAGTATTTACCATAGAAGTGATCGTTCTCACCTTTATGATACTGATACTGAGTGAGATCACTCCAAAGATCATAGCGATCAATGATCCCTTAAATGTATCCCGGAAGATGAGCGGATTCATATACGGACTATTCATTTTACTGAAACCACTTTCGGTCATTATCGCAAACAGCACCATCAATCTGGAGAAATATCTGCCTAAACCTTCCAATAAGATGACCAGCGATGATATACGAACCATGGCTGAAGTATCGGAACAGGAGGGATCTATTCTGGAAGATGAGAGGGAGATCATTGAAAATGTAATTGAATTCGGCAATATAACCGTACGTGAGATCATGACTTCCAGAGTGAGTATGATTGCTATATCGGTGGAAGCTACGCTGTCTGAAGTCCTGGAGATCATAAGAGATAAGAACCTCTCCCGAATGCCGCTGTTCGAGAATGATCTGGATAATATCATCGGCGTGCTTTATGCGAAAGACGTACTCGCTTATCTGAATAGTGAGGAAAAAGATTATGCACTGAACTGGAAGACCATAGCGCGGAAAGCATTATTTATTCCGGCAACCAAAAAGCTCGATGACCTGCTCAGAGATTTTCAGCAGGAAAAGACCCATATAGCTGTGGTAGTTGATGAATACGGAGGTACAGAGGGTATTGTAACCATGGATGATATCCTGGAAGAGATCGTAGGAGATATAACGGATGATACCGGTGAAGACGATAAACTATATACCCAGTTTAAGAGCGGGATCTATATTTTTGATGCACAGGTAGACCTGGACGATATGGAAGAGATCCTGGAATGGGAGGTGACTTCGGATGACGATGAATATGAGACGCTGGGCGGACTCATTTACCATCTTACTGAAAGCCTACCGAATGTAGGAGAAAGAATTCAATATAAAGGTCTTGAACTGACGGTCCATTCGGTTAAGAATAACAGGATCAAGAAAGTCCGGGTTAAAGTAGAACCGGATAAACAAAGCACTTCTAAACCTCCTCAGTCCTGATATGATGTCACCGGATCCCATGGTCTTGGAGAATTACGATCTGAGAAAACATAATACCATGGGACTCGCTGCAAGATGCCGTTATTTCGCAGCAGTTCGTTCCATTGAGGAGCTGAAGTTTATACTTTCCGAATATGGCTCAAACATGGAAATACTGATCCTGGGTGGTGGCTCTAATATTCTTTTTAAAAGTGATTATGATGGACTGATCCTGAATAATCAGATCACCGGTAAAGATGTGGTTCATGAAGATGACCGGCATGTTCATCTAAAACTGGGTGGTGGAGAGAACTGGCACCAATCAGTTCGGTGGGCGGTAGCTCGTGGCTGGGGTGGCATTGAAAACCTGTCATTGATCCCCGGATCTGTGGGAGCAGCTCCTATTCAGAATATAGGTGCCTATGGAGTTGAACTTGAAGAGGTCTTTGTTGAGCTGGAAGCACTGGAAATCTCAACCGGAAAATTGCGCACCTTTTCTAAAGATGAATGTAATTTCGGGTATAGGGACAGCCTTTTTAAAAGAGAAGAAAAGGGCCGGTATTTCATAGTATCGGTCACTTTAAGACTGGATAAAGATCCAGAAATCAATCTGTCATACAAAGCTTTAAAAGATCACCTGGAGAATTATGGAATTTCGGATCCTGACATAAAAGATATTTCCGAAGCGGTTATTCAAATTCGGAGTTCAAAACTTCCGGACCCCACCGAGATCGGTAATACAGGATCATTTTTCAAGAACCCGGTCATAAGTGAAAAAGAATTCGGAGTTCTTAAGGAACAGTATCCCGATATTCCCTCTTATAACACTGATACTGGGATCAAAGTCCCTGCCGCCTGGCTTATAGAAAAAGCCGGCTGGAAGGGTAAAAGATTCGGTGACGCAGGTGTTCATAAAAAGCAGGCTCTGGTTCTGGTTAATTATGGGAATGCAACCGGTGATGAGATCTGGGATCTGGCCCTTCGGATACAATCATCAGTTCAACAAAAATTCAGTATACAGCTTCAGCCGGAAGTAAATGTGATCTAACAAATTCATCCTAAATACTAAGTATTATGATCAAACAATTGTTCAGAACACTCACAGCCGCATTAGTCGTCAGTGTGTCTATTGCATCCTGTGTAACGATTCAGCAGAGCCCGGTGACCGGAAATAAGAGGATCTACGGTTACTCATGGGAAAAAGAGATCGAGATCGGCAAGCAGGCAGACTCGGAGATCATTGCCCAGTATGGACTATATGAAGATGAAGAGCTAGGGAGCTATGTTAGCGATCTGGGGCAGGATCTGCTGCAGGTTAGCCACATGAGAAGAGATGATACCGACTCACAGTTTAAGAACACCGAATTCACTTTCCGGTTACTCGATTCTCCGGTGGTCAACGCATTCGCTTTGCCGGGTGGATTCGTATATGTGACCAGAGGATTGATGGCTCATCTGGAAAATGAAGCACAACTGGCAGTAGTATTGGGACATGAGATCGGTCACGTTGCCGCCAGACACGCATCTCAGCGTGCTGCAGAACAGCAGTTTGGTCAGATCGCAGTGATCGGAGGAGCAATTCTAGGGCAGTCTTTTGGGCTGGATGGTGGCAATATTCTGCAACTCAGCAGTCAGACTGCTCAGCTGCTTTTTCTGCGATATGGCAGAGACGACGAAAGGGAATCGGACCGGCTCGGAGTTGAATATGCTGCAATGAAGCATTACGAAGCAGCAGAGGGAGCGAAGTTCTTTACCTCACTCAAACGTATTTCCGAAAAAGCAGGAGTGAATATCCCCTCGCACCTCTCTACTCACCCGGATCCCGGAGAAAGAGAACAGACAATCCCAAGACTGGCAGCACAATGGTCAGACAGAGGATATGATCAGACTATTGTTAATCAGAAGGAATATCATGAACTGCTGCAGGGATTAATGTACGGTGATAATCCCCGTGAAGGTTTTGCAGAGAACGGCTATTTCTATCATCCGGAACTCGAGTTTCAGTTTCCGGTCCCTGGAGAATTTGAAGTGATCAACCAGCGGAGTGCAGTGATCCTGGTAAATGAAGCAAGGGATGCTATCGTACAAATGAGACTCGATTCAGAAAGTGCCGACCCACAGGCATCTGTTAACCAGATCACCGGTCAGGAAGGGATCGAGATCGTAGATCAGGGCGCGGTTAATGTAAACGGACTGGATGCTTACTCCGCTACTGCCGATGTAAGCCAGGAAGGAGGCGCTACTTTAAGGGTTAAGATCTCCGCACTCAGATTCGGAGGTAACCTGTATCGCTTCCTCAGTTACACTGAAATATCACAGTACGATGAATATCTGAACGAATTTAATGCAATATTTACTGGTTTTGACCAGCTGACAGACCAAAATATTTTGAACATAGAACCCGTCAGGCTGGAGATCGTAACTGTTCAGAATGCAGATACCTTTGAGAATCTGTTGCCGGATATATTACCCATGGATATTGATCCACAGGATATTGCGATCATCAATCAGGTTAATCTAACAGACCGGATCGAAGCAGGTTCTATGATCAAAGTTCCGGTTCAGAATTAATAATAACACATATAAATTTAGGTTTTAGCATAACATGATCTCAAGATACTCACGTAAAGAAATGGCCGATCTCTGGTCGGAAGAGCAGCAATTTCAGGCATGGCTGGATGTAGAGCTCGCAGCCTGCTGGGCATGGGCCAAACTGGGTAAGATTCCCATGGAAGATGTGGATGTATTATATGAAAAAGCCCGTTTTGACGTTCCCCGTATTAAAGAGATCGAAGCTAAGACGCGGCATGATGTAGTCGCCTTTACCCGTACGGTTTCCGAAAACCTCGGCGAGGAAAAAAAGTGGATCCATTACGGCCTTACCTCAACGGACGTAGTGGATACTGCCTGGGGTGTTCGGCTTAAGAAAGCGAATAAGATCATACTGGATGACCTCGAAAGGATCATTGAGGTTCTGGCTGTCAAGGCGAAAGAGCATAAGCACACAATTATGATGGGGAGAACCCATGGGATCCATGCAGAACCTACTACTTTCGGACTTAAATGTGCTTTGTGGTATGCCGAGATGAAAAGGAACCTCGAGCGGTTTAAAAAGGCAGCCGCAGACGTGGAATTCGGTAAACTGTCCGGTTCAGTAGGCACCTTTGCAAATATTCCGCCTGAAGTGGAAGAATATACCTGTGAGAAGCTGGGTTTGACACCGGCGCCTATTTCCACTCAAACCCTTCAGCGCGATCGCCACGCAGCCTATATGTCGGCCATAGCGTTGATCGGAAGCAGCATGGAGAAGATGGCTGTTGAGGTTCGTCATTTACAGCGATCGGAGGTGAGGGAAGCAGAAGAGGCTTTTGCCAAAGGGCAAAAAGGATCGTCATCCATGCCGCACAAACGCAATCCGATCAGTTCAGAAAATATATCCGGATGTGCCAGGGTGCTCAGAGGGTATATGGTTACTTCTTTTGAAAATATTCCACTATGGCATGAGCGGGATATCTCCCATTCATCCGCTGAAAGGATCATACTTCCGGATGCTACCATTCTACTCGATTATATGCTGAATCGTTTCTCTAATGTGCTTGAAAGACTGGTTGTATTCGAAGACCGTATGGAATCCAATATCTGGCAGACACAAGGACTCGTGTTCTCACAACGCCTTTTGCATAAGCTGATCGATAAAGGTATGCCACGTGAAGAGGCGTATGATACCGTTCAGCCGCTTGCCATGAAGTCATGGGAGGAGCAAACACTCTTCAAACCACTGGTAGAAAGTGATAAGGTGATCCGGGAAAACCTGACTCAGGATGAGATCGATGATGCTTTTGATCTGGAACATCATATGAGAAATGTAGACCGGATCTTTAAGAGGGTGGGACTGTTATAGTCCTGAGTCCTGGGACTTGAATCTTGAGATTATTAAGCATTACGTAGATTCGCCCACCCATTTCAGGATTGAATTTATAATGGTTGAATTTCTTCAAGCCTCAGGTAGAGCCTTGAATTGGAGTATGGTCTTCAATAGATTCATCAAGAAATGAACAAATTCCAGGTATGGATCTGAATCCGGTTATTATTGCTATCCCGATCTTCTTCGGACTTATGAGCCTGGAGATGGTGTATGAATTCATCACGAAAAAGAAGACCTATCGTCTGAACGATGCGATAACGAACCTGAACCTGGGAGCGCTCAATCAGGTCACCGGTATCTTTACTAAAGTAGTGACGGTTGGGATCTATACTTTTCTGTTCGAATATATAGCCATTGTTGAGCTGCCACAGAACTGGATCTCTTTTATTGCATTATTTATTCTGTACGACCTCTGCTTTTACTGGTCACACCGCATGGCGCATCAGATCAGTTTATTCTGGGGCGGACACGTAGTTCATCATCAGAGTGAAGATTTCAACCTTTCTGTTGCACTGCGTCAAAGTTCAACGGCCTTTATCTGGAGTATGCCTTTTTATCTTCCATTGGCAGTGCTAGGCTTCCAGCCGGTACAATTTGTCTTAGTTGCCGGATTCAATCTGCTCTACCAGTTCTGGATACATACCGAACACATAGACAAGATCGGCTGGCTGGAAAAGATACTGAATACTCCTTCTCATCACCGTGTTCATCATGGGAGAGATCCAAAGTACATCGATAAAAACTATGCAGGCGTTTTTATCATCTGGGATAAGATTTTCGGCACCTTTCAGGAGGAGCAGGAAAGGCCCACCTACGGTATTACGAAATCACTGAACAGCTGGAATCCGGTCTATGCAAATTTCGCACACTATATAGACCTTTTTAAATACACACGACAATCCCGTTCTTGGGAAGACACCAAAAATATGCTTTTTAAACACCCTGGATGGCTTCCGGATTATCTGGGAGGTGAACAGAAACCGGGAACCGTAACGGTCTCTTTTGAGAAGTATAATGCAGATGTATCCTTTCTCTGGGCTAAAGTATACATATTCATTCAGTTTATCTTTGCGATGGTGGTCACAGCCTTCTTTCTGTTTAATTTTTCCGATTTCAGCATGCCGGAGAAAGGATGCTTCGCCGCGTGGATCATATATTCCAGCGTAATGTTCGGGCTGCTGTTCGAATCCCACAGTAAGTGGCTGACTTTTTTTGAAGTGGTGAGGCTGATGTGCATTCCGGTCGGGATCTGGTACATCTATTATGGTATTTAGTACTTTATCCAATCCATTTGATGACCATCTGCAGCTTCAGGACTCAAAGATCCAGTTACTTGAACAGTTCGGCCAGATCTGCTTTTCGTACTTTACCGGTAGCTGTCTTTGGTAATTCAGAGACTACTTTCAGCATCTTCGGTACTTTGAAATCCATCAGCTTATTTTTCAACTGATCACGGACGGTATTCAAATCGGGGGTAGTGCCATTGGTCAGAGTCACGATTGCCGTAACCTTTTGGCCCCATTCTTCATCCGGCAGTCCGATTACGGCAGCTTCCCGGATCTCAGGTAGTTTTTCGAGTGCTTCTTCCACTTCAACCGGATTTACATTCTCTCCACCGGTTACGATAAGATCGGTTCTTCTGCTTTCAATAAAGAGTTGTCCGAAGCCATTCAAATGACCATAGTCACCGGTTTTGAACCATCCTTCATTATCAAATCGTCCGGTATTATCTTTTTCGCGAAAATAGGAATCAATGACCTGCGGTCCCCTGAGCCAGATCTCACCGGATTGATTCTTTCCCAGTTCAAAGCCGTCTTCATCACGGATCTGCAGTTCGTTGGGTGGAAATGGTTTACCCACACTTTTAAAAGGAGTGTACATCCCTGATGGAGCAAGTAAAGGATTGGCGATGATTTGTGCACAGGTTTCAGTCATACCATAACTTGAGACGATCGGAATTCCACGTTCCACTGATTTACGCAGCAAAGTCTCAGAAACGGGACCGCCTCCCAGTAATACACCCTGAAATTCCCGGTGTGTTTTAAAGAGGGGATCATCAAGCAGTCTTTTAAGCATAGTTGGTACAAAAGATGCGGCCTGAAACCTGGGATTTTCACCTACGAATTCTTTGATCATCTCTTCTTTAAAATCAGATAGCCGGTAAATCGCTGAACCATAGATCAGCGATCTGAGAATGATCGATATTCCGCCAACATGATTCAGAGGAAGGCATAATAACCAGAAATGATTGGGTTCCGGCCGGAAATTTCTTGCGGATGCCTCTGCAGCAACCATCATCTGCCTGCGTTTCAGACTCACGATCTTTGGTTTGCCCGTGGTACCAGAGGTAAAGAAATATCCGAATGTCTTTTCTTCGTCCAGTTCTTCAAATTCTGAAAGATCTATATTGCGAACATCGAAGGTAAAGGCAGAAAGAAAAAAGTTTTCGTCGATCTGTACTCCGTCCTCTTCTCCAACACGTCGTCGATTGTTAGCATCACAAAAAGTGAGAACCGGGTCTAATTCTTCGAGGTAATCATTGAGTTCATCATCATCCAGCTTTGGACTGAGGGGTATGAACGGTATCCCTAATTTCCAGCAGGCAGCGATCGAAAAGATAAGTGCATCAGAGGACTCAGACAGAAAGGCAACTGGTCCCTTCAGTGAAGCCTCTTTTTCCTCGATTTTACTCTTAAAATAAGCCGTATACCGATCCAGATCGCGATAGGTATACATTCCCTGTTGGGATGCCATGAAGACGGTTTGAGGATCCGTCTTATTAAATTCAAAACTATGTAGTCTGGTTTTAAGCACGTCTATATTTCATCCAGCAGTGATGCATCAGGGGTAAAGGGTATTCCTGGTTTTCCCGGAAAATGGTAACAGCCTTTTTGGATCTCAGTCAGAGTTGAAAGATCTGAACTGAAGACAGAGCCGGTATCCAGGCCATGAGCAATATTCTTATTACCCAAGACAGAAGCAAGCTCAGCGATCATGGTTCTGCCCACAATGCTTTCAAGTGCGGTAGTAAACACAACCTTAATATTATGAGCATCGGCCATCTGTTTTGTTACGATAATATCGTGGATCTTCCCGAATAGCATCGGTTTAATTATAAAGTATTGTACACTTTGCTTATCTGATAGTGCTTTAGCATCCGAAAAGTTCCGAAGTGATTCGTCTGCCGCAATGGGAACCGGGACAGAATCCGCAACCGAATGAAGGATTTCGGGATCACCTGAAGCAACCGGTTGTTCACAATATTCAATATCATATTCTGCCAGCTCTTTCAGGATCTTGACGGCCTGTTCTTTGCTCCAGCATTCATTGGCATCCAGCCTGATCTTAATTCCTTTAAAATTTTCTCTGAGAGCAGTTATGATATCGATCAGTCTTTCTTTGTCAGTATCAGCCTTCAACTTAATGGTCTGATATCCTTTTCCGACTTTCTCAGACGTTTTTTTCAGGATGCGGTCTTTTTCTTCGAGGCCGGCTGTGAAATTAACTTTAACTTCACCCGGTTTGTGACTACTGATCAACTCAGCTATACGGATACCTTTACGCTTTGACTGAAGATCATGCCATAACATATCCAGTCCGAAAGATAAAGAGGGGAAGCCATGGATCTGATCCATCACGGTAATGATCTGAGCAATGGACCCGTCTCTGAAAGATCCGGTAAGTATTTCTCTTTGAATATTGAGTACGCTGATCACCTGTTCCAGTGATTCCTCCGAGAATCCGGGAAGCGGGGCGATCTCACCATAGGCAACGATCTCACCTTCCGAATACTCTAAAATAATACCCTCCCGGTGTGTATAAGTTCTACCCGACACTTTGAAAGGGGACCGGAAGGGGAGGTGATATTTGAACAATTTCAGCATTCAGTTCAGAAGAATTCCAATAGAGAACAGAATCCCGAACAGCACCATGAACCGCGCAGTTCGCTCCAGGGTATTATTTAATACCAGTTTATTATCGTCGGTCCAGATCTTATAAACTTCATCAATGGCCATGGGGGCAATCAGCAGGGGCAGGAAGATCCAGAGATTATGGTCCAGTTTAAAATAAAAATGAGGGGTGATCGCATAAGCCAGCAGGATCATCAAAGTATATTCCCATTTAAGAGCCCGATCTCCAAGTAAGACTCCCAGCGTTTTTTTGCCGGACTTTTTATCCTGCTCAACGTCACGCAGGTTATTGATGACCAGTATATTCGTACAAAGTGCTCCCACTGCAAGCGATGCCCAGAATGATTCTACTGACCACTCTAGCGCATTTACATAATAGGTGGTCATGACAGCTACCAGTCCAAAAAATAGAAAGACAAATACATCTCCGAGACCGTTGTAACCCAGAGGGTAGGGGCCTCCGGTATATAATATTCCAAATAATAGAGACAGCAATCCAATGATAAGAATGGTGTAACCCCCAATATAGACGAGATACAGTCCCAGCAGGAAGGCCAGTCCCATACTTAATATGGTGGCATTGAGCATGGTTTTTGGGGCAACCAATCCGGCAGCAGTTGCACGTCGAAATCCGATTCTTTCATCCGTATCAGATCCTTTGATATAGTCGAAGTAATCGTTTGCGAAATTAGTACCGATCTGAATGAGAAATGCACAGATGAGTGCAACAATGGTAGTATCCCAGCGGAACATGGTATCGGAATACGCCAGGCTGGCTCCGACGAATACGGGCACGAAAGCAGCAGCTAATGTCTTCGGACGCGAGGCTTCTACCCAGATCTTGATCTTAGAATCGCTCAATGGCTATTGTAATAATTTAAATGAATGTGGAAAAGTGTGAACACAAAGATAAGACATATTATGAGGGCTTAAAAAATGAAGCTTCATCCATTATAGGTAAATAATCTTAGGTTTGAGAGCATATATCCACATATAAACTTAAATATTTAAATATCAAATTTATTTCACCTGTTAAAATTAATTGTGGAAAAAAAACTCCTAAAAAATATTGAGTCATTTCTTAAATACGCCTTATATTTGCCCTGTCTAATTTCTAATCAAATCATTTACACTCACTCATGTCAAAGGTAACTCAGAGATACGATAACCTGGCAGCCGCTCAAAACTGGAAGCCGGGCAGCGCTGATACCAGCGCAATGGATATCCCTAAGATCTTCGGGGATAACACGCTCACTCTTGATAAGCTTAAGGAGAGGCTTCCGAAATCAGCCTGGAAAGATCTGAAAAAAACGATCGATGAAGGCGAAGAACTTAATATTAACGTAGCTGATGCAGTTGCACTGGCTATGAAAGACTGGGCTACTGAAAAAGGTGCGACGCACTTTACTCACTGGTTTCAGCCTCTGACCGGATCTACTGCTGAAAAGCATGATAGTTTCATTACTCCTAATCAGGGTGGTGGAGCTATGGCTTCTTTTTCCGGTAAAGACCTTATCCAGGGTGAGCCGGATGCTTCCAGTTTCCCTAGTGGAGGACTGAGAGCTACTTTTGAAGCCAGGGGATATACCGCCTGGGATCCTACTTCCCCGGCTTTTCTGGTTGAAAATCAGAACGGAACTTATCTTTCAATTCCTACTGCATTTGCATCCTGGAAGGGTGAAGCTCTGGATCATAAGACTCCGCTGCTTCGTTCCGTTGAGGCACTGAACAAGGCGGCTATGGATGCACTGCAGCTGTTTAATGTTCAGAGTAAGAGAGTTTCTTCTACGGTAGGTTGTGAGCAGGAGTATTTTCTGATCGATCAGGAGTTTTTCTACCGCCGTCCGGATCTGCTTACTTCAGGTCGTACGCTGGTTGGTGCAAAACCTCCGCGCGGACAGGAACTGGATGATCATTATTTCGGATCTATACCGGAACGTGTTCTCTCATTCATGCTGGATGCAGAAAAAGAACTGTACAAGCTGGGTATTCCTGTAAAGACCCGTCACAATGAAGTGGCTCCATCTCAATATGAGATCGCTCCGATCTTTGAATTATCCAATGTGGCGGCAGATCATCAGCAGCTGACCATGATGATTCTTGAGAGAGTTGCCAGAAAATACGGACTTGAGTGCCTGATGCATGAAAAGCCATTTGACGGAATGAATGGAAGCGGAAAGCATCTGAACTGGTCGCTGAGTACTGCGGAAGGAGACAACCTTCTTGAGCCGGGTGATAACCCGCACGACAATATGCAGTTCCTGTTCTTCCTGACCTCGGTACTGCTTGCAGTATATCGTCATCAGGATCTGCTCCGCGTATCTGTGGCTCATGCCGGAAATGACCATCGATTAGGTGCAAATGAAGCGCCTCCTGCGATCATATCAGCATTCATCGGTGATCAGCTGAATGATGTGATCGAACAGCTAATAGCCGGGGGAGCAAAGAGTTCAAAACAAGGGGGACTGTTAGGACTGGGAACACCCGTTCTTCCAAATCTGCCAAAACATGCGGGAGACCGTAACCGAACTTCCCCTTTTGCATTTACCGGAAATAAATTTGAATTCCGCGCATTGGGATCAAGTCAGTCACCTTCATTCCCGATCGTTGTTCTGAACACGATCGTTGCTGAAGCTATTGAGGATATGACCGCTGACCTCAAGAAAGCTATGAAGAGCAAGTCTATTGAGAAGTCCCTAGGCAATGTGCTTAAGACCCGTCTTAAAGAATGTCAGGACATCATCTTCAATGGTGATGGATACTCCGACGACTGGCAAAAAGAAGCCGGTAAAAGAGGATTGTTAAATCTGAAAACTACACCGGATGCACTTCCTACGCTGAATTCCAAGGAAAATGTATCACTCTTTAAAAAGTACAAGGTACTGAACAAACGTGAGGTCGAATCCCGACAGGAGATCTGGGCTGAGCAGTATATCACTACCCGTACTATAGAAGTGGATACGATCGAATCTATCGCAAAAACCATGATCTACCCGGCTGCCGTACGATATATCGGGGAACTTGGTAAAGCAGTTGAAAGAGCAGAAGCTTCAGGTCTCGACAGCCAGGGATCCAGAAGTATGCTGGAAAAAGTAAATAACGGATTGAACCGGCTCGGATCGGCTCTGGATAATCTGGCTGCAACTCAGGCAGATCTTTCCTACAAAGGAGTACTGGATCATGCCAAGAAGGTAGAATCAAAGGTACTTCCGGTTATGACTGAGATCCGGGATGCTGTAGACTTCCTTGAAAGGTATGTAGCGGACGATTACTGGCCATTACCGGTCTATCGTGAAATGTTGTTTATCAAATAAAGTGATATCAGCCAGATAATGTATTAAGCCCCGCTTTGAATATTAAAGCGGGGCTTTTATGTTATAGATATGTAAAACCCTTTAGATCAACGATGATGGATATCAGCTGGAGTGATTTTGAAAAGGTAGACCTGAGGATCGGACGTATAATTGAAGCGGAAGTCTTCAGCGAAGCTATCAAACCTGCCTATAAACTGAAGATCGATTTCGGCCCTGAAATAGGCATCAAGAGGTCCTCCGCTCAGATCACGGAACAGTATAGTCCGGAGAATTTAATCGGTAAGCTGATCATTGGTGTAGTAAACTTCCCTCCTAAGCAGATAGGTCCGTTTATGTCAGAATGCCTTGTGACCGGGTTTGAGACAGAATCGGGGGTGATATTAGCTTCAGCAGATAAAGAGGTTATGATAGGTTCGAAACTTTGCTAAATTATGAAAGTATATTTAATGGCATTTTTTTGACAGCATTAGTGTTATATAAGATCTGAAATTCATCATATAAATAGATAATGACGCGATCACTTATTCTTGCAGCAGCCCTATTCTGCATGATCACCCCGGATACCCTTGCACAGGAGATCTCTTTTCCCGAAAGAAATAAACTACTGAATACATCCTCATTTACTCTGCAGATAGAAGGATTTAAGAAGGCTGAGGGTGAAGTCCGCGTTGCAATGTTTAGTTCTGAAGAGACTTATACCAAGGATCCTGTCCACGCTGTGGTTCTGCCGGTTAAGGACAATAAAGTGATCTGGACGGTAGATGACCTGCCCTTTGGTGACTATGCCATCGCTGTTTACCATGATAAAAATACCAACGGCAAGCTGGACACTAATTTCCTGGGAATACCCAAAGAGGCTTATGGATTCTCAAACAATGCCCGGGGTAAATTTGGTCCGGCCTCGTGGAAAGATGCGAGTTTTGCCGTAAAGGCTGAGAATATAGAGCATCAGATCTCGATCAAGTAAGCTAAACGGCACGAAATGTCGTTTTCGTGACTTCACATGAAGATGTGAATTTTTTTGATGATGCACTGCCCGTAATTACGAGCAGACTTCTTTAATCAAACAGGAGGCATCATGAAACGCTTACAAATATTACTCAGCCTGATACTCATTATATCTGTCGGAATGAATGCAAAAGCTGCTGATAAAACGACAGTAAATAATCCTGTTATCATCTTAAGTGTAAATGATCACTATGATCAGACTATTAAGAGGGAAGTCAGAGAACTCAACAGGTTTAAAAAGCTTACAGATCGTTATTTACGTCAGCGGGAGAAAGGGCAGAGGGTTTCGGCCAGACATACACTCCGGCAGATCGCAAGCTTAATAAACGCTGAAGTAAGTCAGACTAAAAATAAGTACCGTTATGAACTCAGGTTCTCAGGTGAATTCAGGTCCGGTGCTGAATTATACCGCAGGCGAACCAGTCAGTATTCGAAAAGGAGACCAGATAATTCTTACCGAAGAAGATCGGACTCGCGCATCATAGATCTCTACCGGTCTCAACTGATCCGGCAGCGCTCTTTGCAAATAGAAATCAATGATCTGATAAGTTCAGGTTACTATTTCGATGTCGTACTTGCAGATAAGATCATATCCTTTGAACAAACATTGAGAGACGAGGTCCAGCTGCTGACCGGTAGCGCCGGAAGAATTAGTACCCGCAGGTGATCATAATACATCCTGCAGATCTGGATCTTTGGATATAACCGACCGGGCGAAAGGACACAAAGGTAAAACGGTGAGTTGCTGCTTACGGGCAAATTCAACAACATGATCGACCAGTTTTTTACCGAGTCCTTCTCCCCGGTTTTTGTCGTTAACCTGGGTGTGATCAATGATGATCTTATCGGAACCGGCTTTTGAATAGGTAATTTCAGCTGCTGTACCTGTATCATCTTCAATATAAAACCTGCCTTTTGTCTCGCTTTCTTCGTGCAAAATGTCCATAGAATCCTGATTTCTCCCGATAGTTATAACCACAGAAGAGGAATTTAATGTTTTGTTCAGAGAAAATAACCGGTCGAATAAGACCATGAAATCCAATACATTAAATTATAATTGAATACTTAAATCGGGATATTATGAAGAAGAAACTTCCGGCATCTTTACTCATCATCATTTTCAGTTACTTTCTGGTGAGTGTGGCACTGATAGCCACCGCTGCTTCCAATTCTTCCATATTGGTAAATACTCCGGTGTTTTATACCGGTCTCGTATTTCTGATATTTTCTGTTCTTCTTTGGGTGGGTCTGAGCAAAGTGAGAATGGTTGCTATAGTATTGTCTTCATTGTTTGCTTCATTTCTACTGGTTGTATTCATCTACATGATACTGGGAAAGGCGACCATAAATCTGACGGTGGACCTGGATAGCCTGACCCTTCCGGTGGGAATGAGCATTATTTATATCGCCGTTCTTTTGTTGATCAGTTTCATGGCCTGGCAGCTTAAAGCTTTATTCTCCGCTGATATTAAGGCTTATTTTGAGAATGAGGTAAAAGTAGTTCGGGTGGATACTGACACTAAAACAACGGAAGACTCACCGCCAGCAGATAATGATGGTGATATTAAAGAAGAATAAAGCATTGCATTGAGTACAAACAAAAAAAGGCGACCCGTCCGGATCGCCTTTAATATCATACAGACATCAGAAGGGAATAGTTATCCATCTGTTCTTTCTGCGTTCTTCTGTACTCCCGGAGTACGGTTCAGGAACTCATCATAGAGCCTTAGCTGTCTGCTGGTCATAGGGATGAGATATCCGTCAATGAATACATCCACGATGTCGGTTGAGGTCTGAAAGGGATCCCCGGTTGCCACAAAGAGGTTTGCTTTCTTACCTACTTCTATGGAACCAAGCTGGTCGCCCACACCCATGATCTCCGCAGCATTGATCGTAATGGCCTTGAGTGCTTCTTCACGTCCCATGCCATACGCTGCGGCAAAACCGGCATTGTAGGGCAGGTTACGGGAGTTCTCGGTGTCACTGCTTCGCAGCGCCACTTTTACACCTGCTTTCTGCATAACACCCGGATTTGCATATGCTGCATCATAGTTATCAGAACCCCTGGTTGGAGTGGATAATACCGGTCCTGCAATTACAGGAATGCCGGATTCAGCCAGTTCTTCTGCGACTCTCCAGCCTTCAGAAACACCCATGAATACCACTTTCTCGTATCCACGATCCTCAACCCACTCAATGGCACTCAGGATATCTTTCGCAGCATCAACCTCTATGTAGAGGAGCATTTCACCATTTACGACTTCTGCCAGTGCTTCCATCTCAGGATAATAGCGGGCGTCAGGTGAATCCTGCACTTTGGCATAGAGTTCAGCTCTGTCCCAGGTCTCATTGATGGTTTCAAGGGCACGTTTGCGTGCTTCTTCTGCCTGCTGCTGTGTCTGGCGTCTTCTTCGTGCAGAAGAAGGAAAGTTCATGACCACCCCTTTGGAGCCGGCAAACATCTGATCCGGAGTATAACCGAAGAGATTGATGGTCGCAGCGGTTCCAGGCAGGACTCCACCGCTGGGGAGGGTCAGGGCAGTGGTAACACCGCTGACTCTGGTTACCGGAATGGCTACAGAATTCGGGTTTACCGCAGTAAGTGCCTGCATCTGTGGGGTTACATTTCCGAATTCCCGGTAATCCTGCGCCTCGTCAATACTTCCGATCTCATTCAGTCCCAGCTGGGTTCCTGAATCAATCATGCCGGGATATATCTCACGGCCATTGTAGTCGAATACTTCCGCATCACTGGGAATATTCACATTAGCGCCTACGGCTTCAATGACCCCATTGTTGATGATGATCGTACCATTCTCGATCACTCCGTTGGTAACCGTGTAGATCTTTGCGTTGGTAAGCGCAAATTTACCTCCACGGGCTTTTTCAACGCTGCCGTCCTGTGCAAGTCCGGCTAAAGGAATGAGCGTGAATACGATCAGTAATGATAATAGATTTTTCATGTTCTTCCTTTTAGTTGTTAAAGAGCTCAAAGAAGTCAACCAGGTCGGCGCCTTCCATACATCTGTGTTGGGTTTCACGGTCAAAGATCTGAACCACTTCAATAGATGATTCAGGATCTATATACAGTCTTTGATCTTTTTCATCTGTGGCTTTATCAAAGTATTTGACACCATCTACAAAGGTCATCAGCGGAATTGCGTAGATATCCAGCGGATGACTATCAAAGATCGCGATATCAGCATCTTTTCCTTCTTCAATAGAACCCACACGGTTGTCTATACCCAGCTGTTTAGCCGGATTAAGCGTGATCAGTGCAAGTGCTTCATCATCAGTCAGGTCACCATATTTCTGGGTTTTAGCTGCCTCATGGAAGAGGTGGCGGATCAGTTCTCCGGAATCAGAGTTAATCGAAGTAGTAACCCCATTATTGGTCAGAATGGCTGCATTATATGCGGTGGAATAATACACTTCCAGCTTATAGGCCCACCAGTCAGAAAATACGGAAGCACCCGCTCCGAAGGCTGCCAGTTCCGGAGCAACTTTATAGGCCTCGTTAGCATGCTGGAAAGTCAGTTTTTCAATTCCGAAATCCTGGAATACTTTCATCAGCATATAGATCTCATCGGCACGATAAGAGTGGCAATGAACCAGTACTTCACCTTCCAGAATATCGACCAGGGTCTCCATTCTCAGGCTGTACTCGGGGGCTACTTTACGGCGGCTGTTATCCGCCCGGTAGGCTTCCCATTTCTTTTGGTACTCCAGTGCCTCATTAAAGGAATTTCTGAGCATTGCTTCCACACCCATACGACTTTGGGGCTGAATACCTCTTCGGCGACCGCCACGCGTCGGGTTCTCACCCAGTGCAAATTTGATGGTTCTGGGAGCACCTTCAAAACGAAGGTCATCCGGATTGGTAAATCCATAGCGTAGTTTGAGGGTCTCATTCTGTCCGCCGATCACATTGGCAGAACCATGCATCAAATGAATAGAAGTAACGCCTCCGGCCAGGGCACGGTAGATTGAAATGTCGAAAGGATCGACTACATCTTCCATGCTTACTTCTGAGGTTACCTGACTGGTTCCCTCATTGATGGCTGATCCGGCTATATGAGAGTGAGCATCAATGATGCCCGGCATCACAAATAGCCCGGTAGCGTCGATCTCTTCCACTCCGTTTGGAGTTCGAAGGTTTTTTCCGATCCGGTCGATCTTTCCGTCCCGGACCAGTATATCGGTATTTTCCAAGGTCCCATTAGTGACCGTCAGAACGGTACCGTTCTTGATCAGCACATCACCTTTTGGAACCTGAGCCTGCAGCATAGTAACCGCTGAAAGCATCAGTACGATTAATAGGTTAAATTTTTTCATATTCATATATCCTTTCATCTTATTGTGGATCTTCTTTGTAGGCGGTGAGAGGAAAAGAAACATTAAATGCTGAAATGGAAGCTTCAGCATCATATTCTGTTCCGGTCACGGTTCCAACCACTACAATTGTGATCGTCTGTCCGCCTCCGTCAAAAGAGAAGTCAAAACTCAGAGAGTTATTTACGAAAGTCAGATTCTCCATTTCCTGGTCAGGAGCACCGTCATCGCTGGTGAGGGTACCGGTATAATCATCTCCGTCCTTTTCGATGACCATAGTGCCGCCTTGTTCACCCTGTGGTGACTCAATGGTATATCTCCATGTTCCTTCGATACCGGAGGTCGCAGTTGCATCACCATTTCCGTTACCACCGGAACGACGTTCCCGGATCTCGTAATCAAATTTATCACCATCAGCGAATACCATTCGGATCTGGGTGTCTTCGTCAAAGATCGGTCCGTTTGCAACCACTGCATTGGCGATCATTCCTTCAGAAAGACTTCCTGTAATTTCGCTTATACCCAGAAGTTCAGCAGCATCTCTTGTAAGTGCATTCAGTGCGGCGGTTTCGCTGAGTCCGTTAGCGATCATGGTTCTGAGATTATCATGGATGTCACGTGAATTGGCATCAATAGAGGAAAATCCGAATTTAATGCCCGCTTTTTCCATCTCTCCGAACTGAGAAACATGCTTGGTATAAAATTCCATGCGACGCTCTTCGAGTTCCCTGACTTCTTCGGTGACTTCTTCATCTTCGTCTGCATTTTCTGGCTCATCTGGCAGTTCCAGACTCATGAATACCTTAATGTCACTGCTTTTGAGTTCATCGATCATTCCCCAGCCTTCTTCCAGGTTACCCAGTACAAGAGTAAAGCCCAGGTCATTTTTAAGACGGATAGCGCGGCGTGCTTCCAGAGAGGAGCTGGCATTGTAGAAGATCGGCTTTTCGTTGCTGACTACTGGATAGAATGCTTCCATCACACGGTCGCGGGTGGGACGTTCCATTCCAGCCGGATTCGATGCATACATTTCCGCATGCTGCCTGGAGTATGTTGCATTACGGTACAAGTCTCTGAATTTCGCCATGATACCCAGCGTATTACCCGGATATGCACCCGGAGCACCTACGAACTGAGTGTACATCGACACATTGTCCTGAATGAGCATCTCATCCGGGTGTTCAGCATGATTTAGCAGAAGGAGAGCTCCTGAACCCGGAAGCATTCTTCCGTAAGGCACAGTGTGAGATACCGTAAAACCGATCTCTCTCAGGTCTTCAATACTGTTCTCCTCCAGTGAGAGCTGGCTGGTAACCTGTTCTTCTGGTGTAATGCCAGCGTAATCGTTTGGTGGATCCGGAGTAAACAGATCATCCGGTCTTTCCGGACTATCCGGTCTTACTGCACCGGTATAAGACATTCCGTCAATGAATCCCGGATAAACAAACATGTCTGTGCCGTCTATAACCTCTGCATCACCGGGGATGCTGACATCAGTTCCCAGAGAACGGATCAGTCCGTTCTTGAAAACGATGGTTGCATTCATCAGGGTGTCGCCTGCAGCCTGAACGATCGTAGCATTTGTGATCGCATAGGTTCTGGTTGCTGGGGACTCCCCGGAAGGGTCACTCTGGGCACTCAGACCCAGAGAAATGCATAACAGAGGCAGAAGGGCAAGCAGACGAAAAATGGATTTTCGTAAGTGTAGCTTCATTCTGAATAATTTGAAATAATTAAAAGTGACCGGTCAATATATATCAAAGCAACTGATTACGCTATTTCAAATAGTGAGGGGCTGTAAAAAAGTGTTTTTACTAAGTACCGGATAACCGGAGCCGGAATCTCAACGATCAGAGGGTGCTTTTTCTGATAAAACTGATACCTGAAATTCCAGCCTCTTGATCTCGCGCAACAAGGCATTCTTATCCATCTGCATCCAGTGCCATAATTTTACCGCTGTGTTCAAGATCAGAAAGATCAGGGCGATGCCTCCATAACGGGCCATTAGCAAAGGATCGTTGGCTGTGAAATAAAGATAACTGAACCAAACCGTGTTAACAGTAACAATAAGCTGAATTATGGTGGTAAGAACAGCCCATTTTCCAAGTTTACCCTTGTAAAGACCGCCCCATTGTGCAAAAAGTCCCTCTTCACCCAGGTTCTTGTAGAATTCAGCTTCTTCTTTATTCAGAGATTCAGTTATTAGAGTATCAATATCATCTGTTTGTTTTTTCATTATAGTCACCTGTAATTATCGGTTCATTTGGTTTTTCAGATTTTCCCGGGCATTATAAAGTCTTGATTTAACGGTGCCTTCTGATATAGTCAGGATCTGACTGATCTCCCGGATGGTGTGATTTTCGAGATAAAAAAGACTCAGTATTATCCTTTGGGTATTTGGAAGTTGAGCGATGCTGTTCCTTAATTTGAGGATCTTGTCATTCCGGCTATCCGTATCGGTTTCCTTGATACTCTGTTTACTCCGATGTTCATTTATGAGTTCGTTACGCCGAATTCTTTCACGCCTTTGAACTCGCACCCAGTCAATAGCCTTATTTCGTGCAATGGCCAAGGCCCATGGATCAAAAGTAGTTCTCATACTCCCATTTTCAAGCCCATGAATAATATCTACCCAGCATTCTTGGGCAATATCCTTAACCGGATCATGGTCTTTCGTGTAGTAAAGGATGATGCGGGTCAGGCTTGAATGAAATCTTTTAATAAGCCATGGCAATGCTTCTTTCTGGCCCTGCTGATATTTGCGTGCCAGGATGTCGTTAGTGCTATGCTTATGTTCAGACTTCATTTCACATCAATTGTCGGTCAAAAAAGCAAAAGGTTCACTTTTTTTTGAAGATCGTGTGCTCAAAGCTCAGAGCCTGAAGTCCGGGAGCTAATTAAACTCAATCAGGTATACTGCATCGCTAGAGGTTACATAGAGTGTTTTACCCTTTTTGGCTCCCCAGGCTACGTTGCTAGTCTGACCGGGTACGTTTATGATCTCCTTGAGATCACCTTCCGGTGAATAGATCCAGACTCCTTCCGGGCCGGCCAGATACAAGTTTCCATCATCATCAGTTACCATACCGTCCGATGCGCCCTCATATTCAGTCTGGGATGCAAAGAGCCTTTTGTTTTGAAGCTGATGGCTGTTCACCTCATAAATATAAACTTCGCGTTGGTCGGAGGTACTGATGTAAAGCTTATCGTGACCGGGAGAAAAAGCAATGCCATTGGGATTATAAAGTCCCTTTTCCAGCAGGTGAAGTGAGCCGTCAGGAGCTATCCTGTATACCCCGGTAAAATCAAGTTCCTCTTCTTCGGGACTTATCCCATAAGGCGGGTCGGTAAAATAAATGGAACCATCCGGATGCACAGCAATATCATTCGGACTGTTTAATTTTTTTTTGTTATACGTAGCCGCAAGGGTGGTATAGGTATCATTATCCTCCATGCGGACCATTTGGCGTGCTCCGTGCTGCGCAATAAGCAAATGGCCACTGACATCAACTGCGAGTCCGTTTGAATTAGCAGAGGGGCGGATGAAAACTTCAGGATCTTCCCCTGGAATTACCCGATAAATGGTATTAGCCGGGATATCGCTGAATATGAGTGCTCCCTCAAACCAAAGGGGACCCTCTGTGAAAATGAAACCGTCCGCTATTTTTTCGGGCCCATTATGTTGGGCAGTTACACATTGTGAGAAAACAAAAATGATCAAAATAAGTGAATAGAATCGCATGATATGCTGCAGTTTCGTTATTAGTCTATTGTCTGTCGCCAAACCAGGATTCTTCACTTTGCGGCCCAAGCTTTCCTTGGCTCATTTGCATAAGTGCTTTGGTATCGAATAAAACTCCTCCTTTGATGACAGTATGAACCGTTCGGGTGTTCCGGATATTCTCTAGGGGATCTCCCTTGATCACGATCATATCGGCCCATTTGGAAATCTCAATGGAACCAAGGCGGTCACTGAGTCCCATAGCACGTGCCCCATGGATCGTAGCAATCTTTAAAACCTCTGCTTCCGGAATCCCGCTGTTCACCAGGATCTCCATCTCACGGTGTATGAAGAAACCTCCCAGAAGTCCCTCGCCCTGGTAGGTGGATGGACTGAAGGGCCGATCGGTACCCAGGGTTATCAGTCCGCCAGCATCGAAATAACGTTTAGCTATTCTTCTTTTTACCGGGTAAATGCCCTGACTGATATCAAACATATATCCTGACCGTACCGGTTGAGTCGTTTTACTGCGGGTAAAAGGGGTAAGAAATTGCCGGTCTTTGATCCAGTCGTCAAATTCAGGGCCTTTAAACTGACCGATCCCTCCATAAGTACCTATGGTTGCATCAAAATAAACTCCGTGTTTCACATAGAGGTCAATGATCTTATCGAGAAGCGGATCTTCGGAATCAAGGTAGGCCAGACTGTTATATGCATTACTACTGTCCGCTATCAGTTCGCCTCCCAGAAAATGCTCTACCCGGTCAATTCCCATCAAAATAGCATCCTCCGGATTCACTGAATTACCTACTCCTGAGTTCAAATGCCCTGTCACGGTAAGACCATGCTGATGGGCCCGGTTGATCAGTGTTTTCAGGTGATCCGGAGTAATATTCTTTGCTTTGAATCCCATTACACCCTGTTCTGCCCAGTAGTCGACCCGGTCTGTAATATCCTGTTCCGTAAAATCAGGATCCCAGTCGGGAGCACTTCTCCCAAAATAGGGTCCAGAATTCAGTATGCGGGGACCGGGTCTTTCTCCCCGGTCTATACTTTCGCGTAGCTCTTTCATTTTATATGGCTGCACTTCGCCTGCGGGGAAGGTGGTGGTCGTTCCCGAAGCCAGGAAGATCTTAGGCATGGCCACAGTGTCATCTTTCGCCAGTCCTTTGTAGGTGATCCGGTAATGAGCGTGAAGATCGATCAGGCCGGGGAGGAGATAGTCATCTTCCTCCAGTTCAAGGATAGGAATTCCATCAGCAGATATCCCGGAACCGATCTCAAATATCTTACCGGATCTAATGAATATCCCGGGGTTTGGTATTGTTTTATTTTCCTCCGGCTGTACGAGCCATCCGCCTTTGATCAGCAGGTCCTGAGCGATAATTGATTGTGTTGAGCCGACTAAGAACAGAAAAAGTGAGATAATAGCTGGTACAGACTTCATACAGTAGGTTATGAGAATTACGAATTAAGAATTAGCTGCCAGTAACCGACGTCGATCCATTCACCGAATTTAAACCCCACTTCCTTCAGGTGGGCTACTTTGGTAAATCCGAATTTTTCGTTGAGTGCAATACTGCGGTCATTCGGCATGGTGATCCCCGAGAGTATCGCATGAACATCGGTCTTCTTCAGTTCTTCGATCATTGCTGATTTAAGGGCCGATCCGATTCCTTTGTTATGGTGATCTTTGTGCACATAACTGGCGGTCTCAACGGTATAGCGGTATGCCGATCGTTCTTTCCATCGGGTGGCATAGGTATAACCCAGGATATGATCTCCTTCCTCGAATACCAGCCAGGGATAATTTTGAGTGATCTTACGGATGCGTTCCTTCATATCCGAAACGGACACCGGTTCTTCTTCAAAGGTCGCTCTGCTACTGAGCACATACCCGTTGTATATATCACAGATCTCCTTGGCATCCCGTAGCATTACTGATCTTAGCATGGTCTTTAATTACAATTGTTATGCATCTTCCACATTACGGGATCGTGTCCCTCGGGTATGTTTGAGCAGGGATCTGTAATGCTATCATATCCCCTGAGCCGGTTGTATTCAGCGATCTGATCAGCAGTCAATATGTTTCTAGTTTCGAGATGTGTGATCTGGTGAGTATACCGCAGATCTGCCAGGACATTGTTGATCTCTTTCAGCAGGGTTTTCAGGCTTCCGGGAGTGATAGTGCCGTTTGCATAGGCTTCATTCAGGTTCTTCTCCTTTTCGATGTAGATCATTCCAAGCCGGGTAGCCTCCCTTTTCATAGCATTAAACAAAGCAGTGACCTGGTTGTGCTGATCCCCCGTCAGTTCGATCTCGGAAGACATTTCCAGAACATGTTTAGGACCGGGATAACCATTCAGCTCAGCTGCTTTTGCCAGTCCCCAGCCTTCTCCGTTTCTCAGCTGCCGGAGGTCTGAAGGGGAGAGGCTTTTTATCAAACGGCTCTCCTGTCCGGCATATTCAGACCGCAAAGTTCGGGTGCTGTCTGAGTGATGCTGGGCGATAACTGGTGCATAATTCAGAATGATAAGTAGTGATAAAAGTGAAATAGCTCTGATCATAATACAAAGACCGTCTAGATAGTGATGTATCAATTTCAGTTTAAGATAAAAGGCTGAATGTTGTATCAAAGTCTCCATCGTGTAAAAAATATCTCAATCCAGAATTACGGTCTTATTGCCAAATACAAATACCATGTCCTGGAAAAGGAGGTCTGCAGCTTCTGCCATGACCTGAGTCTCAACTTTGCGGCCGGCTTTTGTCATTTGCTCTGCACTCACACTGAATAAATAATATAATTACATCAGTATTGATCGCGGTAAATTATCGAGCTTAAGGACCACATCAGTTATTGAGATATAATTTAGTTGAGTGCATGAACTTAATTTTGATTTCACCCTCATCGCGAACAAGCAAAGCACTCTCAAGCCAGGATCGACCCACGGGTTTCCTGCTGATATTGTAATAGTGAATATGGGATAGCTCGCCTTCAGAGCGTACCGTTACGTCCTGTATTTCCCAGATACGTCCCAGTGTGGCAGGCATCAGAGCAAGCAGGCTGTCGCGGGTCCAGATCTGCTCGTGTTCATACATGATCATGTCGTCTGATGTCAGTTGGATCATTAAAGTAGTATCTGCCGTTGACAGGGCGGTGAAGAAATCGGTCATGATCTGCCGGGAATCAGCTTCAGAGATCACAGGATTATCAGGGATCTCACTATTGCATCCTATGACAATGGTCAGCAGTGCTGCAAATAGTGTGGTTAAGAATTTCATCTTTCAGGCCTAGTTTTTGTTTCTGTAAAAAACTAATGGTTTGAGGATGAGATGCAATAGTAGCCTGTAAAAAGCCATAAGCCTGGTTAAGATCCGTTAATGTATATAAGTGCATTCCAATCCCGATTAAACGCTTCTAAGCGAAATCGATCTTTATTCTTTTCATCTTAGAGGTGTTGGAAACAACGAGAGATATATTACCCTATCTCCCATTATACGTTGGCTTTATAGGGGTATAAAGTCAAGATAGCCACGTCACTTAGTTGTGACGTGGCTTTTTTAATTCATGATCCCTGCTTAAAGTATATTTATGCTCGTATCCTGAAGTCCTGAGCTCAAAATCATTCGGATTTACACCCGGATCGAATCAGTAAAAGAAAATCCTGTATTACCAATCCACCCTCTAAAAGGAATCGATCACGACCACGCCGTCATTCTTAAACTGGTCCATTGCCGGTAGTACTTTTGTGGCTTCTTCCAGAGAGATCGTTCGGCCGATCAGTTTCTGAGGCTGCAGCTTTCCATTGCAGATCATTTCAAGCATTTGCGGATATTTATAAGCCTGCATTCCGTGGCTTCCAATGATCTCTAATTCATCTGCAATCACACGGTCCATGGGTACTTTAGGATGAATGTGGTTGCCTGTGACCAGTCCAACCTGAATATGTTTTCCTCTTTTTCTAAGACTGGCAATGGAGTTGAAGCAGGTTTCCTGACTTCCAAGTGCGTCCAGCGATACATGAGCACCGCCATTAGTGATGGATCGGATCTTTTCCGGGATGTCAGATGCCGAAGCAGCATTTATGGTTTCAAATGCTCCGATCTCTTTTGCAATAGCAAGATTGTTCTCATTGATGTCTACTGCGATGACCTGTGCGCCAAGTGCAGCGGCGATCATAATAGCGGATAGTCCAACCCCTCCGCAGCCATGTACTGCTACATATTGACCACCTGTGACCTGCGCCTGCTCAACGACCGCACGAAAGGAGGTGATAAACCGGCATCCAAGGGTGGCAGCTGTAACAGAAGATATTTCATCCGGGATCTTTACCAGGTTAGTATCCGCAAAATCGAGCTTCACGTATTCGGCAAAGGATCCCCAATGAGTAAATCCGGGCTGTGATTGATGATCACAAACCTGATGATTACCGGAAATACATTGAGGGCAGTTTCCGCAGCCGCATACAAAGGGTGTAGTGACACGGTCTCCGACACTGAAATTTTTTACTTCGCTGCCAATAGAAGCAATAGTCCCCGCAAGTTCATGCCCCGGCACGTGAGGGAGGATGATCCCGGGATCATGGCCCATCCATCCGTGCCAGTCACTACGGCATAATCCGGTTGCATGAACTTTTATGATCACACCATGATCTCCAGCTTCAGGTTCAGGAATATTCCTTATCTCTAAGGGTCCCTGAAAGGTATCGTATACCAGTGCTTTCATACTGTTGGTTCCATAATTTCTGATCCTTGTGAAGAATTACATTTTCTGTTAACAGTTCAGTTACATCCAAGACCATCAGCACGGAAGCAGAGGCTGTCACCATTTAAAGGCAGTTTTCCTGTTTTGTCGAGTATACCATTCATCTGAATATGTACTATGGATGGCTCATCTTCAGAAACGGTGACCAGTGTGATATGATCGAAAGATCCGGGATTGGAACCATTAAGTTGTCCTCCGGTCGTTCCCATATGAATATAATCCATGCCTCTGCGTGTCCGGTGGCTGAAGGTGTGATAATGCCCGTTGAACAGAGTGTAATTTCTTCCTTCAAGAGCATCCTCGATCTCTGTGAAATCAGTTTCAGTACTATCCCGCCATATTGGTTTATGCATGAACAGAAAGCTCCATCGCACATCCGGATTACCCCTGATAACATCCTGAAAATACTCAGATTGTTCCGGGCTGATACCACCGGTCAGTCGTTCCGGCATGGAATAATATTTTGTGTACTGAAGACTGTCCGGATCTCTCTCCCGGACCTCCAGCGCTTCCAGCCGGGCTTCATAGATCTCTTTTTGTCGGTCCTCAGATATATCTTCAGTATCCATCACCATAAAGAGAACATCTTTATACAGAAAATGATAATAGGTTCTGCCATACCTTTCGGCCCAAACTTTTCTTAGAACAGGACCGGTGAGATCATGATTGCCGCCCGTATAAAAGACCGGCGCTATGAGTCGGTTGATCCGATCATCGAAGTATTGCCATTCTTTGAACAGCGAATCAGGGTCCTGAGTGGACCCTTCGATCAGATCACCAACATTCATGATCAGCTCAGGCCGGAACAGATTCAGCTGCTCCACTGCTACATTGAATATGTCTTTACGTTCTCCTCCGGTCAGATCAGAAAATACAGCAAAGGTGAATTTTGAATCTGCATTATCAAAGGAATTTTTACTCCAGGGTTTAACCGGATCCTCAATATTATGTTCAAATAAGGCTTTGTTATCCTGTTTTATGCATGCAGTCAGGATAGTGCAAAGGAAAAGTAAAAGTAAAAGCAGAGATCGGGTCATGAGGTTTGACTGGTTGGATAAGATTGTCAATTAATAGAATTAAATACCTAAATCAAAGATCATCTAATTCCTCTATAGGTATTATCTATTTAATTTGTAATTCATCTGAATTCCTGATTTGGTATTTTCGGCTAAACGAACGAATAATGGAATCTTATCGTCATCATTGATAAGAATTTTTAAACAATCAGCTGAAAAGTAATGAACGATAGCAAAGCCCACGATCCCAAGAAAAGTTATAACGTTAATACCATAAGTGAGTGCCCGTTTATGGGAGGCGCCATGAGAGGTGCAGCCGGTGAAGGTCCCCGTAATCGCGACTGGTGGCCGAATCAGCTTAATCTGAGCATCCTTCGCCAGCACTCTAATCTGTCTGATCCTATGGATCCGGATTTTGATTATGCGGAAGAATTCCAAAAGCTTGATTACTCTGCGATCAAAAAAGATCTGGCAGAACTGATGACTGATTCTCAGGAATGGTGGCCTGCTGACTATGGCCATTATGGTCCGTTCATGATCCGAATGGCATGGCACAGCGCCGGTACCTACCGTGTTGGTGACGGGAGAGGAGGTGCCGGAGCAGGTACTCAACGTTTTGCTCCTCTGAACAGCTGGCCTGACAATGCTAATCTGGATAAGGCACGCTTACTGTTATGGCCGATCAAGCAAAAGTACGGTAAAAAGATCTCATGGGCTGATCTGATGATCCTTGCCGGAAATGTAGCTCTTGAAACCATGGGTTTTGAGACCTTCGGATTTGCGGGAGGACGTGCCGATGTGTGGGAACCGGAAGAAGATATTTACTGGGGATCTGAAGGCGAATGGTTAGGTGATAAGAGATATACCGAAGATCGTGAACTGGAAAATCCGCTTGCAGCTGTTCAAATGGGTTTGATCTATGTGAATCCTGAAGGACCAAATGGAAAGCCGGACCCTCTGGCAGCAGCTACCGATATTCGCGAGACCTTTAAACGAATGGCCATGAATGATTATGAGACTGTTGCTCTTATCGCCGGTGGACATACGTTCGGTAAGACACACGGTGCCGCCAATCCGGATGAGTATGTGGAAGCCGAACCGGCAGGCGCGGATATTGAGCAAATGAGTATGGGCTGGAAGAACAACTACGGAACCGGTGCAGGGGCTGATACCATTACTTCCGGACTGGAAGGTGCATGGACTCAGACTCCGACCCAGTGGAGTAACCTGTACTTCAAGAACTTATTCGAGTATGAGTGGGAGCTGCATAAAAGTCCCGCCGGCGCGTATCAGTGGAGACCAAAAGACGGAGCCGGAGAAGGAACTGTGCCTGATGCACATGATCCAGATAAGAAGCATGCTCCGTTCATGCTGACTACTGACCTTTCTCTGAAGGTGGACCCGGAGTATGAAAAGATCTCCAGACATTTTTATGAGAATCCTGATGAATTCGCTGATGCCTTTGCGAAAGCATGGTACAAGCTGACTCACCGTGATATGGGACCAAAAGCACGCTATCTCGGACCGGAAGTACCGGAAGAGGAGCTGAGCTGGATGGATCCGATTCCTGAGGTAGATCATGAACTGATCAACGATAAGGATGTCACTGAACTGAAGGGAAAGATACTGAATACCGGGCTGTCCGTATCTGAGCTGGTATCTGCAGCATGGGCTTCTGCTTCTACTTTCAGAGGATCTGATAAGCGTGGCGGTGCCAATGGCGCACGTGTGCGACTGGCTCCTCAGAAAGACTGGGAAGCAAACAATCCTGAGCAGCTTTCCAAAGTGCTGGATGCCCTGGAAAGTATTCAGAATGACTTTAACAGTGCACAGACTGGCGATAAGGAAGTCTCTATGGCAGACCTGATCGTACTGGGTGGCTGTGCTGCCATAGAAAAAGCAGCTAAGGATGCTGGACACGACATAAGTGTTCCATTCACTCCAGGCCGTGCGGATGCAACCGATGAGCAGACCGATGTGGAGTCCTTTGAATGGCTCGAGCCTGCTGCAGATGGATTCCGAAATTACTTTAAACCAAAGCACAATACCACTGCAGAAGAGATGCTGGTAGATAAAGCACAGCTGCTGACTCTTACAGCACCTGAAATGACTGCACTGCTTGGTGGGATGCGCGTACTGAATACCAATTATGACCGCTCCAACCATGGCGTATTTACAGATAATCCGGGTCAGCTGACCAATGACTTCTTTGTGAATGTACTTGATCTTGGAACCACCTGGCAGGCAACCTCCGATGAACAGGATCTGTTCGAAGGTCGTGACCGCAAATCTAACGAAGTGAAATGGACTGGAACACGTGCAGATCTGATCTTCGGATCAAACTCCGAACTTCGAGCTATTGCTGAAGTGTACGGATGCGAAGACGGTCAGGAGAAGTTTGTGAAAGACTTCGTCAAAGCCTGGGATAAAGTTATGAACCTGGATCGTTTCGATCTGAAGTGATCGTATTGCAGGTTATTTAGTTACTGCGTGAATTCGTAGTGACCAGGATGAGAGAATTAAGGCAGTTCCGAAAGGGGCTGCTTTTTTTATTGCAGTATTCACCAAGTATTTAAGCGGGTTGATTTAGCTGCTAGCTGATCAGTGGAAAAAAAAGCCTATCCGGAATCTTGAACAAAAAGGGTATATCTGATGGTACAGATGACAGATAGATCAAACCTGTACAGGAAGGATCACATTCGGTAACGGATTAATATCCCTGCTTTGAGTACTGGTTTCTGATTACGAGAGATGAGAGTAAAAGAAGTATGGATGTATCATTCTCAATGAGACAATAACCTTCCTTTCTGTTTTCCGATCTCATGAGGATACGATCATCTGAGTTTTTCAAGACCCATTTTGATCCCATCAGATTGTCAAGTTTCCACAGGTAGGAATTTTTATTGATTCTGATTTCCGCTTTAGGAGTAAATATACTGAAGTTGATCCGGCCGGCAATGGATTTGTTCTGCCGGTCTATAATGTCAATATGTGTCCGGATAAAACCGCTGCTTTCAAACAGAAAGTTATTACCCAGCAGAGAAGCTTCCGAGCTTCTGCTCAGGCTTTTATCACGTATGAATCCGGCCGGTTCACTATTTAAGAAGAAGCTGTAATTGAGACGAAATGCGTCTTTTGTCCAGTAAATTTCAGGTTTTTCATTACCCATCAAAGGTTGCCTCATCACGGTCTTCATTGGATATATATGATACTGAATATGAAAACAGATATAGTGAATGATTCAAACATCAATACCAAATTATCAATTTGGTGTATTCTAAAGAATGCTGCGGTATAGAAGCAGAGAGTAGATAGATATCAAGGTTCAGAAATTAGATCAATAAGGATTCTTCTGCTTGCCATTCCGTTTCAGTTCTTTAAGAAACAGCACCAGCAGCGTAATAAGGGTCAGGGGTACGGCAAAGTAAATGATGGCGGTATTGAACACAGGAAGAAGATCATGCTGTGTGGCATTCAGGAAGAGGAAGAGGGTGTAAGCCACATAATATCCCAGAAAGACGGCTCCTTCCCAGCGGCTTATGATCCCGCCGGTAAAAAAGATCGGTATACAGGCCACGGCAACAACGGTCATCACCGGCAAGTCAAACCCGATCACGGCTTCCGAGACGGGGATACCTGAGGGACTGATCAGGGCGGTGATCCCCAGCACACTCAGTAAATTAAATATATTACTGCCAACTACATTTCCAACAGCGATCTCACGTTCTCCCTTAAATGCAGCAATAACAGAGGTGACAACTTCCGGCATGGAGGTGCCAACAGATACGATCGTGAGTCCGATAACCAGTTCACTCATACCCAAATACAGCGCGATCTCAACGGCACTGTTCACAAACCATCTCGATCCGAGGATCAGGAGTAGCAGTCCAGTAACCACAAAAAATCCCTGCAGGAACCAGTTCAGAGGAAGATCAGGATCATCGGGATGATCCACTGCATTCATATCTGTTCTATTCTTTAGGCTGATGTAGATGAGCACACCTAAGTATATGATGAGGCCGGAAACAAGTAGCAAACCGTCGACCCGGCTAAGCAACAGATCCCAGCCCAGAGCAATAACAGTGATCGATAAGGCGATCATCAGAGGTACGTCCAGCTTCAGAAGCTGACTTGAAACAAACAACGGGGTTATTACGGAAGATAGTCCCAGAATGAAGAGAATGTTGAAGATATTACTACCGATCACATTTCCCAATGCGATACTGCCCTGACCGCTTATAACTCCGTTAATACTGATAGCCAGTTCTGGGGCGCTGGTCCCGAACGCAACAATGGTGAGACCTATGATCAGTGAAGGTATTCCAAGCGCTGATGCGATCCGGGATGCACCCCGTACCAGTAATTCAGCTCCTCCGATCAACAAAAGCAGTCCTGCAATAAAGTATAAAAGCGTCATGATACCTCATTTAATTGGATATCAAGCATACCATATACTTTGCACTTTATAAAGGTCCTTCCTGAGGGATTCCGTATGGTTAATGGTGAATCTAGTAATAAAATTATTCCCTGCAGTTTTAAATCCGTCCTGAAGTTTTTATCCTTATCGGTATCCGACATTAAAATAGCCCAGTTATTATCCTTATTCATCACCCAGTGACCAGATTATTTATCGCATTATTGTTTCTTATTTATGCATGCGTCCTATTCAACGCTTGTACAGATATACAGTCTGAACCCAGGAAAACTGAGACCACTCCTAAGACACCGGAAGAACCGGTGACGGATGATGAACTGACTGCATATCTGGAAAAATTTGAACAGAATTTTTTGGAAGGACTGAAAGAAAAGAAGATTCCAGGCGGGGCAGTAGTACTGGTAAAAGATGGACAGGTGATTTACCAGAAAGGGTTCGGAGTTAAAGAGGCAGGAACATCCGATCCTGTAGACGAGCGTACTGTTTTCCGGCTGGGAAGTGTATCAAAAGGATTTGCTTCGGTGCTTACCGGCATACTGGTGGAGAATGGGGTGCTGGAATGGGATGAACCGGTGTCCTCCTACCTGGAGGAGTTTAAGCTGAATGATCCAGCTCAGACTGAAAGAGTACAAATAAAGCATCTCTTATCCCATACCACCGGACTCCCCCGGCATGCTTATACCAATTTGGTGGAAGACGGATTGTCTCTGGATCGTATCATTCCCCGGCTGAAGGAGGTTCCGCTGATCTCAAAAGAAGGGGAGCAGATCGCTTATCAGAATGCTGCCTATTCAGCGATCGAAAAAGTGATCGAAACCCGGACAGCAGATGACTTTAAGACGTTGCTGAGAAACGCACTGTTCGGTCCTCTGGATATGGAGCATGCTTCCGCCAGCTACGACAGTATCCGGACTACAGTGAATAAGGCTTTGCCGCATGTGTATTATTCCCGTTCACGGGGGCGGGTACCTATATCTATTTCAAAGAAGTACTACAATGCGGTATCCTCCGGCGGAATCAACGCCTCTGCTTCTGATATGGGTAAATGGTTGCTTCTGCTGACCGGAAATACTCCTGACTTTATCTCACCGGAGACACTGGAGCAGATCTATAAACCAATTGCTACCATCAATAACCGTCGCTACAGCCGGTACTGGCCGGGAGTGAACCGATCGCATTATGCGATGGGATGGAGGGTGCTGGATAATCATGGCCAAAAGATCGTATATCACGGCGGCTATGTGAACGGTTATCGAAGTGAGATCGCATTTGCGCCTGAAGAGGGGATCGGTATCTGTGTTCTGATCAACTCTAATTCCGGATTTCCTCTTGAAGTGATTCCCGGGTTCTTTGAAAATTTCAGGGAGTCAGGAAATATGAAGTGAAAAGCAAGAAGTTAAATTTGAGTAGTCAGATGACAATTTATAGTCGTTGATACAATTTTCCATTCCTGTTTTCAATCCTTCACTGTCTTTGGTCCGTCGTCAATCCTCATTTGCCAATCACCGAAAATCCCTTTGGGGGACGTCGGTGCTGCGTTCCCTGCTCATAGGCATAAGCCAGACCAAATAGCAGTCCTTCTGAATAGGGGCGTCCTGCGATCTGTAGTCCCGCGGGCAGGTCTTCGTAGGTAAAGCCCATAGGAACCGTGATAGCGGGCAGTCCCGCTGCCGGGATGAGTCCCTGCGAATTGTCGCCGCGGTATTCTTCATTGGCACGGGTCAGAGGGGCTGGTGGATAGCTCCAGCTTGGAAATATAAAGGCATCGATCCCTGCTTCATCCATAGACCTGACCACGGCAGACAGCAGCGCCTGTCGTCCGGGATGATCCGCGAAGTCGGGGCATGGCTCTGCCCGCTCTGCCGGATGAATGATCTCCGTTTCTGCTTCTGAGATGGATCTGAGGCTGCCTTCCACATCCGGACCATATTCCCCGGTCTGCAGGACCTCCATCACATCCTGCATGGGTGCGTCAGCCCCTAGTGAAAGCAGATAGTTGTGCATATCGTAGCGAAACCGGCCGCACCAGAGCCCGGCCCGCATCAGCTCCCGCATGTTATCGATCTCAAAATCGACTATCTCTGCGCCCTGTTCACGCAGGTCCTGCAGGGCATCCTCAAACCGCGCATAGACCATACTGTCCGATCTTTCCGGATCGGCGAAGACGTTTAGTACGCCCAGGCGCTTTCCTTTCAAAGCTTCAGGGTCCAGAAATGATGTATAATCGTTCTCCTTGAGATCTTTTCCAGCTTCGGTATAGGGGTCCGCCGGATCATAGCCTGCTACCACATTGAAGATCCGGGCGACATCCTCCACAGAGCGTGCCATGGGACCGGCAATATCACGGTCGAAGGCCAGTGGGATCACTCCGTCACGGGAGGTGAGTCCAATGGTGGAGCGGATGCCGGCCAGGGACAGATGGGAGCTGGGCCCCCGGATAGAATTTCCGGTGTCGGAGCCCAGTCCGGCCACACCGAAGCTGGCGGCCACTCCGGATGCCGTTCCTCCGCTGGATCCGGCCGGGGTCCGGTCCGGAGCATAAGCATTGGCCGTAGTGTCGTAAGAAGAGGAGACCGTCTGTCGGGGACTGAAGGCCCATTCTGCCATATTAGTTTTGGCGATAACGATCGCTCCCGCTTCCCGGATGCGCCGCACCATAAAGGCATCGTCCGGGGGGATGCTACCGGCCAGAGCAATAGAGCCACCCGTAGTGGGGAGGTCATAGGTGTCGAAATTGTCTTTCACCAGCAGTGGCGCACAGAACAGGGGACCCGGAGTCTCTCCTGCAGCCAGGGCCTGATCGAGGGAATCGGCGCGTTGGAGTGCCCGGGGATTCAGCTCGGTGATCGCATTCAGGCCGGTTGACCGATCATAGGCTTCAATGCGGTCCAGGTAAGCCTGTACAACTTCTCGGCAGGTGATCCGTCCGTCTATAATAGCAGACTGCAGCTCAGCGATCGAGGCTTCTACGACCAGTTCATTAGGATCAATCGGCGGAGTCTGGGTGCAGGCGGTAAAGCTTATGGCGGCCAGAAAGCCCAGGATGATCAGTGAGCAGGTCCGGGCCGCTGATTCATTATTCAGAAAATTCTTCATAGCAGGTTTGGCTGGGTAGGGTGATCGGATTTCAGTCATCTCTTGTAATTTCTTTATACCCACTGTTTATCGGTTCTCCGTTGATCAGTATGTCGTTGATATATTCCCGGAATTCTTCAAAAAAGAAGGATCTTCTCTGATCCCAGTAGAAAGTAAAACCGGGCTGATCCACCACTCCTAAAACCACAGAGGTCAGTGCATTTTGCATTTCAGGATCGAGTGTGCCCTCTTTGACCAGGTAAAAACTATTCTGAAAGATGATAAATATTCCGTGAATATTCATTACTGCCTGAAGCCGCTGCTGGGGAGATAAAGCCAACGGATCGGCCATAAAATCATAAAAAAGTGCACTCGATTCACTGTTGTTACCGATGTCATTATACCAGCCGGCTAAAGAGGCAATGGTCGCCGAGGCATTGGCAGACCGGGTAGCCTTCGCATTTTCCTTGAATTG
The DNA here is from genome assembly GCF_040811775.1 of Balneola sp. MJW-20. Taxonomy (NCBI): domain Bacteria; kingdom Pseudomonadati; phylum Balneolota; class Balneolia; order Balneolales; family Balneolaceae; genus Gracilimonas; species Gracilimonas aurantiaca. The sequence goes on from NZ_JBFNXW010000001.1 coordinate 204,838, forward strand.
AATACCCACAAAGATCAGGGAGACCAGAATTGCAACTCCACCTGTGATTTCAGCGATCAGGGCTATTTTTTCTAATTTCATAGGATTGTTTATTTCAAATTATGGCCAGAACCTGATCTTCACCAAGGCTGATCCCGATTTGAACTGAATTAAGGGAATAATCTGCTAGCCTACAAATTTGGGTGTTATATGTGCACCCCGTAGTCGATATGATGTTCGGGCTGAGATTTTTAATCGGACTGATTAAGCTCGAACTTCGGTCTAAAAGCTTTATCTTTTAGAGATGAGACCCAGACTTTTGTTAATTACCCCGCCTTTTACACAACTCAATACTTCCTATCCGGCAAGCTCTTATCTCAAGGGCTTTCTGGACGAATATGACGTGCCGGTTTCGCATTGCGATCTGAGTATTGAGCTGTTTACCTCGGTGTTTAGTAGTGATTTTTTGAGGGCGGTATTTCAGGAAGCGGAGGACCTGGGCAATGATCATTTCCCGGAGCTTGCTGAAAGGAAGGAACAGTATATTTCCAGGGTGGACCTGGTTATTGATTTTCTGCAGAAGAACGATCCGGAATCGGCTCATGTGATCCTGGAAGAAGACTTTTTACCGGCCGGTCACCGGTTGAAGAAGGTAAATAGGGAAATTGAATGGGCAGAAGGGGAGGAAGGAGTCATTGACAAGGCCAAGCATTATTCCACCCTATTCATTGAAGAGATCGGGGATTTCATTCAGGCGAATGTGGATGAGTTTTTCGCCTTCACAAAATATGCCGAGCAGATCGCTACTTCGGCCAGCAGTTTTGACCGCATAGACGAGTTCCTGCGTTATCAGCCCACCCTGATCGAGGATGAGATGCTGAACATTCTGGAGGAGAAGATCAGGACCCATACACCGGATCTGATCGGGTTTACCATTCCCTTTCCGGGCAACCTCTTTGCTGCCTTGCGCTGTGCTCAGTTTATCAAACAATTTTATCCCGACATCCATTTGGCTTTCGGGGGCGGGTACTGCAATACCGAATTGCGCAGCCTGGAGGACCCGAGGATCTTTGAACTGGTGGATTTCATTTCCCTGGATGACGGGGAAGGTCCGCTGCTGAAGATGATCGAGTATCTGGAAGGAAAGGTCACTATTGATGAGCTGGAAAGAACTTTTGTTCTGGAAGACGATCAGGTGGTGTACAAGAACCATCAGCCCAATACCATTCACCATCACCGGAATTTACCGGCCCCGGATTATTCGGGATTGCCTTTTGATAAATATGTGTCCTTCCTGGATGTGGTCAATCCCATGCACCGCATGTGGACTGATAAACGATGGAATAAACTGACCATTTCACACGGATGTTACTGGAGTCAGTGTTCCTTTTGTGATGTGAGCCTGGATTATATCGGCAACTATCAGAACACTACCGCCGATGACCTGGTAGATAAGATCGAAAAGATCATGAAGGTCACGGGACTCACAGGTTTCCATTTTGTGGACGAAGCCGCTCCCCCTAAAATGTTGAAAGCCTTGTCGAAGCGACTGATAGAGCGGGAGGTTAACATCACCTGGTGGACCAATATTCGCTTCGAGAAGACCTTCAATGAAGAGCTTTGTCAACTGATGGCGGAAGCGGGTTGTATTGCGGTTACAGGGGGACTGGAAGTTGCCTCCGATCGCTTGCTGGCGAAGATGAAAAAGGGAGTGGATATTGCACAGGTTGCCCGGGTGACCCATAATTTTTCCAAGCATGGGATCATGGTCCATGCTTATCTGATGTATGGTTTTCCGACCGAAACGCAGCAGGAAACCATTGATTCTTTAGAGGTGGTGAGGCAGCTGTTTGAAAAGAACTGCATTCAGTCCGGCTTCTGGCATCTGTTCACCACTACGGTCCACAGTCCCGTGGGCATGAATCCGGATGCATTCGGAATAATCATCACCGGACCTGAATTCGAGGGTTTTGCCCAGAATGATCTGTGGCACGAGGATCCGGAAGGCACCGATCACCCTAAATACACGAAGGGACTGAACCGGGCTCTGCATGCCTATCTGAACAAGACCGGCTTTGATAAGGAACTGCATACCTGGTTCGATTTCCCGGTGGTGCCAACCAGTCACCCGGAAGACCTGATCGAAAGCTATCTGGGGTAGAGGTGGTTTGGTAATTGGATAGCCAATGTTGTACGCAGCCAGATCCTTTAAACTAATGATTCATATATTCTGGAATCCTCTCCCCAAGGATGATATCCTTGCCCGATATACTTAAAACCTTTTTTTTCGTAATACCCGATCAGGCTGGTACATAGATACAGATAATCAAATCCAAACTTTTTGGTGTCCTGTTTTGCCTTTTCAATTAGCAGAAATCCATAATCACTTCCTCTAAACTCATTATCAATAAATAATGCGCATAGCCAGGGGTATAAGTCTCCGCGACTAATAAAATCATTAGTTATTAGACCTGCACATCCAATTAATCTATCTCTCAGTTCGAGCAGATACCATTGAGGTAAAGAGTTTCTCGCATTAATACTATAGGAAATACAATCTTCATAAATAATTGGAAGCACACCCGGCCAGCTTTTTTGCAGATATCGAATAGCCTCATCTTTATATTCCGGAGACTCTCTAAGCGATATTATTTTCATTTTCGAATAATAGCTATGATTGTATTTGCGTATATAATCGGCAGATCACCCGGTCACTAACGAATGAATGAGCTTCGAAACGGAGATCCCGTAGAATTTCCTTTCACTGCTGAATTAACGAACAACCGATCGGTTGCTGCACCGAACACGGGGCCGGTGAGGAGATTTTTGACCTGAAAGAGGATCTGCATTTCTAACATCCCATCCAGCATCATTCTCCGGTATGCAGTTTTATTTGTTCACGAAGTTCAGCTGAGCCCTCAGCAATAGCTCTCCGTGATCTTTGAAGTTCCCTGATGTAATTTCTGTATTCAATCAGGATATCAAAAAATTCCTGGCTATTGTAGATCTCCATGACATCGTAAGTAAATGGATAGCGCCAGTCAGGGGAAGAGGCTACTCCTGAAGTATCAGCAGCAGATTGCGTAAGGAAGTTTCTGACATTCTGCTCCCTCAGATCAAGCTGTGAATCAAAAACTGCCATCTTGCTTAAGCCCAAATGTCGTAGCTCGGTCAGGTTACTTCTGGCCAGGCCTACCATAAAAGACTGGTCAGCCATTCGCTCCCGTGCCACATCCAGATAGCGAAGAATAGCTGCCCGTAGCGAATGATTGCGAATAGCTCCGAAATCCCCTGAAGCAACCAGCGACTCGGCCGTGCCGAGTACAGGCCGAGGAGTGGCCGTATAATCCATTATTGTCAGCCACTGTTCAACAGAGTCGCGCGGAGGGCGTGGGGTCTTCCCGAAGGATACGATCAATTCTGTAAGAGGACGATGGGTATACCAGGCCATGCCTCGGTCTCTGTCTGCCATAATGCGTTCCGTCTCAATCAGATCAGCTTCCAGTTGATTGAGATATATTCTTTCACGTGCATCGGCCTGCCGTGTTTCCCACCAGGAATTCAGAGCCAGGGCAACCAGGATACCGGTAAGGACAACCAGGAACTCAGCTCCGAACCAGCGTGCCCGGCGCGACCAATCGGTTCGTACTTTCGATGATGCAGCTTCGGCATCGATATCAGAATGGGATGTTTTCATCACCTAATATATAAAAACCGTATCGGATAGCTTCCATCTTTATCGATTATTGATTTCCGGTCTTCACCGGTTCGTTTTTCAGTTCCATCTGAAGTGCCGGTTCTTGTTATATTTTTCTAAAAATCAGGGTTGAAATCTGAGTCAATACAATGCTGAACTCCTTCCACCAGAGACTCTATATAGTTGTCAGAATTGATCACACTTTCAAAGTTCAGAAGCCAGTGTTCCGGAAGGGTGCACATCCCGTTTCGCCAGACTTTATATTGTTCATCGGTAAGGATACCGCGTTCACGGGCAATATAAGCCGCTTCATACAGATCGAACCAACCGCCTACCAGGGCCACAAATAACAGCCGGTCTTTGTCCGACATCCCCTCTACATCTTCATTCATGAGTACATCGAGGACCTCAGGATTGGTCAGCCAGGTTTTCATATCCGCGTTCAGTGTGATCAGATTATGCTGGCTCTGAACGATCGCCAGATCGTTATTTCTTTGTAGTTCATAGCCGACAAAGATAAGGGAGGCCAGTACGGCCAAACCGCTTAATAATGGTGCAAAGCGTCCGAAAAATGGTTTTTTCATATGATTCCACCCTAATAAAATATATTGAGCCTGACCGCCTTTGGGCAAATGAAGGATATCGGGCAGAAATTATTATTCCGAAGTAACGGAATTCACAGCATAGAAGGAAATGAGAAAGAGGAACGGTCACTTGATCTTTCCATTTGGTTGCTTACTCAACCTCTGATATTAAGTCATGGACTTAAGCCTTAAGTCTAAAATCAGCCTACAGGCCTACCAAGCACATAGATCTGTTTCGTTTTGCCTTCGATCTTGCCCGTTTCCCAGCTATACTTTTCTGACTTGATTTCAGCTAATAACTCGTCCAGATCGTGAAGGGTATAGGTTCGGACATTTGAGACAGCTCCATCCCAGGCGAAGCAGATGGGAATAATCGGAAAGACATAAGTGAACAGGAGTTGTTGCCAACTCATCGGACGGACCATGGGGGTGATAAACAAAGTCATGATGAAGTTTATGGGAAAGGCAATCCATGACAGAAGAAGTGGAGCACTGTTATCACTTAATTCAAAGATACAGATGGGATCACCTGATTCCTGTACTGAGCGAAGAATGGATTTTGCCTGATCGGGCTTCATGTGATGGAAGCTTCCAACCATCGTTCGGAGTCCGCTTTTCTGTTGATCCAATGAAGTGGCATTCACAGGAGATGTGAGGTAGTGGATATGATTGTTTTCCTGGCTATTAAAGATTTCAGCCGTTTTAGAATCGGGATAGAGATCCGTTAAGATCAATTCCAGGTTTTCAAAGCCATGTTTGTCGCGCAGAATCTGGAGTACTTCCGGCATAGGACCACCACTGCCGGAACATAAATCAAGTATCGTGGAAGAATTGGATGTGCTTAAAATCTGAGCCAGTAAATCAGCAAGCTTATCATTGGTCCTCAATAGCTTGTGCATCACTAAGATTAGACGGGTCATGCATCTTCGAAGCCATTCAGGAAACCAGGCAAAATCTTCAAATTCAAACAGATGAATACGTTTCATAGATATTAAATAGAATAGAATGGATCTGAGGAATATGTAAGCTGAGCACAGTTACGAAGGAATAATAATTGAGTTACATCTTGAATGCCCCAATGGATGATCAATGAATACTCTTTAGTGTTACCTAAGGTTGGAGGTATATTCTTTCTTTTTTCCTTCAAAGCCTTCGTAAAGTATTCGATGCGCCCTGAGTGAAAACTCATCATCCCTTAAAGGATACTTTTTGATCCATTCTAAGAGCATAGATAAATTATCATCCTGAGCCTTTTTAGAAGGATATTTATGCGATTCCCAGGGTCGGGACCGGGCATTGCTGACGCAGGTCTTAACGCCCGGGTTCAGGAAGATTATTTCCGTTGCCTTACGCATGGCATATTCGAGTAAACCGGCATAACATCCTTCAATGACCCATTCACTGTGGTCTGCCTGAAAGGCATCAATTTCTTTTGCACTCGATTTGAATGCCCGCCGTTCAGGGGGTGTGGTATCTTCCCAGGCCAGGGTATCAAGATCAAGATGCGCTAATTTGAATTCAGATGCATATTCCTTAGCAAGGGTGGACTTACCGGAACCGGAGTTACCAAATAGTACTATTCGTTTCATAAATTGATCCTCAGGTTTATGCTGAGTTTGATTGGCCGGTGACCGTTATTCTGCATCCTGCCAGGTAAATTATTTTAAGTATCATTTTAATTATTGACGGTTTGTCCCCTTAGCGAACTTAGCGGCATTGAATTCCGCAGATTTTCCTCTGGGGATGGAGAGGCTTTTCCATTCCTGTCCTTTGATCATTCTGCCGATATAGACGATCTGCCCGATGTGATACGCATAATGGGCCAGCTGCCGGTTAAAAGCATCCATGATGGAATGTTCCTGGTTGCGGATATACACTATGGTCTCAAAATCATCCTCACGGATAGAGTCCATGGCATCAAACAGGCATTTCCATCCATCTTCCCATTTTTCAAGGAGCTCCTGTTTGCTTTGAATCACCGATTCAAATTCCCGGTCTCTGTTCCGCCATTCTTTTTCTCCGTCGGAGGTCAAAATATCAGTCCATCGGGATCTCATATTTCCCCTCAGGTGATTCACCGTGATGGCGATAGAATTTGATTCTTCATTATACTGCCAAAAGAGATCCTGCTCATCCAGCTGGTTGAATGTTTTTTCCCCAAGCAATTTATAGTACTCAAACTGCTTTCTGACACTATCCAGGTATTCTGAGCCCATTATTTAACAGTTATAATTAATTAATAAGGTGATGGGTGAGTTGAGTTAATTATCAACTCTCAATCAAGCAATCTAAATTTAGAGCTAAGAATTAATTCTGTTTATTCATAAAATTCAGTAAGTAGAATATTTGGAGCTTTATCCTTTAGTGCCTTCTTGATGTAGTACCGATGATGATATCCTACGATCAGCACAAATTTCTGCTGCTCCATACTGTTCATGGTTCGGATGATATTGTCGACCATGGCATTATTTCGACTATAGTGTTCGAACTGCTCCCATTTATCGAAATATGCTTTCATCGAAATGGAATCACCCTTTGAATCAAGCATCATCTCCTTGAATGCATCATTATTCGCTACTATTTCCTTCATTTTGGTGTACTGATACTTTTTCGCACTATCCAATATGGTATCTGAATAGTCGGTATTGATGGCTCTCAGGTTGATCGACGCCATACTATCCAGTTTTACCCAGAAGTAGGCAAATCGATCCCAAAACTGCTGCTCCTGATCGTTGAAGGATCCGGACCGGCTTAATTCATTCAATTTCTGGTATACATCATTGGCTTGAGGATATAAACCTGTTTGATCCCTGAAGGTATCTCTTCCTTCAAATTCGATTGGTCTGATCAAGGTGTTGGGATAGGTATCAAAAAACCGGGCAATCGCCAGGGTTTCATTTCCCTCATCATCAAAGAGGCGATTGAAATCATCATCAAAGGCGGAAGAATCTCTTTCCAGCAGGATGACTTCAGGTTGAATGGTTAAGAGTGCCTGATAAATAGAATCGGCGTTGATTCCCTCTGTAGGAAAATGGACGGTCCCAAGGATCGTTAGTTCTTTAGCTGCTTGTTGAGGTCCTGATTGGCATCCCAAAAAGAGAGCTGCGATGATGATGAGGTATGCTTTGTTCATTGGGTGATTGAGTGGATAAGTAGATCTGCCTGCTGGTAGAAGATAAGGTAATAAGGAAATTGGGAATAATTCTCAACGCTCAATTGAGAATGAAGAATTCAAAATTAAGAATTTATCTTCTTCACTCTTCCAACAACCCCTGATTCCAATCGCACCTTGATGCCGTGGGGATGGGAGGGAGACTTGGTCAGTAATCGGGCCACCACGCCGGAGGTAAGTTCTCCGGAGCGTTGATGGTGTTTCTGAACCACTTCAACTTCACTGCCGATGTGTATATCCTTGCGTTGGGTTCCGTCCATAAGAATGATGCTTTGTACAGAGTTTAATTTGCCGAAAGTAAAGCATTTAATGATTCAGAAGGAAGTCAGGATCATGCTCCGGCGGCTGACAGATGTGCAGTTATCTTAGATCAATTCCATTACAGAGCCTAATTTAAAATATACCGGTCTGCAAATCGGAACAGAACCTGAAGTTGGTAATTCCGGATATGATTACTTTGTGCTTCCTGCCACATGGACCAGTTTCCAGTGTCCGGAGGTTTTATCCCATACCTGGGTCCCGCTTCCGGATGTTCGGACGGTATCACCTGAAACCGTAAGAACGACCTCGGAATATTCATTTATAAGGACGGCCGATGTTTCGTTGATCACGCGCACCTCAACAACAGGAAACTCGAGCGAGAGGTAGCCATCCAGGTCGGGAAGAATGGAGTCATAGATGGCTTTGAAGGCGGCAAAGGAATCAATGGTCATGCCCCCGAATTGTGCGGTAAAATGGTCCTGGTCGAAAAAAGCGTAGTAAGCTTCGGTATCCTGTGATTGCACCGCTTCGGTTAATTGCCGGAATTCGAACAATACTTCTGACCGGATGTCCTCAGCGCCCGGACTCCTGTTACAAGCCGGCGTTAACAGGGCTATCATTAAGAGAAGGACTAAGGCCGGGTTCAATTGATCGTTGAATAATTTTGGAGCAGCAGACATCGGATTTTTCACAGTTATTGGGTTATATGACAAAGATGTATGAATTCATCCCCGTACGGAGCATTTTTTAATTCCTATTTAACTCCTCTTCGATCAGACCTAATATGGACCGGGCATTATCGATCAGTATATTCGTGTCGTTGATGTTGGTCATGAGGTAGATCTTTTTTCGGGAAATGAGGCCTTCAAAATCACGGTCCTTTAAGAGTGCGTTAAGATCATTCGGATTCGGACTTCCGGTATAGGAGCTGTCGCTGGCCATGACCATATTGGCATAGGAGTAATACTGAGCGATCAGAGGATTCAGCCTGCTGACGACCAGATCCTGTATCACACGCTGTTCTTCGAACATTTCTTCCATCTGGTCAGGCCATGAAATGAGCTGAGATTTCAGGGTATCGTTGGAGATGGTATTGATCCGGCCGGAACTAAAGAGCATATCGATCACGCTGAATTCCTCATTGACCGTAAACCAGGTGTACAACCGGCCAATAACCTGAGTCATATCACCTTCGCTGTAACTGAGTTCTCCGCGGGATATATCGTGCAGTAAACGATTGATGTTTTCAATATTCTCAATCCGGCCCGCATTTTTATCTTCCAGCTCGGCCAGCTTATTGGTGAAGGATACGCTTAAATTCGTGAGTAATTCGCGCTCCTCCACCCGTGCTTTCCTTTCCTCATTCCAGTTATTGATCTGCAGGGCGATCAGGATCCCGATGACGACCAGAACGATCTCCCCAATGGCGTATTTGAAATACTTTCCGGTCTTATTTTCCATAACTAAGGTCTGGCGAATTTTTCGTAGGAATTGGATCATGATCTTTCTTTTTCTTCGATCTCACTATCGATCATTTCCATTAAGTCAACTATATCGGCTCTCAAATTGCTGTAAAAATATTCAACAAATATCTTAGTATGATTACGGAGAGTCTTCAGGTAATACAAAAACTCCTGATCATCTCTCAGCGCTTCGAAATCCAGAGGTTTAAGGGATCCCTGCCCGCCCATAGTGAACTGGTAATCAAGCCCCTCTTCAAATCGTGTAGGAAGGATGGTTTGCCAGCCTAACACGATCTGGTCCACAAAATCCTGTTCGGCCTGTAAGAAGAAGTTATACTGCGAATCGTAGACATCCACGATCTTCTTCTGCAGATCATCGTTTGAAATGATGTTCACTCCTTTTGACTTAAGTGATTCAAAAGCACTGGTGGAGTGTACAAAGCGGGTAGGTAACTGTATCCGGGCGAAGAGTGTGGATACAGAATCTTCATTAATAGTAACGGAGGAGTTGAGTAGGCCCAGAATAGAATCGGCGGCCTGAATACCCTGCTTATGCTGAGCAATATTAGCATCCACATCAGACAAATCAGTCTCCAGCGATTCCCGGAAAGATTTCAGGATCTGAATTTCAAAGACGGCTTCTTTGCGCTGCTCGTTCCAGTTATTGATCTGCAGTGCGATGAGGATCCCGATGACCACCAGGACGATCTCCCCGACAGCGTATTTGAAATATCGTCCGGTCTTATTTTCCATAACTAAGTTTTGACGGATTCTTCGTAAGAATTGGATCATTTATTTTGGGCTGGAAGTTGAAGGGGACAAGATGAGGGAATCGGAATTGAAATCAAACTGTACAGCGAGAAGTGAGAATTGGTTATTGGTTATTTGGCCCTGATCCTTGGTCCTCCCTACAAAAGGCCCTGCTCTGCTCACCCAATTCTTAATTTTTAATCTTTAATTTTTAATCATTTTGCCATGATCTGAGCAGCAACCCTCTCGGCACTAGACACCGCCCCATCCATATATCCGGGGGAAACGAGGGATGTCTCAGCACCGGCGATGAAGAACCGGCCATTCATATGAGGTTTATTGTAGAGCTCATGACCATTGTTCTGATGAGGAAGCACATGCTCATCATAAGGTGTAAATGTATATTCTTCGTGGGTCCAAACTAGTTCATGGTAATTAAGGTAATGCTCAGCCTGATCTCCGTAGTATTTACGGAGCTGATTAACGACCATATTCTTTCTTTCCTGAAGACTTAAGGTGAAATAACTGCCGTTCAGGAACCCTTTCAAAGCATAATGATCGTCTTCGAAGTCTGAATGATCATACATCTCGGTTATGGGTCCCACATTGCTGAATACCGTACCGCTTAAATTATCTTTTCTCCAAAACGGATCCTGATAGGTAAGTCCGAATTTGATGGATTCTCCCATCCAGGTATGAGTCCGGGCAAGGAGCCTGGTAACCTCTTCCGACAGCCCGGGGTTCAGTTCAACGGATTTCTGAAGTAGTCTGGGTGGGAGGGTAGAGACCACTATCTTTGATTCGAAACTAAGATCACTGGTTTTAATGGTCAGCCCCTTCTCATCTTCGGTTACAGATCGTGCCGGCTGATCAAAATAGATAGAATCATCACTCACTTCATCAGCCAGTATCTGGATCAGCTTGGATGTGCCTCCTCTGATGCGGTAACTTGACTGCTGATCAGGGGGTAAAGTCACCAGTTGATGAGGACCCATAGAGGTAGGTTCATAGATCGCCCTTTTACCGAGAGTCTGTTCGAAGACTTCAATATTCAGATCTTTCAGAAGGGAGATCAGCCGGCGATGCTGAGGGCCCAGCCAGGTAGCACCCATTTCTATAGGGGCTTCGTGTTGCCTATTAGTGGTATAGATCCTGCCACCGGTTCGGTTTCTTGCTTCAAGGATAACAACATCCAGATTTTGTTTCAGCAGCAAGTAGTTCAGTGTAAGTCCGGTAAGACCGGCCCCTAAAATGACTACATCAGCACGGATCATTCAGATACCAGGGTGATCTCATCAATAAGCAGCCTGAATGACTGTGGTTTTTTATTGCCAATAAAAAAGCGGGTGACCTCAAAATAGTCGTGATTGAAGTTAGGTCCGTCCAGGCGGTTGCCCCGGTAGTTGGGATACATATCACTGAGCGCGATCTCAATTTCCTGCCACTCTCCGTTGGTATCGAAATATGTGATGTAAGACTGATAATCGCGTCGACTCCGTTTTACTCGGAACTGATAACGCTTACCATCTCCTTTAACCCTGAGTCTGATCTTACTGTCTTTGTTTACAGAGATGGGATCGTGCCGGTTCTGCAGAGAAGAAAAACCGCCATTATTCTCCAGGGATACTTCTCCCTCAAAGATACCGTATCCTTGATCGCTCAGGCTAAAATTACCGCTGGACCTACCGCCCATTACTACATCATCCTCGATCTGCCATTGATTAGCTGCATCATCGTTATTGAAATCGAACAGTACCTGTGTATTCATGCTTAGAGTAAATAAAAGTGATATGATCAGATATTTCATTTGAAATGGGTGTTTCTCTTGATAATTGGTATGTGCTGAATAAAGTCACAGAGAGTCAAAATCGTTCAATTTCGAAGTAGCATCATCATGCTGAGCGATTAATCAGTAAATCATTTTTGGCACTTTTTGCAGTACCTGATGTCCTGTCCGGAATTTCATCTGAGACCCTGTAAAGTTTTCTCCGCTAACTGCCGTAATTCTGGCTGATCTTTTTCCGGTTTATTGAGTTTTTCCAGCCCGGAGCTAAGCAGAGTTCTTGATTCCGAAGTTTTGTCTAACTGAGCCAGGCAAACACCAAGATAGATCATCGAATCTATCGTCAGGTTATGATCATCACCAAAAATCTTTTTCCTCATATCATAAGCCTCCCGTAGCGGGTTTTCTGCTGCAGCAGGATCATCTGTACTGAGGTATAATTTCCCAAGGTTGTGCAGGGTTTCAGACATCTCGGTATTCCCGCCGGATGAAGTGCTGCGATATCCTGAAATGGCATCTGTATAGTACCCTTTTGCTTTATCGACATCTCCCTTGGCACTGTATAGAAGTCCAAGTAATCTTCTGCTGTCGACCGTTAGTTCATGTTCTGTGCCTAGTACTCTTTCACGAATATCATAGGCTTTCAATAGTAACTCTTCTGATAGGTCAACCTGACCGGTGCCTCTGTATAGATTTCCAAGATGCGCATAACTTGAGGCTATATCCGGATGATCCTCACCCAGGATACGAAGCCTTACTTCCAGTGCTTGCTGGTAATATTTTATTGCCCCGTCCATTTTCTGCTGTACCATCATAATGGCGGCAAGATTACTCATTACGTTCGCCGTCTGCATATCACTGTTTCCCGCGGTAATAAGCATGACATCGAGTGATTCGCTCATAAGCTGCTCGGCAGCCACAAAATCACCCAGACCGTATTTCAGGGCAGCATAATTACTGAGTAAAACGCCTACTGCTTCATTCTGATCACCTGATATGGTTCTCCTGATCTCTATAGCCTGTTTAAGCAGGGAATCGGTTGCTGCGTAATCACCCCTTGACTGTTTCAGCACCGCCAGGTCATTCAGGGAACGAGCTACATCCAGGTGATCTGTGCCGTAAATGGTTTTGCGCATATTGAGTGCTGCTGTGAGAAGAGAATCAGCTTTTTCGAAATCCGCTTTCTGACGGTATAACCATCCCATAGAATTCAGAGCCCGTGCGATCTCCGGATGATTGCTGCCATGAAGATCCTCAAGCAGAGAAAATGCTTTTTCTGCATGTATCAGCGCCTCATCAAAGGACCCCAGGGTCTCGTAAACATCGGAAATCACCAAATACAGATTTGCCTGCTGTGCAGGCTGATCTCGGAACTCGGTGTCTACACGTTCTGCTCCCCGCTGTAATAGTTCAACTGCGGAAAGGGCATTATTCTGAGCCTGATCGGGACTTACCAACTCGAACAGATTTGTTAGAAACCCGCTGACCTGTTCCGCACGGTCACGCTCTCTTTCTGCTTCAACAGCACGTTCCTGAATAGTCTGAGACTGTATCATGGTTACCGTTGCAAAAGTAATGATCAGAAGGCCTATCACTGCCGAAACGGTCACACTCCATTTATTTCGTGATACGAATTTCCGGGTCTGATAAACCAGGGAATCTTTCTGTGCAAGAACCGGCCGATCCTTGAGATACCGGTTCAGATCAGCTGAAAGCTGCTCAACCGAAGCATAACGATCTGCAGGGTCCTTTTTCAGGGCTTTCAGGATCACACAATCCAGATCTCCCTTTAATGCTTTGTTATTCGCCCTGGTGGATGGGAGGGGAGGAATCGTATTACAGATCGTCCTTTCAATTTCAGCGGGTGACCTCTTAACAAATTCATAGGGTAATGTATCAGTAAGAAGCTGATACAGGAGAACTCCCAGTGCATAGACATCACTTGCGGTTGTAATGTTATCGTGTCTTACCTGTTCCGGAGAGGCATATTCCGGCGTCATGATTCGATTCTGATACTGTGTTTGTCCCGGTTTTTGTTCAGCTCCGGTCAGTTTGGCAATACCGAAGTCAAGCAGTTTCGGGTCACCCGAAGCAGTGATTAGTATATTTTCAGGTTTAAGATCACGATGAATGATTAGGTTCTGATGCGCATATTGTACAGCGGAACAGACCTTCAAGAAGAGCTCGATCTTCTTTTCGGTTCCGTATCGGTTTTGGTTTAGAAATTGTGTGATCGGAATTCCCTCTACGTATTCCATTGCGAACCAGGGGACACCCTCTTCGGTGGTTCCGCCGTCAAACAGCCGGCCGATATTGGGATGATTCAGCGATGCGAGTATCTGTCGTTCCTCATAAAAACGTTGCAGGATGGATTCATTTACCAGCTCTTTCCGTATTACTTTTAAAGCTACGAAGCGTTCGAACTGTTCGTCATTCCTTACTGCCAGAAAAACTTTACCCATTCCTCCGGAGGCAATTTCCCGGATCAGTCGGTAGGGACCGATCATTTTTTCCTTCGATGACTCTTCATCTGAGAAAATGAGAGAGGATTCCAGATGAACCAGGGGCCGGGAAAGTAATTCCGTTTCTGACTGATCCAGCAGAGACCGGATCTCACTTAGCAAAGCTTTGTCTTCACCACATGAATTAAGGAGGTAGGTTTCTCTTTCTTCTGCCTCAAGCTTCAGGGCTTCATCACATATCGTTTCAATTTTTGTCCATCTGGCCGGATCCATGATATATCCATGTTAATGATTACTGTCGGGACTGTTCAGTTCTCTTTTAAGCCACAACTGAGCTGCAGTCCAAGCTCTTCGCACCGTTACAGGTGCAATACCCATCACTTCGGAGATCTCTTTCCAGGTGAGTCCTCCAAAAAAGTGATAGTCTACTACAAGACTTCCCCTCTCGTTGAACTCCTTCATTCGGTCAAGTGCCTCACTAAGATTTAGAATCTCTTCGGCCATAGAATCTGTCATCATACTGGCGGAAGGATCTTCAATATCATCTAATTCAACCATTGAGTATTCCCCGCCACGTTTTACCGCATTTCTTTTTTCTGCATAATTGATGAGAATTCGCTTCATAGCCAGGGCTGCAACTCCCAGAAAATGGGCACGGCTTTGCCATTCTACGCGGTCATGGTCTATGAGTTTAAAGTACGCTTCATGAACCAGCGCGGTGGTATCGAGGGTATGGCCATTGCGTTCGAATCGCAGCTTTTGATGGGCAATATTCTTCATTTCCCCGTAAACGAGGGGAAGCAGTTTATTGATCGCTTCTTTGTCGCCGGCCTGTGAAGCCTGCAGCATCTGCGTCAGTGCCTGTTTGTTATAGCTTTGTTCTTCCGGCATACCTCTGACCTCTCCCACGTTTATTTCCATTATGAGGTCATTCAGATCATACCCAACTTAGCAAATTAAGGGAATAAGTCAATTCAGCGGCTTTTAAAAGGGATCTGAAAAAATCATGATCACCCTCGTTTTTTTTCCTGCGTAAGTAACAGAGATCACCTGTAAATATCATTTGATGATTTCAGGGGATCTCATGAGAAAACATAAAGTAACTCTTGAGGTATGCATCATGAAATCACAAATATCCGTATTACTTACGATTCTAGTGTTAATATTAATCGCTTCTTGTGGAAAGAATAATCCCGCATCTGGAAACGAGAACGATCCACCCGGACCGCCTGCTGATCCGGGAATAGCGACCAAAGATATTGGCCCCGCCGGAGGTAGTCTGACATCAAAAGACGGGCTCCTGACCCTGAACTTCCCAGCCGGAGCACTTGGTAATGTGGAATCTATTACCGTTGAAAAGGTAACTGCGGATGATCTTGGCTCTGAGTTTGATGAGCTTTTACAGGCTTCAGGAATATCGGACGTATATGAGCTGGGTCCCGATGGTCTTCAGTTTGATGAGCCGGTCGGAATTGTATATGGATCATCTCAGAATCCCACTCATTCTGATGATTCCCTGAAATTCAATTCTGAATACTTATTTACTTCGTCCGGGGGCAATATCGAGTTGCTTGACAGCCTGATGACAACCGTAGATTTTGAGAATGGAACTATTCAAATATCCGGAAACCTGGATCATTTTTCTCCTTTGGTCACTTCACAGGTAAATGATGGAGTGTCATTCTTTGTATTCGATGTTCCGGATGAACTGGAACTAGAGCAGTCATTTGAAGCAAGGGCAGAGATATATGATTCCTATGCAGGATCACAACCTGATATTATATCGTTGCCGGGACCTGCTTCCTATGAAGACAAATCCGGGACTCCGATAGTAGCAGGCTTTAGTCCGTTGGTAGCAGATCTGGCTCCGGATACTTCAAATGGTTTTAAAGGATCATTTGAATATTCATGTAATGATATCGGACTGGGAGTTTATGCTGCACTTCTATCCGTAAATGTTACTTTCAATTTTGAATCAGGGGCGATCAATGCAGAAAGTTTTGCAACCTTCAGAACCACTGTGGACTGCATAGAAAAAGCACTGCCTAAAAAGGATCTTGTTGTTAGTCTGGATGGAAGCGGTAGTGGAACCGTGGTCAGTGACCCTGAAGGAATAGACTGTCCCGGAGAATGTGAAAACTCGTTCACCGAGAATAATGATGTGATCCTGGATGCTAACCCGGCTGAGGGATCAAAATTTACAGGCTGGACCGGAGATATTGGTTCAAATAATGCAGATGACCCGTTGATCACACTCACCATGGATCAGGATAGAAGTGTGACTGCAATTTTTGATGAGATCCCGTCTTATACTTTAACAGTTTTAAAGAGTGGTGAAGGCAGCGGGACGGTAAGCAGCGATCCTCCGGGAATAAATTATGGAGATGACAATACCGAAGATTACCCGGAAAATACGGTAGTCACACTCACGGCTACACCGGATGAAGGCTCTGTTTTTCAGTTCTGGAGTGGAAATATAGGTACCGAGAATTCGGGTTCTGAAAACCCAATTAAGGTCACAATGGATCAGGCCCGTTCGGTATCTGCCGTTTTCGGTAAACCAGCAACAGCTGGCGGTATAGAGTTGGGACTGTATTTCCTATTGGCGGATCTCTTTTCTCCAGAAACTATATTTTCAATGGCTGATTTTGAAACATTTGCCCCGCCGAATTCACAAAATGGATATGGTGGATCAGGAAATAGCCTTAATATTGGAGAGCGTATACCAATGCTCGTACAGGGAGCCGGAGGTTTTATCGTATTTGATCTGGTTTCAAATGAATTATTGCTCGATTTCACTAATGTATCGGGTAATGATACCACCTTCTTCGGACTGAGGACTCCACTGGGTGCACTGGCCGTATCAAGACCGGATCCGGGCCCGAATACTGCCTCTGTGATCGCTAGTTTCGGGTTGGATCAAAACAGTACCACCCGTGGCTTTAGTGTATATCCCTGGGATCAGCAACAGATGGAATACAGTAAAGATCAGCCCGCAACATACCCGCCTGTGATGGATGCATTTCCGATAGGGGGTGAAAGCATCAGTGATGAAGTGGTTATAGTGAGGGAAGGTAATTTCGGGATCAATTTCCTGAGATACAGTGAACCTACCGATTCTTATGTTCTCAGATCGAGAAATGATAATCTGAATATCAATCGTTATGGATCCGAACCCGCTGTGACTGCATACGGGGAAGAAGTGGAAGGTGCATTACTGGTAGTTAATGCGGTCGGTGACCTCTATTTCGAGACCCGTAATGGCCTGATACCCACGGTTAATGTAGGGAACCTGGGACAAAGAATAATCCGCCTGCGCTGTATGCTTCCGGTATGTGTAGCAACTGATTTTGACGGGAATGCGGTGCGTCTCATTACCTGGGACGGACAGACAGAACCAAGCATTGCAGGAAATTCCATTGGTGTGGGAGCCGGTCCGGTGGACCCGGATCTGTATACCCTTCCAAACGGAAACATCCTGGTAGCAGTGGCTGGATTCCAGGATAATACCATCACATTGATGGAAGTGGCACAGAATGGTACGCCAGTGAACATCGAACAGTATGATCTGCCGGAAGGATGTGTCAGTCCGGGTCATGTGATACTGGAAGACAATCCGGATGACGCAGCAAATCCGCTGGTTATCGGAACCTGTTATGAGTCAGGTAATTACTTCGTCAATGACCTGCAGAATTCCGGCGGACTCTTTACACCGGTCGGAGGAATGTAGTCCGGATCAATAATGAATATAGTGCAGATGCACTATTCATGATGCAAATCAGGCCGCCTCTTTCCGTAAGGAGAGGGGCGGTTTTAGTTTATCCGGTGATCTATGCAGCTTCTCTTTTTGCCTTTTTGATCAGTTTATAAGCCCAATCGTAATGACTCGATGAGTTCGCGATCAGGTAAGCACCCAAAGAAGTGGAACCGGTCCAGTTATAGCGTTTTTTCTCAAAGAGTTCATTATCAGTGTGAGACTGAATGATCTCCTGGAGTTGATTAAAAGAGCTGTTCAGCTCAATACGTATACTATCCAGTTTATCGGAGGAGTATAAAATTTGTATCACTTTATTTAATTCCGGTGTTTGTTTCCATGTATAACCTTTAGCCGGCATGTCCGGTTTGTCGCCGTTCATTCCTGACCGGTACCATTTAAAGAACATGGTATGCCAGTGATGCAGATGTGCAAGTACATCACGTATGTTTCGGTTCAGATATTTATCCGGGAATTCTGATTCCTGCTCTGTTTTTGAATACGAATCGACAAGCTCATTTAGACGTTTGAAATTTACCTGACTCACATCGATCAGTTCTGTTTTGTTTAGAGGCTTAGACATGAGGTTGCCAAAGTCTGAATACCCAGTTAGCAATAAATACGGTCTCCATGATTTTTATGCCGTGCGAATCCCGGTTCTCCTGATCCTCCAGATACAGCCCGAGATCGTTATGATTGCCAAAGCCGAAAGAACAAGTGGGGCTATGATCATTGCCGGATCTTGCCCGAAAAAGTCTTTGGTTAAGGCCATGATCAGAATAGATAAATACCATATGCTGACCAGGATACCGGCCCACAGTACCCATCGCGGTGAATCAGGGCCCCACACACTCAAGGTCCACCCCGCAAGGTAGGGCAGGAAAAGAATGGCCCACCAGCCGGATAATCCTTGCTCACCCCCGACTCCTCCGTACCAGCTCACCCCCCATAATGCAGCAACACCGATAAGGATCAATATGAACATCCAGAGATGAAACCGTTTGTATCCCGATTCTGGTTTTTGCAGGTAGGATCCCAGAGCGATCATAGCACTACCCGGAAGTATGAGTAATGAACCTTCCATAGGATCGATCGCACCCACTAATATGGCAATGAAACCTCCTACGATCATGATTTCAGACCAGCTTCGTTTTGTAGCCATAATGGCCTCCTTTTCTTTTGAAACAGATTATTTAAGCATAATCATTTTGGGTATCCATCGGTATAGGTGAAAACATTACTTTGTAAGCAGAATCTAAGGCCAGAAAGTGAGGTGAGGATAAACTAAAGCCTATTTAAGAGTCTGTTCTGCCCATTGAAAGATCTTAGCATAAACCTTATCTCTGACCGGTTTTTCAGATAACATAAGGTCATGCATTCCGTTTTCGATCTCAGTCATGGTAATTTCTCCGGCTAATTTCTTAGCATACTTCCGGATATGATCAACATTCAGCACCGCGTCCACTGTTTTTAATATTCCGGTCCATTCATTTTCCCGATGGGAGGCATGGCTGTGCAGTATCAGCACAGGCACCTCTAAGGATAGACCATTCTGAATTTTCTTTTGAGCTATATGGACAGCATGTATGAAGCCCAGACTTATCTTTGGTATGCCGTGAGGCTTCCATTCCAGAGAATAATCCCACTCACCATAATGATCTTTATGGATACTATATCCGTAGAGCCGGGAAAACCGGCTTGGAATCTTTATATCCGGGAATAAACGACCCAGAAAGGAGAGAAAAGGGATCGCTAATTTGGTTTCCAGGTCTCCCAGATTGAATTCAAAAAAGGGACTGTTACATATAACAGCCTGAAACAGATCGCTTTCCCTGTGACTACCGGCATAATTGGTCACAATAAGTCCACCGGTAGAATGCCCCATTAAAAGCGTTTTACTGGATCCTTCGGACCGGATGATCTTCAGAGCCAGTCCGATCTCTTCATCGTATTCCCGGAGCGACCGGACGTTGTGTACTTTCTGATGACCGAGTAATGATCTGCCGTATTTCCTGAGGTCAAGAGCATAGAAGTTATATCCTTTCTCATTGAAGCTTTTAGCCATTTCCGCCTGGAAGAAATAATCATTGAATCCGTGTATATATAAAACGGCCTTTGAGCATTCAGGCTGAGCAGTCCGGCGAATTAAGGTGGCGATGACCTTTCCCTCGTAGTCATCGGTCAGGCCTAAGGTCTTTTGCTGAAATTCGTCCCCAAGTATATCCTTTGAGTAATAGGAATCAGAATTGCTCATTGATCGTCAGAATTTTCATTTATCCCGGATCGAACCAGTCCTTCTTTTTCCTCTTTGCTGAACTGCTTTATCTCGTACTCTCTTTTGCAGGCTTCAGAACGGTTTGAATGTTCCTCAACATGGACCAGGATCTCAGGTTCATGCGCACGAAAATACTTTGCCCCATTTCCTTTAGAGTGCTGATGCCATCTTCGGATCAGATGATTGGTGCAGCCTGTGTACAGGCTTCCGTCGGTGCAACGAATGATGTATACGTACCAGTTGATCATAACCAAAGGAATTCATTAAGCGGTCAAGGTAAGAATGCATGAAATCAAAATCACAGTTCATTCCTGTACCGAGGCATCTTCAAAATGGAATGCTTGATCGTCAGCTGAACTTACCACTTTAGTTTGATACCGCCATTGATCACAAAACCATCTACCGGTGCATAAATATCCCTGAATTGCGGCTGATCAATGCTTCCGGTATAAATGCTGTCGAAGGCCGTCTGTCGGGTATCCAGAAAATTCTCAAAATTGAGAAAGACAGAAAGGTTTTCACTAAGCACTTTTTCAGTCATCACTCCTGTGATCCAGTAAGATCTTCCTTCAGATCCGTCATTCAGCTGCTGGGGACTGAAGAAATAAGCTTCCAGTCCTATCCAGAAGTTTTCGTGTTTTTCGTACATCAGCACATTGTTCAGCCGGTGTCGGGCGACCAGCGGGAATTCCGAGGTTTCTCCGTTGTAATGCTGCTGTACATTGGCATTGGTATAACCTACAAAGAGTTTAAGATCGCGGTAGGTCCATTTCAAATTAACCTCCACTCCTTTGGTATCCACAAATCCGTCGGGCTGGATGTATTCATATCCGCTGCCGGCAGCACTCAGGACCAGGGGATCCTGAATGCGGGTGTAAAAGAACAGCACATTGCTGCTCATTGTGATCTCATCGGTGACCGGGAAACGATAATTGATGTCGAAATTACCTCCGGCTGATCGTTCGGCTTCCAGCAGGCGTGTATCCAAAGGCTGAATATTCTGAAACTGAATGCGTTCGGCATCTTCGGAAAATACGGTAGGTACCTTATAACCCAGACCACCTCCCAAACGCAGGGTAAGTTGCTGGGAAGGCTCGGCCATCAGAGATAAACGGGGAAGGACGAAAGAACCGTATTCGCTATGTTTGTCGAAGCGAAAACCGGTCTCAAGGGTCCATATCCTGCTGAGAGAACTCGTATTCTGCAGGAAGGTTCCGATGGTGGCGTCGGTAAAATCCAGCGGTTCACCACCGGCTCCCTGCGTCTGATCAAAGCGGTCGGTCCAAAGGTTAAGTCCGGCTATCCACTCGGTTTCACTCCCGGTAATGCTGATGTTGGCCTCACTGAAAGAAGAGAACTGAGAGCCGGCAAAGATATAATCCGGTATGGTAATGGTCCGGTCAAACAGACTGCTGCTGTTTTTAAGGGTCAGCACGGATCGATCATTAAACCGGTGCTGTAGCTGGAACAGGCTGGAAATACGGTCTGTCTCGTTGCGTTCAAAATAGAGTCCGGCAGAACGCTCTCCCTCAATGTAATCGGTGTTCCCTCCAAGCCGGTCTTCCGTGGTCAGATTTAATCCGAAATTAAGGGTGGTCTTTCCAAGATAAAGAAAAAGACGGGGATTCAGCGTGAACCGGTCAAATTCCGGTATGGCAGATAAACCGATGCCGGCCGGATCATAAGCTGTGCCATGATTATAGGATGCAAAGACAGTTGCACCGGTTTTACCGTATTTTTGGGAATAAAACGTGCTGGCATCCAATCCGAGGGCAGAAGTACCGTTCAGCATGAAACTCAGTTCGGGTTCATCTTCGGGGGTTTTAGAGATGAGGTTGACCAAACCGGCAATGGCTCCGCCGCCATAAAGGGTGGAGGAAGCTCCTTTGATAAGTTCAACCTGTTTGAGGTCCAGCGGAGCGATCTGCATCAGGCTGAGTCCGCCGGAATACCCGGAATATAAGGGCAGGCCGTCTCTAAGGAGTTGGGTGTATTTCCCGTCCAGTCCCTGTATCCGGATGCTGGAATTGTAGCTGGTAGCAGAGGTCTGCTGGGTCTGTACCCCGGTGCTTTCGTTCAGGAGCATGCGAATATCTCCGGGTTTCATATTTCCCTTTTCGGAGAGCTCTTCGCCGGCAATAAATTCCACTCTGGTTGGGCTGTCTTCAATGGTCCTGCTGCTTCGGGTGGAGTTCACGAATATCACTTCCATCTCTTCTTCGCTGTAGGATAGCGCGAAAGTCTCGTTTTGTTGTGATGCGGGCAGGGGAAAATTTCGTTCCAGAGACAAGGTCTCATATCCGACATAACTGATGGTGATCCTGAAAGAACCTGAAGGGATGCCGGTGATGCGCACCTTTCCGTCCACACCGGACACATTGCCTTTATCCAGTTCGGGAAAAAATACGGTCACACCGGTCAGCGGCTCCTGACTTTGCCTGTCAATGATCTTTGCTTCGAAAACATGCTGGGCATTCAGAACCGGACCGATAGCAGATAATAGTGTTGCAAAGCACAGGTATCGCAGTAAGGTGATCATAAAATATTAAGCTATAAGATCATTTAATTGAGAACAGACAGGATACGGACTAATTGGAAAAGAAAATAAATGAATCGGGCTCAAAAGAGGGAGCCGATATGAGAGGGAGAATAAGAGTGTAAGTTACCAAAAGGCAGGCTTATAGCTGGTTCTTTCATGTGAATTAAAAAAAGATTATTGTGATCGGGTTAAGATCATTTAAGCGTAATACCATGACATTTATTAAATCAGCAGCGGCTTGTCTTCTATTCATGGTATTTTTTCATGGCCCGGTTTCTTATGCGTATCAGAACGAAACCGTACCTGATCCCTCATCAGCCTTGTTTGATAGCGAGGAAACACTGAACATACAACTGGAAGGGGATATCAGATCTCTGCTCAGAGACCGTGGAGAAGATCCTGATTATCATATCCTGAAACTTCATGTTCAGAATAAGGGTCAGGAGGAATTGCTGGAGCTAAGGGTACGGGTACGGGGTAATTTTCGCCGTCTGAGGAAGAACTGTGATACACCGCCTCTCAAATTCAATTTTAAAAAGCATGAGGTACCTGATCATTCACTATTTGCCGGCCAACCGGAGCTGAAGCTGGTGGTACCCTGCAAAGGAGAACAGTACGTGCTCCGGGAATATCTTACCTATAAGCTGTATAATTTATTTACCGACTACAGTTTCAATGTTCGGCTGGTTCGCTTCACCTTTAATGATACCGGTAGTAAAGAGGTATCTGATCCGCAATATGGATTTCTGATCGAGGACAAAGAAGTGCTGGCTTCACGAAATAACGCCTCCTTATCAGAGCGCATGAATTTAAGACCGGAAGTCGTTGATCCTGAATCGTTTTACAGGCTGAGCGTTTTTGCCTATATGATCGGCAATACGGACTGGTCCATTCAGTATCTGCATAATATTGAGATGCTGTTTCTGAACGAAGACAAACTGTTGGTGGCAGTCCCATATGATTTTGACCTGGTAGGGCTGGTCTCCAGTCCTTATGCAAAGCCCTCACCGGCGCTAAAGCTCCGTTCGGTCCGGGAACGGGTGTACCGCGGGTATTGCCTGGAAGATCTGAGAGTACTGAACAATACCTTTGATCAGTTTCAAAAACTAAGACCGGAGATCTATAGGTTAATACGGGAAGATAGCCTGACCGATGATCGGTTTAAGGATTTTGCCTCAGGCTACCTGGATGATTTTTACGAGATCCTGAATGATAAAAAGAAAAAGAACAGGGCATTCAGCTATCCATGCAACGATTATGGAACCGGTAATGTGGTGATCAGCGGGATGCAGGGTGGATGATCAGAACACACATTTTCGGGGATGACAGGGGAGAATTACCCTTATCTTTTAATTTTTTTTGATACATTCGTACTGAAGTTCATCAGAAACAGGGTATAATTATCACAGACAAAAAAAATATCAGACTTCTTGCTGCCGTCATGTTTGCCGACATCGTCGGTTATTCCAAAATGATGCAATCGGATGAGGAGAAAGCCAAGTCCCTGAGAGACCGGCAACGTACTGTATTGGAGAAGTATCTTTCGCGTTATCATGGACATGTGATGCAGTATTACGGGGACGGAGCCCTGATCATGTTTGGAAGCGCCCTTCAGGCTGTAAAATGCGCAAAGGATGTTCAGCAGGAGCTTATGGAAGATCCGGAGGTTCCTCACCGCATCGGCATTCATTCCGGAGATATAGTCTACGACGATGAGGGGATATACGGGGATGCCGTGAATGTGGCCTCACGTATACAGTCACTCGGTATTCCCGGTTCGGTCATGATCTCCGAAAATGTATTTAATGAGATCAGGAATCACAACGGACTGCGCGCGGAATCATTCGGTGAACACTCGCTGAAGAATATTTCAGATCCCGTCAGTATTTATTCTGTTGTACATGAAAATGAGGGACTGAAAGGGGATGACTCTCAGACAGGTACAGTTCAGGGATCCGATGAGGATGAGTCTGAAACTAAATTAGGCTCCCGCAAGCGTGGGGTGTCGGATATGTTTCGCACTTCTTACCGGAATCATATCGAGCTGAGTGCCATAGCGGATAATAAGTCCAACATTATGATCAGCATTAATGGGATCAGTATCTCAATCATCATCGCGACGGTATCCGGTCAGATCGATTCCAACCCATGGCTGCTGTTACCCACAGCTATCCTTTTGCTCACCTGTCTGATGTCGCTGATAT
This sequence comes from Balneola sp. MJW-20, assembly GCF_040811775.1. Lineage (NCBI taxonomy): Bacteria > Pseudomonadati > Balneolota > Balneolia > Balneolales > Balneolaceae > Gracilimonas > Gracilimonas aurantiaca. Next base: position 229,761 of record NZ_JBFNXW010000001.1, read on the forward strand.
TTGCAGTTCTGGCTGCCCGTCCTCGTGTCAGCAAGGAGAAGGTGACCCTTGAGGATGTGCGTTCGAACCGGTCTAATATCCTGTTCTTCGGAAATTTCCACAGCATGGACCGGGATGATTATGTGACCGGGATTGAAGAGCTGATGAGCGATAGTGAACGGATGTACAATACTATGGCCAGGGATATTCATAGTCTCGGGGGAGTTCTTTCCAAAAAATTCAATCTCCTGCGCATTGCCTACAATATCTTTATGGCAGGACTGGTCATATCGGTGGGTAGTTTTCTGCTGGTGTATGTTTTGAGCTGATGGATGTTAGCTGATAGTTGGAATATGAAAGTAGCTCTGGCGCTAGTCGGTTCAGACGCTGTCTGAAGGTTCAGAGGTCGCTTCTGACTGCATTTTACCTGACTCCTTCATCAACGCCCACAAACCCCATGCACCCCAAATTGCAATGAGGGGTAGTACGATCCAGTATGGGGCCTCATCCGCCAGGTTCCACCCGCTTGCATCTCTTGCATCCACAACGGTTGCTAAACAAACAACAGGCCAGTAGAGGGTGATGCCAAGGCCTGCTGCGAATATAAGATGACCCCACACACGCGAGAGCATGTGACCGATCAGACCTGCCAGCAGGATGGGGATGTAAGTAAGCAGGTCGGCGAGGGCAAACCCGTAAAAAAAGGCTGTACCTACTTCGGTTATGGTTTCAGCCGGTTCCTGAGTTCCCATACTCACTCCTATCTCGTACCCGAATGCTGGGATTGCCTGGGCATAGATCAGATATATCAGGAGTAACCAGCCTGGTACCTGAAGCATCCAGAAGGATCTGTTGTGTCGGACCTTCATATTGTCATGATCCCAGCAACCCGGTTTATGTCATGTGGTGCCCCGAGGCCGCTGGAGAATTGGTTATTCTTAAAGTAGCAGAATTAGATCCTTAGAAGCAATAAAGATAGGGCAGGACTGCTGGATATTTCGAAGCTGACCATTACCTGCCGGGCCGCAGATCCCTGTCTATAACATTTCAACGATCATCATATTATTCCCACAGGTGTCGTCGAAGATGGCTGCTTTTGCCATGCCCATCTCGGTCGGCTTCATGCTGAATTCAACTCCCAGTCCGGACAAGCGCTTATACTCTGCCTCAACATCATCTACTCTGAACTGGGTGTAAGGCATGCCGGCATCTTTGATGGCTTCCTGGTAGACCTTTGCAGGCTCAAAATGATTGGGCGCAGGTTCAAGCAGTAATTCCGGCCCGTCCTGATCCTCGGCCGAAACCACGGTCAGCCAGCGGTTACCTCCGCCCAGTGGAAGATCCTGTTTCTTTATAAAACCCAGCTTTCCTGTATAAAACCTGAGTGCTTTTTCCTGGTCCCTGACAGGTATCCCCACTACTTTGATTTTCATGATCGTACGGGTTTATTGTGGTTTAGCTCAGGAATAATATCAACAATCGAAGTTTGAGTTGCTTGCGAAAGTTGTTGTTTTTGAAATCCGTCCGGCGTGATCCCGTTTCGACTTTTGGACAAATGATTGAATGAGCTTGGAATGTCATAGCCTATAGCAAAGCTGGTTTTTGAAACAGACATAGTATTGCTAAGGAATTTCTTAGCTCATTCGAACCGTTAATCGATATGATGTGGTCGAAGGGTAATTCCATCTGATCCTGGTCATATCTTGCTGAAAAAATATTGGCATAAAGTATGATCCGATGCCGGGCACTAGCGTAAGCTTATTATGGAATAGCTAAATAAACTATTAACCTCAATATTCAGATTATATCAAGAATCCGGAGCTTGATCTCTCTAGATTATATCCTGCCTGGAGTAGCTTCAATTTCAAAATATACGTTAGCCTTCTGGACCCAAACAGATCATTGCATGCTTTAAATATTCTACTGGTGTGTATTCTGGCAGAATAATCACTACAGTCTGTATATGATTAAGAGGGAAGTTATTCCACTTTAACCGCTCTGACCAGCAGATCTTCATCCAGGGCCCCGATCTCCATATACTGTTCACCACTATCCAAAACTCTGAATCGAACAGATACGGTCTGATTAATTTCAATATTATAGGAAACAAATCTGGCAGGGATGGCACTCTCTCTTTCTTCACTGTCAATATTTCTTAATAATCTTGTAGTCTTTGTTTTTGGATCATAAACATTAATTCTCGAGCGAAATGGGTGACGGGGTTTAAAGACCATTTGATCTTTAAACGGAACGGGTTTATCCAAACCCCATTCATCAATAAAATATGTTTTCGGCTGCCAGTTATACCTAATGATCTTATTTGTGCCATCTTCCCAAAACACTCTGACGTACGTGGTCCATCTCCACCCATCCGGATCATGCCCGTGATTAGATAACTCATCAACCAGAAATGTGTTTTCTACTACATATTTAACAGGCTTAGGATCTGCAAGCAAAACATCTTTGTGCATACCTAAATATTGTTCAACGTATTCATCCATATCCATAGGTGAATCGCCAAATATCTCTGCGATCTTTGTTTTGTCTTTTTGGATGGTTGCTTCTACAAGCTCAATAGATTTTAAATTACACTTTTGAACTCGTTCATCAGTCCGGTTGTCTGAGTAATTGTAAAGGTTTACAGAATTCGTTGAGATGGTCAATGTTGAATCATTAGCTGAGACATTGAAATGCACACCACTTTTTGTCCGATAATTTCCTTCATATACAGAATAGATGCCTAAACCATCAGATTTTAAACCGGTCTCTCTTTCTGCTTGTATTAAGAGGTATGAAAGTGCTGTAATTATTAATATTGTTATGGTTGATATGAGCTTCATTATTATTAATTCATTCTGATTAATTACTGAAAGTATTCAATAACGACTTCGGAGCGGATGGTTTCACATGAGTAAAAGAGATCAGAAACAGTAAATTTAATAAATTTAAAATTGTGGAAAGCGCTACGGTGATTTATATAAATAGTTATACTTTTTCCACTTTTCTATAATCACAAACTGAGAGTAATTGATAGCTAAGACTGAGAGCCTGAGCTTTTTAGGAACTTAATTTACTTCCCCGGCACACACTCATAATAAATACCTTCATGATGCATAAAGGTGCTGTCTTTTCTGTTAAGATCCAGCGGACCGCCCTCAAAGTTGCTTGCACGGTAGCCTAGTTCCTGAAACAGGCATGCGGTTGAGGCGAAATCCCAGATACTGCCACCTCCGATCTCTTTTTTGGGATGTTTGATCATAGAGGAGGGAGGGTTTTTTAATACGTTGATGGCGTTCAGAACCGATCCGCCGCCCTGAATCACCGTAATACCCGAAAGGTTCAGTTCATCCACTTTATCATGGAGCAGCTGTTTCAGGTCACCTGGACGAGAGGTATGCTCTAGTGGTTTATCCGTTACATGAGTCAGATACTCATTCGGTTCCGGAATGTCCCAGGGCACCTCATTTTTATACACTCCCTGACCCTTTGCCCCATGGTATATAGTGTCTGTGGAGGGATCATAGATAACCCCGATCACCGGTTCACCCTCTCTGCTAACCAGAGCAATGGAAACCGAAAATCCCGGTTCTTTATTAATAAAGGCCAGGGTTCCGTCGATTGGATCCACACACCAGAAATAGTCTTTTTCAAAACGGCTGCCGTCGTCCTCTGTTTCTTCCGTTAACAAGGCCAGGTTATATTCTTTACAGGTGGGGTATAAGTAAGAGAGGATCTCTTCCTCACATTCTTTGTCCACTTTCGTGACTACCTGAGAGGCATAATTCGTGCCGCCATTTTTTTCCTCCACACGGATATCCTCATCCATATAGGATTTGATGATCTGTCCGGCAGCCAATGCGGCTTCTATGGCTGTTTCCTTGAGTTCTGGTAGCTTCATAGCATTTGGTTTATGACTTCCTGAGTAATCCTTTCGCTGTAGCTGTTTATCTTCCAGTGTCCCGGACTCCATCCTTTTAAAAAGCGGTGGAAGTCGGCCCAGGCTACCCGGTAGAGCGACCGCCATTCGGTCTCGAGGGCCTCGTTTGGAGTTCTGAGTGCTTGCTGCAGATGACCGAAGTAGGTATCCAGGATCTGTGCTTCCAGTGCCTCACATTCCTCCTCATCGAGGCAGCTTCCGATAAAATAGGTCACATCCTTCATGCCGCATCCGCCTCCCACATACTGAAAGTCTACGGCCGCCACATCACCCTGGCCGGAAAAACAGAAATTAGCCAGCTTGGCATCTCCGTGCACTAAGGTTTTCCAGGTGCAGGAGTTCAGTTTCCGATCGATGAGAGCGGCGGCTTTTTTCAGTCTCTTGTCATTTAGCGCCTCGAGTTCCTGGGGGCGGGTTTCCAGGTGCCAGTAGGTGCCCGTTTTCCATAAGCCATCGGGACTCTTACCAAGGAAGCCTGCGTGAAAGTCCGCCAGCCATTTCAGAACACAGTTGATCTCATCCCAGCCCACCTGCGACTTACGAAGCAGGTAACCGGAGGCATCCAGGTCCTCCAGTACAATAAGCACTTCGTCTTCGTGATGATCAACGGTCAGGCAGCGGGGTACCCGGGCTTTGCTGGCGGAGCTGTACTCTTCATACCAGGTGGTTTCCACCTCATAGGATCTCAGCTTGCGCTGATGTCCTATATCCGTATTCCAGCCTCTGGGATGCAGTTGGGCCTTTTCAGACTGTACGAGTTTAACCACCACGCTGTCAGCGGGACCTCCTTCCAGCTTCACGCGAAGGATCTTTCCGTAGCCGCTCCAGAGTTCTTGTATAAGCTCCTGATTGGCGATAGCATCAGCACCGGTTGTCTGAAGGATGACATTTTTGAAATATGAATTCATAGGCGCTGAAGATAGCAAAGATTTTAGAGCCCATTGTACTGCACTTCGGAAAGTGGGAGAGTTAGTTGATGACTAATGGTTGGGTTTAGGTATACCTGGCGCAGATGCCATGAACTTGATGCCGGATGGTATACCCGGGTATTTACCTGGACTCTGATTGATTTTTTAGTGCAGCTAACCAGGTTTCTAACGAGTCATTCAAATTCTTGCGCATCATGCCCTTGAGCAGTTTTACCAGCCACCCGTCCATTGACTCTTTGGTGCGAACCAGTGTATTCCCGTTGGACAGAGAACTAAATTCCCATAAATGAATGGCAGTCGCCCCGAAACCGGTGCCATGCCACCCGATCATCCTGTTTTCCTCAACTTTTTTTATTTGAGATCTGAGTTTATAACCGCCTGACTTCCACTCAAAAACAGATCCGGCCTTTAGTTTTCCCTTCAGATCAGAATGTGAAATATCAGGGTGCCAGTCCTTCCATTCGTTGATATGGGTATGCACTTCCCAGACTGTTTCAATCGGGGCATTTATTTCTATTTCTTTGACAGTTTTTAGAACCGCATTGCTATTTATTTCCAATGATCCTCCTATAGATTTTTATGATCCGGCGGCTAACCTGCCAGCAGCAGGCAGAGAAGCTCAGATTCCCGTTTTTGTTATGGTAACTTACTAATTTTTTTTACCTAAACTTACAGTCTCCGCTTATAACGCTTTGTTATACCTCTCTTCCATTGGGCCTGAAATTTGACTCTGTGAGCCAGAGTCTATTTGGGTTCCATGATCAGAAACACAGCGGTGCTGTCCCCAATATTCATCACCTCATGCCACTTAATACTCTCGTTGTAAAAGTATCCGCCGGTGGACACATCCACCTCCCGTGTTCCTTCAGCGTCGGTGATCCTGAACCGGCTTCCTTTTAGCGTATAACCAAAATGCCGGTCATGATAATGCCTCTCATGGCCCACCCCGGGGGGAAAGGTGCATCGTAATGCCCGTACATCAGGCTGTTCCTCGAGCAGCTCGCAGACCGGCTCACCTTGCCATCCGGCTTTCAGCGGATCCGGGAGTTCGTTTTCAGTGGTGCATGAGCCTGTCAGCAATAATAGCAGCATCGCGTATACCCTGGGTTTGAGTAAATGCAGTACCCGATGAAAGGAGCCCGTTGCCGTTTCGAACATTCGCAATTTATTTATCGATTTCCTCTTCAATTAATACGATAGTCGAGTCAACTTTGGTTAGTATTTCCGATAGCTTCTCCCTCAACAGGTTGTTATTAAAATTAGAAAGCGTAAATCCGTTTTTGATGCGCTTACTTTTAAGGGCTGTTTCCACAAACTCATTTGATAACTCAATATCCTTTTCCGGTTCCGACCAAGCTATAATGGCACTTTCATAATCTATAATATCTGCAAATGGCCGGTAAAAATATTCCCAGTGATCCTCATATAGATGCTTTCTGACCTCAAATAACTCATTGTAGTTATAATCAATTTGAAGCAACAGGAATTTGATCTTTTCATTTGATAATGAGGATAGTTTACCTGAATTAATAAGCTCATTAAAAGTTAACAGACTTGGGTTATGAGCGTCCCAGTACACCACATTCATCAAATGAGAATAATAATCACTGGTATTATCTACTTCCTGCGTGTTGTGAATACCTTGCAGGATCTTTGAAGAATTTGATTTAGAGATCCTTCTTTCAATGATCTTGTCGAGTTCTGCCCGGTCCTGTTTAAGATCCGATAATAAATTCTCAAGATGAGTTATTTCTTCAATACGTTTTTCATTGTCATTTTGTACCGAATTCAGTTGTATTGCGATCAAAATTCCAATGACCACAAGAACTATCTCACCAATGGCGTAGATCAAATACTTACTGAATTTATTTTCAGAAAGCAGGCTTTGACGAATCTTTCGGAAGAATTTTAGCATCGGTTTATTTTCTTAATGAATTATGACCATACAGCTTTTTCATCGCATGGCATGTTAATGGATATTTAACCCGGAGAGCGTCATCATGGCTGCAATTCATTATCGATCGCATCTATTATGTTCTCACATTTTACGATGAGCTCTTTCAACATCTTATTAATACTCTGATCATTACTGATGATCCATGCTTTCATAACGCGCTAATAGTACTATCTGTAAATCATATGAAGTCCTGAAACGACCAGGGTGTCTGCGAAGCTGTTTCAGGTTTCACAGAAGTAGCGCAATTAATCAGTGACTAGCAAGAGGGGAGAGTATACCGTGTCTGTCACCATGATGCGTCGTTATATGGTGATGCTTATTTAAGATGGGTTTAAGGTATCTTATAAACAGTCGCTTCTAATGCTGTTTATTTGTTATCAGCATCTGTCTTGTCTTCCAATTTAACAGCCTTTTGATCATACAGGGAAAAAGACTGGAGATCATCATTTTCTGAAAATGAAACTATCACCCCTGAATTCGGATGAATAAAGTCTACTTCATCACCGCGAATCGGGGTCAGCTTATATTCATCGCCATTAGGGAAAAAGAGTGAAATTTGTTGAGTATTTTCATCAAACATGATCGACAGATCAATTTGATTATTCCACTTATACTCTCCTGATAGTTTTCTCAGGGTTTCGGAACTTACTTCATCACGCTGAACATTAGTTTGTTTAAAATGCTGCCATCCGTAGATCTGTGATGCGGATAAGAGTAATTCATTTCCCAGAACTCCGCCATTATCTGAATTGGTCAGGTAGACCAAACCATTTCCATTTGTGAGGCTTATTGTCATACCTGTTCGGTATCCCACATTACCGCCATAGTGAGTAAGAGATATATCATCTTCTATGCGTTTTATGCGAAATCCGTATACGTGCCCGTCTCGTTCCTGGCTTAGAATTAACTTAATATCCGATTGTGAAAAAATGGAGTTTTTGCCCTGATAAGCATTATAAATTTCAAGCAGAAATTTTGCCATATCTGCAGCGTTGCTCCAAAGTCCTGCTGCAGCTTGTTCCGGATGGTTTCGCCAGCCACCTTCCACAACATCACCTGAGAACGTATAACCTTTTGCTACCCGACCAGATTCCGAAGCGGGAAAAGGTTGTGTGAACTCAGAAAGGGTCATCCCGGCAGGTTCAAGAATCCATTTATCCATAAGGTTCGAGAACTTGTCATCAAAGAAATCCTGAAGAGCCAATTCGGCTAATGTGTAAGCGCCTCCAGAGTATGCAAGTGTTTCATCAGGCGGTGTGATCACTTCTATAGCGGGTGTATTGACTCCTTCATTACCCAGTAAAATATCAAGATCGGTGGGCATCACATCGGTTCTGTCGTATCCTTCATAACCCCCAGGCCTGATTCCTGAGGTATGGGAAAAGATGTTGCGCAGTGTAACTGGATTGTCGGCCGATTGTTTTCCCTGTGGTAATACGAAATCGTTCAGGTAGGCCTGGATATTTTTATCCAGGTCAATTTCACCTGCAGAGTGCATGCGTAAGGCTGCAAAAAAGGTAACTGGTTTTGACAGGGATGCTGCCTGGAAAATGCTTGTACTATCCAGGTTTTGCTGATCGGCAAAATTTCTGTTTTGATAAATGTCTGCCCATTCAATTTTACCTTGGCTTATCACTGCTATGGATAAAGCGGGAATATTATACTCGGCCATTTTATCCGTTATCGAGCTATAACGTTCCGGTTCTTGCAAGAATTTAACAGGCCCGCGAATTCCGTTTTCTAACTCAGCTTTTTTAACATCTGATTTATCAGACACAGAGGTGCAGGAAGCAAATAGAATAAATACCAGAGCCGGAAGAACGAAGTTATTCATAGGTGACCTGCGTTTTTTTTAATCATGAACAATATTACAGAGAGGCTGATACTGACATAATACCCATACAATTCTTTTAATCCTTGTTTCATGGATAAGATTTACTGAGGTTACTCTTAAAAAAGGAGGATAAAAAGCTCTTCAGAAGATTAGAATTTACCGACTTGACCCCTGTAACGCCTTGGCAAATAAGCGGTGAGCCTGATACTAAATGCTGAATTCTGAATTTCCAAGTTTAATCTCCGTATTTACATTGCCGTTGCCATTAAGCATATTACTTCTTCTAAACTCAATAAATACATGCAGGAGGGAGTATGCCCGTACCATATATCTTTGTTACCCAGCAGGCACCCCCGGGTTCTTCCAGGGAAGGAGAGCCGATTACCCTGGCGCGGACTAAAGTCCGGAACCGTCTGGATACCGATGACCTCTGCAAGATGATCTCGGCCCGGTGCACACTCAACGGGGCCGATGTAAAGGCCGTTTTTGCCATCCTCTCGGAATTGTTTTCCCAGGAACTGCCGGATGGGGCGGCCCTGCAGCTGGACGGCATCGGCACCTTCTCGCTTACCGCCAATACCGGGGCCCTGGCAGAACCGGAAAAGGTCCGGCAGGGCGACTTCCACAATCTGCGTATCCGTTTCTCACCGGACCGCAGGCTGAAAAAGATCTATAACACGGTCACCTTCCAAAAGATGCGATAGGCCCGGAACGGGATAAACAAGGGGGAACCGAATCGCCCGGGGCAGAATATAAATTCACCCAGGGTAAAACAGATTCTTCACCCGGGGCGAACCTGATGCTGGATACCCAGGTTCAATATTGATTTCGGGAAAGCGGAGTATTCTGTGAAGCATTGCCATGCGTGCATAGCAACGAAAAAAAACGCTTGTTATAGCGGCTGAGCCCTCTCTTTCCAAGCCAGCGCCCGCTTCTCTAACTCAGCTATGAGGGACGACTTCCCCTCAACATAGTGCTGGCGCTCATCTCGGTATTGCTCCGCCAGCTTCATCTTTAGGTCGGCGTATCGCTTCGCCTCTATAGGATGTGTGATAAGATAATCCCGAAAAGCTATATGACGGACCACCGCTGGGTGATTGAACTCAAAGGCATGGACGTGGTGCGTCCGCTGCCCCTCCTCTTCCTTCACAAAGTAGCGTCGCCCAGAGATGCCGTACTCTCCTCGCGGCTCGTATCCTATACGGGCAAGTGCAGATTCGGCGTTGGCCACGTTTTCAATATTTTGCACAACGGGCATGATGTCGATCACGGGCTTTGCCACCATTCCTGGTATCGCCGTACTTCCAATGTGATGGACTACGAGGAGGTTCTTGCCAAAGGCAGCGCGTAGCTCTGTCTCTGCTTCCTGAAAGAGAACGACCCACTGTTGATCATATGGCACGACCTTTACGTTACGCATCGTATTTGTGATTTTCTGGCGTTATAACATAATATTATGCGATTGCCGGGTTATTACGGGATTTCGTATAAAATTCCGGCAATCGACGTTTGAATCCCTCATCTACTGATACCGGATCTTATTTGCCACTTTAAAGCGGAATGAATTAGGTATAAGTTCTTTGAAGGGAACGGGTAGTTAGTGAATCTATAGAATAACCTCAAACTCAATAGATTCAATAAGAAATTAACGCTGGATATTGAAATCCGAATTCTTAATTCCCAATTAACTCGGATTCCTCTTAAACTTACGGAATTCCGGTTCCCGCTTCTCCAGAAAAGCATTTCTTCCTTCTTCGGCTTCATCGGTCATATAGGCTAGACGGGTCGCTTCGCCGGCAAAGACCTGCTGACCCACCAGTCCGTCATCGATCAGGTTGAAAGCAAATTTGATCATCTTGATAGCAGTAGGTGATTTTCTCAGGATCTCCTGGGCCCATTCATAAGCTGTTTCTTCGAGTTTGTCATGTTCCACCGCCAGGTTGACCATTCCCATTTCAAAGGCTTCCTGTGCGGAGTAATTGGCCCCAAGGAAGAAGATCTCGCGTGCACGTTTCTGTCCCACCTGTCGTGCGAGGAGGGCGGACCCAAACCCGCCGTCAAAACTGGCCACATCCGCATCGGTCTGCTTGAAGATGGCGTGTTCTTTTGAGGCCAGGGTCATATCGCAGGTCACATGCAGACTGTGTCCGCCGCCCACCGCCCAGCCCGGAACCACGGCGATCACTACCTTGGGCATAAATCGGATCAGGCGCTGAATCTCGAGTACATTCAGGCGGTCGATCCCGTCTTCCGCTTTATAACCGGTTTTATCGCGAACGTTCTGATCACCCCCGGAACAGAAAGACCAGACTCCGTCTTTGGCCGGACCTTCACCGGAGATCAGGATCACGCCGATATCATTGTCTTCTTTGGCGTCGGTAAGAGCTTCCATCATCTCGAATAAGGTCTTTGGACGGAATGCATTACGGATATCCGGCCGGTTAAAAGCCACACGAGCTACGCCATTGGATTTCTTATAGGTAATGTCTTCGTATTCTTTAACGGTGGTCCAGTTCATGTCTGAAATGTTTTGAAATGAATGATCTTAGAATTTTTGCTATTTCATCGGGTTGATCCAAATGTACCCGATGTCCGGCATTTTGTACAATACTGAGTTCTGCGGAATTTAATTCCTTTTTCATCACCTGGTTGATCCGGATAAATTTACTGTCTTTCTGTCCGGTGATCAGCTGAACCGGAAGCGGCAGATCCGGTAAGGCGTTTCGGAAACAGGGCATGGTGCCGGTACCAAATCCCAGTAAACTGTTAGCGATCCACAGAGGTTGTTGCTGAGACTGAATCATTTCGGTTTCAGGATGGGGTTCATTGGTCTTAAGCAGCTCCAGCTTTTTCCATTCATCCAGAAAACCTTTAAAATTCCCCAGGATCTCATCTGCTCTGCGACCGTCCAGCGACTGCCGCGCCTGTCGTTCGGTTTCTCCTTCAATACCGAAAGTGCCGCTTTCAAGGATCAGACCGTAAAACAGCTCAGGGTGTTTCAATGCCAGTGATAAAGCAAGTCGAGCCCCCATGGAATATCCGTAAAGAAAAACCGGCCGGCCGATCTGTTCTGAAATAAGTTTTTTAAGATCTGCGGTCTGTTCTTTATGACTGAAACGGTAATGCAGTTCAGCGCCTTCTGTTTCACCGTGGCCCAGCAGATCAATGGTCAGAGGATTGCAGAAGTACACACATTTGGAGACCAATGCTTTGAAGTTCTCTCCACTGCCCATAAAACCATGCAAAAAGACCACATCCGGTAGTTCGGGTTCTTCATTCCATCTTTTCAGATGATAAGAGATGCCTCGTACCCGGAGTTTCATGATTCAAGCTCGAAATTCCAGAGTTCTTTTCTTTGCTTCATGGAATTATCAGGATCGGTAATACACTCCAGTACATGAAGTCCGGGCTGATCCAGTGCGGTCTCAAAATAGGGTATGATCTGTTCGGGACGGGTTACCAGGCTGTGATCCACTTTATGTGCCCGGCAAAGTGCACTGATCTTGACCCGCTGAGGGGTTTCGAAATACGGGCGGTAAGGGTGCTTGGGATAATTGTCGATCGGCAGCATCCTGAATATCGTTCCGCCTCCGTTGTTTAGGACCACTACTACCAGTGACTCCTCCAACAGACCAGCGTTTAATAGTGCATTGGAATCATGTAAGAATGCAATGTCGCCAATAAACAGAATACCCGTCTTTTTTAAAGCTATACTGCTGCCTATGGCTGTCGATAGTATTCCATCTATGCCTGCTGCTCCCCGGTTCGTATAGATCTCTTTACCTGAATATTGGCCGAACATAGACATATCCCGGACAGGAAATGAATTTGAAAGGAAAGTAAAAGCATCTTTCGGAATCAGTTCCGAGATCTTTGCAAATACATACCCGTCGGCAATAGGAGTTGTGGGGTGCAACAGCTCTTCGCTGTATTTACGGTAACTGCGTTCAGCTGACCTCCATTTTTTAAGCCAGTCTTTTTGTGCAGCACCATGTATGTCAGGTATCACTAATTTATTTTTGAGCTGCAGAAACCGGTCAGCAGATAATGAACCATCCACCCATTTTTCGTTGCTGATGAAAGAGATCTGACGTGATTCAGTCCTTTCCAGAAAACGATTCAGCGCTTTACTGACCACCTGCTGTCCGAATCTGAGGATCAGGTCCGGCTCTAACTCACTCAGGTTATTTTCATTACTAAGAAAACCGTCAAATCCGGATACCGAATATTTGGTGTGTGGCAGATTGGAGCCGGGTTCCGCCAGCAGAGGAGCCTGCAGTATCTTTGCCAGATTCAGTGCATTTTCCATTACATCCGGCTTTGTAGCCGGCCCTGCAACGATCAGAGGCCTTTCAGCAGCTGTGAGATCCGACCAGAAGGTATCATTCATTCGGGTCTTACCTGATTCAGGAGAATAAACAGTGATCTTTCGTCGGGAGTGTTTGTGATTACTATATTCAGATTTCTTGAGGAAATCAGGATCAGGTTCAAAGGGTTTTCTAAATGGAAAGTTAATATGAGCCACTCCGCAACGGTTCATTGCAGTTTCAGCCGCCTGCCGGGCCGTTGTCATAACACGTTTTATGCTAGGTTCATCTGAACTTGGTTCACCCATATTCTGAAAGTAGACCGGGTAATCTCCAAACAGCTTTAGCTGATCAATAGTCTGTGAAGCGCCAACCTGCTGTAAATGATAGGGGCGGTCGGCACCTGCAATAATAAGCGGAACATTAGACTGGGTAGCTTCGATTACAGCCGGATAATAATTCGCTGCTGCAGTACCTGAGGTGCAAATCAGAACTGCGGGTTTACCGGAGGTTTTAGCGATTCCAAGGGCTGTAAATGCTGCAGTACGCTCATCGATCACCGTATGTATCCTGAAACCCGGGTGAGATACAAAAGCCATAACCAGCGGGGTGGATCGTGATCCGGGAGAGATTATAATGTGCTCGATTCCCTCTTCAAATAAAGTGCGGGCAAAAGCTGAACACCAGTAAAAGGCTACATTCTGAGGCTTTTCATTTTCTTGCATATTCCAGAGCAGTCAGCATGGGTATGAATTTAAGGTTTGTTTCCTCCCATTCCTTTTGGGGATCGGAGTCCTTAACAATACCACATCCTGCGAAAAACTTCACTTCTTCTTTTTTGATAAGACCGCTTCGGATCGCAACCACAAATTCACCCTCACCGCGTGCATTGATCCAGCCTACCGGAGCAGCATACCAGCCGCGTTCAAAACTTTCCAGTTTGTTGATATAGGAGATGGCATCTTCCCGGGGATAACCGCCAACAGCCGGAGTAGGATGCAGTTTTTCAAGTACTCTGGTTCTGGATACTCCGTTCTTGATCTTAGCTCTGACCGGTGTATACAAGTGCTGTACATTGGATAATTTCTTGATCCCTGGAAAATCCGGATGCTCAACTGCATCTGAAAAATCTTCCAGATTATGTTCGATCGCATCCAGTACATAAAAATGCTCACTCAGATCTTTCTGGCTATGCAGAAGTTCATATTCTAGCTTGGCGTCTTCGGATGCTGTTTTTCCCCTGGAAATACTTCCGGCCAGACCTTCTGTTAATACAAAACGGTTCCGGAATGAGGCCAGGCGTTCCGGAGTACTGCCTATAAAGCTGCTTTCACCATTTTGGCGGATCAGAAAGGAATAACAATCGGGATACTGTCTCCTCAGATAATGCAGGATAGCGGTATCAGACACCGGCCGGTCCAGCTTTACTTTCAGGTCGCGGGCTATTACCACCTTTTTGAATGCGTCTTGTTCAATAAGGTCAATAGCTGTTTCAACCGACTGCTTCCAGTTCTTATAGGCAGGAGAATTTTGATCCGGTATATCAACCTGCGTGGACGTACCCTTTTCGGTATCCAGTGAATAATTTTTTGCCTGACACAAATGGTCCAGTCGATCCAGTATGCTGAACAGGTTGTTACGCAAGTCACCGAATTGATCTTTATCACTCAGTGGTATGGTAATAGTTACCAGAGTTACTTTACCATCTTTTATCAACACCCATTCAGGCAGCGTAAAGGAACCTGCTCCGAAATCACGCCAGTCTTGTCCGACATTGTGGTCAAAAAAGGAAAAGCCGCCAAGCAGATGTATGCTGGCCAGGTGATGCTGAACAGAAGTAAAATGGTGAACACGGCTGATCAACTCTTTTCCATTCCGGGAAGCTTCTTTAAAGCGGTCATCACCGGTCGTTTTTATTCTTTCTACAGTACCGGCAGCTACAATAGAAAATTCATCAATAGGTTTTTCGAAATAGTACTGAAACTGATCCGTAATCTTGTGCTGTTCCAGCACGGCCAGCGGATCAACCGACGGTATAGCGAAAGTGTAAGAGAAATAATTTTTTCTCCCTTTGACAGCCTTAGTGTGAGCGTGATCAAAAGCTTTCTTTAATTCAGCTACTCCGATCTGATCACTTAGACAGCCGTCTGATGACTGATATTTCAGGTTTTTTGAAGACATAGGTAATGTTGGTCGTTCAACTTTCAATATAAATTGAAAGTTGACGAATATAAAGCCCCGTGTAAATATTTAATCTTCTTTAAATGGGAAGGGAAATGTGAAGAAAGGGGGAGTAAATAGTATACAGAATGGTGTTACAGGCTACTGAGCGTCGTCTTCTTCACCGGTCTGAAATGGATTGTGGATGCCGTATGCATCCAGATCATATTCAGCCAGTTTGTAGAAATGCTCCCATGCAGCTTCCGATCTGCCGTCTTCATCTACCCAGGTTGGGTGACTTTGTTTGATCAAACCTACAACTCTCTTTGCATAGCTTACACGTTCTTCGGTATCTTCAATTCTAGGAAGTGCAGCGATCATGAGATCTAAGTTGAATCCGCAATCAAAATCTTTCGGCTTTCTTTGTTCTATGAACATGGAATTATATTAATGAGCGATTGTTTGGCTGCATAAAATAAACAAAATAATATTCTATATCTGTTATGTATCATAATTCCATCCTGGAAACTATCGGGGATACTCCTCTTATTAAACTGAATAAGATCACTAAGGATCTGAGCGGCACCTTTTTGGTCAAGGTGGAATACTTTAATCCCGGTCACAGTATAAAGGATCGCATTGCGGTCAAAATGATCGATGATGCTGAAAAAAAAGGATTACTGAAACCCGGTGGAACGATCATTGAAGGCACCTCAGGGAACACAGGTATGGGGCTTGCACTGGTAGCGGTAAGCAGGGGATACAAGTGCGTTTTTACCACTACCGATAAACAAAGTAAATCAAAAGTAGACCTTTTGAGAGCGCTGGGAGCAGAAGTGATCGTGTGTCCTACGAATGTGGAACCCGATGATCCGCAAAGTTATTACTCGGTGGCAAAAAGATTATCCGAAGAGATCGACAATTCTTTTTACCCAAATCAGTACGATAATCTTAGTAATCCCCAGGCACATTATGAGACTACCGGGCCTGAGATCTGGGAGCAGACCGAAGGAAAAGTGACCCATTATGTAGCTGGTATGGGTACCGGAGGAACCATTACCGGGGTAAGTAAATACCTGAAAGAACAAAACAAGAATATCCGGACCATCGGTATTGACAGTGTAGGCTCAGTTTACAAGAAATATTTTGAGACCGGTGAGTTTGACAAGAGTGTTGTAAAACCGTACATGACTGAAGGGATCGGAGAAGATATTATACCTGAAGCCATAGACTTTGATTACGTGGATGATGTAGTTCAGGTGAACGACAAGGACTCAGCGATCATGACAAGACGCCTGGCAAGGGAAGAAGGATTACTGATCGGTTGGTCCTGCGGAGCGGCAGTTGCTGGAGCCATAGAATATGCGAAACAAAATCCGCTTGCAGAAGATGAATTCATGGTCATTATTCTGCCGGATAGCGGTACACGTTACATTCAGAAGGTGTATAATGATGACTGGATGAAAGAACAAGGATTTCTAGAATAAAAGAATAATTATGTCAGAAAAAGACCAAACGATGAATACCGGTAAAATGGAAATTGAACTCAAGGAAGAAGAGGCCGCCGGTACTTATTCTAATCTTGTCATGATCACACATTCTCCTTCTGAATTTATACTGGATTTCATTTCTATTATGCCCGGAGTACCCAAGGCTAAAGTGGTCAAAAGAATGATACTGACTCCGGATCATGCCAAAAGACTGGCCGGAGCATTGAATGAAAATGTTCAGCGCTACGAGGAAGAGCATGGCACCATCTCCGGTAAAGATAAAATAGACCTGCATATGTACCGTGGTCCTCATCCAGAGGCCTGAGCCTATTTCCGGGTACTTATAAGTAGAATGATCCCAACTATGAGGAATGTCACATGGGGGATGGTTGCCGCCAGGACCGGATCCAGAACTCCTTTTGATCCGAATGGTTTGATGATCTCCATAAAGGTTAGGTATACAAAACTAAACATTAGTCCGCCGGCTATGTAAACCCCTCGTCCACCTCTTCTTCGAACCGAAGCAAATGCGAAACCGATAATGGTTACGGTCAGAATTGAAAGAGGATAAGACAGGCGGCTGTAGTACTTCACTTTTGGATCTGCAACGTTACCGGCACCGCTTCTTTCAAGAGACTCTATATAATCCTGTGCCTCTTCATAGGTTAGCAATGCTATATCACTGCTTGTACGGGCAAGGTCTCTGGGATATACATTTAGAGTCGTATCCTTATTATTGTACTGAAATTCAGAATATCCGTAATCGTTATAGATCTGTTCACGAACCCCTTGCAGGACCCAGATCTCATTTTCTTCGTCCCAGGACATTTTAGAGGCACTGGTCGTTTTGATCACTTCATTCCCTTCATATTGAAACATTCGTACCTGATATCCGACGTTTTGCGCGCGGTCAAAATAATTCAGTCTGAGCTGAGTGTCCGGTAAAGGCTGCCTGAAAATATCCTGATTTTCCACCCTTTCGATCTTACCCCGCAGGTATCTTTCTTCAAAAGCGAATTTACGCTCATTGGCATTTGGGATCAGGTAGGCATCAAAAAAACTAGTAGCAGATGCCAGCATAAGTCCGGTTAGAATATAGGGTAAAGAGATCCTGTAAAGGCTTACACCTGCTGCTTTCAGGGAGGTGATCTCCAGCCGCTCGGTGAATTGTCCCGTTATAAAAAGACAGGAAGCAAAAACAGCAACCGGAAGGATCTGCCGAGCCATATCCGGGATATAATTGAGATAATACCCGGTGAAAATTTCTAGTAATGTTGCACCCTGTTCAAAGAATTCGTCACTGTTATCCGAAAAATCTATAAGTACAAAGATAAATAACAGCATTAACGTGATAGGGATGGAAAGAAATAGAAGTCTCTTTATAACCAGCCAGTCAAATTTATTCATGTGACCTCCTGAAGAGTTTACTGATCTGCAATTCAGTAGTCAGGTTCAGGATCAGGATGATACCCGTTACGCTCATAATGATATTGAAGGTCCACATTCCCCAGAAAGGACTTATGTACATTAAATCGGCCAGTTTTTCCCCCTGTATGATGGAGACCCAGTAAAAAGTAAGTACCACTGAGCCGATGAGAGCCGCGATCCCAAAGTTTCCATTTCTGGTCATAATACCTATTGGAGCTCCAAATAATACAAAGACCAGGCAAGCTATCGGAATAGATAATTTTTTATGTATCTCCACCAAGAACTGTGCGGCTCTTTTCTTACGATACTCCGCATTGCTTTCCACATTACTGAACCAGCTTTGATAATCATTCAGCTGCCTGCTGGCTTCACGGATAAGGTTCAGCTGTTGTACGGGATCCTCATATCTGTTGATTAGCGGATAGGTGCTTTCAATACGATTGAGCTTTCTGCCGGAGGTATTTACAATGATCTCAGGTTTGAAAAAAGATTCATTATTTTCAAAGATCCGTACTTTTTCCCCATCGTCGGTCTCTGTAGTCTCGGTGTTAAGCAGCATATTCTCGGCAGCCGTGATCTTGTAGTTATTGTACTCGGATCGCAGGGAATCCACTACTTGCATCATAGCCTTCGAGCTCATGGTTCTTTCTCCCCGGCTTCGGTTTGTCGGGTCGGAACGCATAAACGACAGATCAGCCAGGTCAAGGATCATGCGGTGTTCTGAAAACGAGGATTTTTCAAACTGATTGGTTGTACCTCTGGAACCGGCAGATTGACTAAAAACTTGTCCATCATGGAGGGTAAGCTCCAGAGCTTCGCCACCCTTACTTTTAAGTATGCCTCGGTCTGCCCGGATGAAACGGCGATCTCGCGTATTGCTGGGATCCTCATACAGAGTAATGTTATATAGACTATCGGTTTCGCCGTCAATTTCTCTCACCAGAAAAGTGTATCCCTCAATACCCTGATAAAAATTTCCGGTCTGCAGTTCAAAAGCCGGTTTTTTTAATTTTATGTCTATAAAAAGAGATCTGGATTTATGGTTAGCGTCGGGAAGCACCTGATCTGAAAACCACGTTAGCATCACCGTGAGTATTATGGAGGCAATAAGTACAGGCCTCATCACATGAAAAGGGTTGACACCGGATGCACGCAGTGCGGTAAGCTCATTGAGTTCGGAAAATTTACCGAATGCCATAAGCGTAGCAATGAGTACTGCCATAGGGGTTGCCAGTACCACCATGTAAGCGAGATTGGTAGCAATGAGCTCCAGAATGATAGCCAGCGGAATCTCTTTTCCTATCAGGTTATCAATATTCATGACCAGAAACTGCATCAGGAGCAGAAACATCAGCGTTATAAAGCAAAACAGGAAGGGGCCTAAATGCTTTTTGAGCAGATCTGTCTTTAATTGATTGATCAAGAGTACAATTTTTTCAGTTTCCGGGCGATAACGATAAAATCAGGTGCCTTAATATACAAGAATTTGCACGCAGAGATAATAAAATGAGCTCCTCATAGCACTTTCAAGATACTCAAATACTTAGTATTATCGTGGGCACGACTAAAAATGATCATTTGCATTAAAAATCCACTACTGCCTATCGCCGAACGCTACAGACCTTAGAATTAACCTGATTCGGATATTAAACCGGCGTATTTATTTATAAAGTTGGCTCTGATCTCAGGAATGAGCTTAATTATTCCTGGCTTTTCAGACATTGGAATGGTGATGGGACAGGACCGCCCTGATCAGACCGAGGGGGTGGTGCAGCCGGATACACTTATCCCGGGCGTGAAACCCATCATTCGAATTCCGGAAGGACCGGTCGTACAGCGCAGAAGTGTTCGTCCGGCACAGCTCTACTATATTCAGTTACCATCAGACATTACCGTAGTTCAGTGGGACTCGGTCAGTACCTATACTCTCACGCGCAGCATTAATGGAATTCCTTCCGGTGTGCCGCAGGTATTCTCTTTCGATCAGTATGTGGAATACAGACGAGAGCAGGAAGAAAGAGCTATTCGCTTTCGTTTGATCGAGGAAGGTAAGCGGGAAGAAGAAAGTGGAAGAGGGCTCTTAGACTTTAGTATTAATGTGCCGGGTGGTGAAAACTCCGCATTTACAACCATATTCGGGAAACCGGAAGTAAACCTCCGCGTAAACGGTTCTGCGAATATGAATGTTGGTGCTTCTATACAGAAAGTGGAGGATCCCAATCTTCCTCCGGATCTGCAGCGAAGAATTGACCCTACTTTCAATCAGAATCTGCAGCTGAATATTCAGGGTACGATCGGGGATAAACTTACTATTTCAACAGACTGGGATACCGAAAGGCAGTTTGATTTTCAGAACCGGCTGAATATTGTATATCAGGGTTATGAAGACGAGATTATCAAACGGATCGAGATGGGTAACGTTTCGATGGAAACCGGTAACTCCCTGATACAGGGTGGTGGCGCCCTTTTCGGAATTAAATCTATTGCAGAACTGGGTTCTCTCCGGCTTACTTCCGTTGTATCTCAGCAGGAAGGGCAGAGTAACACTCAAACTGTAACAGGCGGTTCTCAGGAACAACCTATTTCCATCCGGCCGACGGAGTATGATAATGACCGTCACTTTTTTATTGATTTCTATAACCGCCAGGAATTTGAGGGGAATGTAGCCGATCCCCAGCAGCTGGGTCAGGCTTATCAGATCTCTCAACTGAATGTATGGGTTGAACAGGTGCAGTCTGTAAATACAGATCAGGATGCGATCGAGGCTATTTCATTGGTCGATCTCGGAGTGGTTCAGAATCCGGACAGTAGTTTTGCTTTACCAAATCCGGCAAATGACCGTTTTGATGATGCTCTGCTTGAAGCAAACCGTGATAACCCGGAGTTGTCAGCCGAGACTTTCGGGGTCTCAGGAAGTGAATTTAAAGTGGGTTACTACAAACAGCTACAGGAGGGAGTAGATTATACCTATAATCCCGCACTGGGATATTTCAGTCTTAAAAGAGGGGTAGATTCAAAATCCACCATCGCTGTATCATTCTCTTATGTTGATCCCTCAAACGGGAGTCAGGTACAGATAGGAGACCTGATACCACAATCCAGCAGCCGCAGTTATCTTAAACTCATCCGGCCTCAGAATATGACCACGGATAACAGGGCGTGGCCACTTACGATGCGTAATATCTACTCCCTCGGAGTTTCCAACATCACCCCGGATGGACTGGACCTGAACATTTATTTCACCGAACAGAATGTACCTCAGACAAACCTGCCCGGAGTAGGTACCCCTTTACTGCAGGATCTCGGGCTCGACCGGACCAATACTCAGGGGGCCTTACCTCCTGATAACATCATTGATTTCTCCGGGATCACCTTAAATGCAGCTGAGGGGAAAGTAATGTTCCCATATCTGGAACCATTCGGAGCACGTATTGACGAATTGCTTATGGAAGCAGGAGCTTCTGATTCGGTTAGAAATGCACTGGTATTCAGGGAGCTCTACGACCTTAAGATCAATGAAGCCAATCAGCGACCGCAGAACAGCTACTATCGTATTGAAGGGGCCTCTAAGGGAGGAGTGTCAGGTACTTTCTTCCTGGGGGGCTACAGTGGCCTCGTAGAAGGATCGGTGAGTGTTTTTGCCAATGGAGTGGAATTAACTCAGGGAGTAGATTATGAAGTAGATTATTCATTCGGGAATGTGACTATACTGAACGATAAATTCCTGGCTCCCGGACAGGAGATACGGATCGAATACGAGAATAATCAGTTCGCCATCATTGGTCAGCGAAATTTTACCGGTCTCAGGGCAGAATACGAAGTGAATGATGATATTGTAATTGGATCTACTTTATTCAGGTTAAAAGAGCAGCCCACACAGGATAAGCTGAGGATCGGAAACGCACCGATCAACAATACGATTATCGGACTGGACGCTAAAGCAAGGTTTGATACTCCCTGGCTGACCCGAGCCATTGATAAAGTTCCCTTATTGCAGACCAAAGAAGCCTCCAGCATCAGTGTGAGCGGTGAATTTGCTCAGCTTCGTCCGGGAGTAGCTCAGACAAAAGCGGTACAGGACGCTATTGACCGTGGAGACCTGTTCAGGGATGAAGAGAACGGACTGGAATTTATCGATGACTTTGAGGGAACAGAATTCAATATTTCATTCAGCAACGCTATCCGATGGAATCTGGCACCTATTCCGGCAGCCATACCCGGCTACATCCCCGATGAAGCCTATTTTAATGATCCCGATGCTACGGTACCGGTGAATGACATTCAGTCTAAAAGAGCGAGAGCTGATCTGAGAGCTCAGTTCTCGTGGTATTCTATTCCCAGAAACATTAGCAGTATTCTCGGAAATGCTTTTGCAACCCCCGAATCACAGACGGTACTGCTGGAAGATGTATTCCCGGGACGTCAGACCAATAATCCTCAGGAAGAAGTGATCAATACACTTGATATCTTCTATAATCCGACCAAGCGAGGGCCGTATAATCTGAATAAAGATCTGAGAAATCAGCTGGAGCTTAACCCGGATGATTTCTGGGGTGGTATGACCGCTGTTATACCCTCAGGTCAGGAAGACCTTACCCAGAATAATGTTGAATTCCTGGAATTCTGGGTACAACCAATTTTACCGGGTGGTCAGGCTCCAACGGCACAGGATGTCATTGATTACGACGGAAAGATCTACATAGATATCGGGGTGGTTTCGGAGGATGTGGTTCCGAATTTTAGGCTGAACAGTGAGGATGGATTAGCTACCAACCTGAATGACCTGGTACCCGACAACCCGGATGAAACCCGTTCATTTATTCCTTCTATACCCCCGCCGCCACAGGGTCAGTTTTCCAATGATAACAGGGAACTGGAAGATGTCGGTCTGGATGGAATACCTACCGCTAACGGCTTTGAAGGAAAGGATGAAGTTTCGGTATTTACAGATTTCATTGACTCGATGAGGGTGCAATACGGAGCAAATTCTCCTGAATTTGAGGAAATCCTGCAGGATCCGTCCAATGATGATTTCTTTTTCTATACCGATCCCGTAGTTCAGGACTTACCGCTTCAGGAACGCTTTTACCGGGTGCTGGGATACCATGAGGGTAATACGCCGGTGGCAGGTGGGGGCAAGCAGGCGATCACTTTGAAGCCGGATAAGGAAGGATTGATCACTCCATCCACCATCGAACAGAATAATTCATATTTCCAGTATGAGGTCGACCTCAACCCGGCAGACTTTGCTAACCTGGAGATCGGATCTCCCGGAACCTATATCGTTGATAAGGTGCCCGGAGACCAGCAGCAGGACCGCTGGCACCTGGTGCGCATTCCCCTGACCGATTTTGTGAGAAAAGTAGGGGACATCGAAGATTTTCAGAATATTTCCTATATCCGTGTCTGGATGTCCGGATATCGCAAACCGTTTACCATGCGCTTTGCTACTTTCGAATTTGTGGGTAACCAATGGAGAAAAGCACTGAATATTACCGATTCGGAAGGATCATCAGCGGAATTCAGGGTTTCCACGATCAATATCGAAGAGAATGCGAACCGAACACCGATCCCATACCGGCAGCCAGAAGGTTCAATCCGTGCGGTTAACCGGGGTCAGCAGCTGGAGTCACTGGCCAATGAACAGTCTCTGTTACTGGAAGTAGATAACCTGGGTGCAGGCGAAGTGCAACTGGTCAAGAAAGTATATCCCGGCGGACTAAACCTGCTCTATTACTCCAATATGAGGATGTTTGTCCATGGTGAAGGCTATAATAACCGGGGGGATGCTGAACTGGTGGTCAGAATGGGTACTGATCTGAATTCAAATTATTATGAGTACCGGCAGCCGGTAACTCCATCAGATCCCAACCCGGACCGATACGGAGATTTTGACCCCGATAACGGAGGACGCCTGGATGAAGATGCTGAACTGGTATGGCTGTATGAGGAGAATAGTATGAATATCCTTCTTGCAGCTTTTAATGAACTGAAGCAGATCAGGGATCAGCAAACCGATGATAACAGCCAGCTATTCGAAATGGCTTTAGGTGAAGATGATGACGCCGTACCGGGTGCAGTGGTTGCAGTAAAAGGGAACCCGTCGCTTAGCCGGATCACGGAATTAGGTATGGGGATAAGAAACCCCTATGATGCTACAGATCCTGAGTCTCCGGGTATCCCAAGTCTGAATGCAGGAATGTGGCTGAACGAATTGAGGGTATCCGGATTTGATAATCAGAAAGGATGGGCGGCCAATGCCAAGGCGAATTTTAAACTGGCTGATTTTGCCACGATCAACACTAATTTCACCCGTCAGACTGCCGGATTCGGAAGCCTGGAATCCAATCTTGGGCAACGACGACTATCCGACCAGCTGGGATATAATATCAGTTCCACCGTTAACCTGCATAAGTTGATACCGGATCGATTTGGGTGGAATTTCCCGGTTTCCGTTTCGACGAGAAGGAACTCAGTAACCCCTCAGTTTCTGCCTAATCAGGGGGATATCAGGCTGGACGATTTCGTGAATGCAACCGAGGATAACCCGAATTTAACGGATGATCAAAAAAGCAGTATCATCGATTCAAAGATCAGGGAAGTACAGACGGTTAATGAAAACTTCTCTCTGAACATATCCAATATTTCGAAAACGAACTCCAGGTCTAAACTCGCTCAGTATACACTCGATAAAACCAGACTCAGTTACGTTTATAATCAGGGTAATCTGCGAAATCCGGAGTACCGGTTCCAGGATAACTGGAATTATACCGCATCCATAAACTATAGTCTGACCTTCAGGAATATTCGTCTGTTCAGGCCTTTCGGGTTTACGGAGAGTGTCCCGGTTCTGGGCTTATTATCCAAACTACGACTGGGTTATATGCCTTCTTCCATTAGTGCCACAGCAGGATTGAACCGATCTTACGATGAGAGACGAAGACGCATTCAGGCCAGCGGAACTCCTCAGCCATTGCTTCAGTCACATACATTTACACAGCGGTCTTCTTTCGGCTTGAATTACCAGTTTACGGAATCGATCAGTACTTCATTTCGCTCGAACACAAATTTCGACCTTTCAAGAGCAGGGATTGAACCATTAAATCGTTCGGGAATTGACAGCACCAGTTTCCGCATAAAGAATACCTTTGAGACCTTAGGAGACATTGTAAATGACAGTCTGACGGCCCGGCGCTCTAATTATCAGGAAACCTTTACGGCGACCTGGAGGCCCAGATTCAATCAGGTCAGACAGCTGAACTGGCTGAGTTATACTGCCAGTTATGGAGGTGGTTATTCATGGAATAACAGTCCCGAAGGATCCAATCTTGGGGCTAACATTTCAAATAATTTCAGGCTGGATAACTCTCTCAATATGAATACCAACCGGTTACTTGATAAAGTAGGCTTTATCAGTAAAATGTCGAGAGAAGATCAGTCGGAACGCCAATCAAGGCAACGAAATAAAGTGAGAGCAGACAGTCTTCGCACGCAAAATTTAGGAAAGGACCTGAAGTATATTGGTCGCAAGATTGTACTCGCATTATTCAGTCTGGACAATATTAATATTACCTATAAGCAGAACAAGAATTCATCCCAAGCTGGTTATAATGGAGATTCCCAGTTTTACTATGCGTTTAATAATCCGGGGGATGATAATTATTCTCCCTCATTGGCTTACCGGCTGGGCCTGGTTGATGAATTAGGCAGAGATCAGCTTATATCCAATAGCAGCGGAAATCAGACCGTTCAGCTGCCTATAAATAAAACTACCACTGATGATATTTTGTGGGGTACTAAATTCACACCCTTCAGGAATTTTACGATCGATCTGGACTGGCAAACCCGCTGGACCGAACGTAATGTTGAAACGATCTCACTGAACCCGAACGGTCAGAGCAGTTCCGTTAATTCAGCATCAGGGGAGATCAGGTCATCGGTATGGGCATTCGGCAAGGGATATGATGAACTATTTAGCCGGCACCTCAGTGCGGCCTTTGATGACTTTAACGGGTCTAATCAGATCTCTGATGCTTCAGGTAATCAGGACGGGCGCTCATTATTTAACAGGCGCACCCTGCAGGAAGATTTCAGAAAGGCTTATTTAGGTGGGGGAGCCGGATCGTTAGGGAAAAAAGACTTTACTCCATTTCCGAAACCCAACTGGAGAGTAACCTGGTCCGGCCTGGAGGATGTTCTCCCGGTCATTGGGGACATGATGAACCGCGCTTCTCTGACTCATGCTTATACGGGATCATACAGGCTTGGCTGGATCTTTAATCCGATCATAGGATCACAACCGGGTCAGAATATCGGTAACTATTCCTTTGTTGATTTCAGAGAAGAATTTGAGCCGGCATCCATAAACGTGCAGCAGAGTTTCGATCCCCTGATACAATTGAATATTACCTGGAGCAGTAACCTTTCCACTCAGCTGGGTTTTAATAGCAGCAAGCAGGCGAGTTTGTCTCTGTCAAGCCGGAATATCACAGAGCGAATTTCCAAAGGGATCAATTTCAATATCAATTATTCATTCAGAAAAGTCCGGATCCCTTTCTTTCCTAAAGTACGCAACAACATTGATATCACCATAAACGGAAGGATCTCAGACGATTCAGAGAAACGATATGCATTGGGTGCGGATATTGAAAGTGTACTCAGTCGGCCTGATGTGGTACCAAATGCAAGCCTGTATAGCCCGACAAATGATCCGTTTGAGTCCGGCCAGAAAAGGATCAACGGGACGATCATAATCGGTTACCGATTCTCATCAACGATTTCTTCTAACTTTGAGTATACCTACAGTAACATACAGCCGAAGTCTTCACAGTTCCCTCCAAGGACCAATCAGGATATCCGTTTTAATGTTCGTGTGGCGATCCGCTCAAGATAGTCTGCTCTTTATAAGAAGAAATATAAATGCACCTGAGGATAAGAACAGACAGGTGATCGCTAACCAGTCTCCGAAGCGTGTATAAAAAGTACGGGTGTTCAGATCGGGAACTTCATAACTGAATCCGGTTCGAGTCCAGTATCCGGTTTTGACCTTAACAGTTCCGTCAGGAGCAATGATACCGGATATTCCGTTATTGGCTGAACGGACCACCCAGCGGTCGAATTCAATAGCCCTGAGCCTGGCATAGGCAAAATGCTGATGATGCCCGCTGGTGTCTCCCCACCATCCGTCGTTGGTTATGATGGTAATAAATGTAGCACCATTTTGAACAAAGGGTCGAATCCAGGTTGGATAGACGGAATCGTAACAAACCAGTCCCGGGGTTGAATAATCCGCACTGCTGAACAAAGTATGACTGGAACCTTTTCCGAAACTGGGGATCTCATTCCAGGGAACGAGATCAAAAACATCTGCTTTGATCAGAACCGGCAGAAATGGAACTCTCTCAACGATGGGCACCAGGTTAGCTTTGAAATAAGGAAGTGCCTTGCCATAGATATCCACAAATAATGCTGTATTATATATATTGTATGGCCTGCCAATGCCCCCGGTCCGGTAGTAGGCAGGTTCTTCACCCTCATTATATATCTTTATATATCCGGTTCCGGTTAAGATAGGGCTGTTCCAGGACCGTGCAGAATCAGCTATGCGATTTTCTTCATATCCCTGCGGATAGATGGCTTTATCAATTGCATTTTCCGGCCAGATTATGAGTTCCGTATTTTCCTCGAGATGACGTTCTGTTTCTGAGAAAAGACTGTCCATTACTTCCTGAATACCGCTCATTCCTCCGAAATCCTGATAGCTGTCATGATTAGGTTGAACGACGGTTACCAGGGTAGATCCTGAAGCTTCGGAGGCCTCATTAACCTGAAAGCTGATGAATGATACTGCCGGGAATAATATGAATATAAAGAGGGCTGAAAGAGTAAAGGATCGATCAGAAAACTCAATACCCCGGTATAAAAGGGCTGCCGTAAGCACCACCCATAGGGTGATACCCAGGTGACCTGTAACAGAAATATACTGGATCAGGCTGATATAATTAGCCCATGCATTTCCAATGGCCAGCCATGGCCATGACAGATCCCAGAGATGGTGCAGATATTCATAACTCACCCAGCTTGTGGTCTGAAGCAGGACTATCATCCATTTATTGGATAATTTCTTTTCAAAATAGCCCGCCAAACATAGCGGAATTGTCATTACCGCACTGTTAGCCAGTATGGCAGCAATACCGGCATAGATATCTGCCATCATGAGCCAGTAAGTGGTGATCAGATTCCAAATGACCAGGCCCGGATAAAGGTAATAGGCAGCCTGTCGGAGTCCGTCACTGATATGGACCAGGCGGAAGATCAAAATAAAAGCCGGAATACTCAGAAAAGAGAGATCCAGAGGGGGGAAGCTAAGTCCCAGAAGAATTCCGGAAGAGATACTCAGTAATAATTTGTGGGACCAGAATCTTTTCATTCGGAGTATTTTTTACCGGCAATGATAACAACAATTTCACCTTTTACAGAATCACGGTTCTCATAATTTTGCTGAAGATCGCTTAAAGGAGCCCGGGTGATCTCTTCATAGGTTTTGGTGAGTTCCCTACATACTGCGGCAAGCCTTTCTTTTCCGAAATACTCTCCAAGCTCCCTAAGAAGTTTTATGAGCCTGTTCGGGCTTTCGTAAAGTATGATGGTTCTTTCTTCTTCTGCTAATTCTTTAAGTCTCTTCTGCCGGCCCTTCTTGTGAGGTAAAAATCCTTCAAACACATAACGGTCACAGGGAAGCCCGCTTCCTGCAAGGGCAGTAGTAGCTGCATCCGGACCGGGGATGACCACAACCGGGATCCCTTTTTGGTGGGCAGCCCGTGATGCCAGAAACCCGGGATCAGATATACCGGGCATACCTGCATCGGTAATCAGCGCTACCTGACTGCCGGACATCAGTAGATCGGTCAGATAATCCACTTTTTTGTGTTCATTATGCTGATGAAATGAAAAGGTAGGTTTGTTGATTTGATAAGCTTGTAATAACTTAGAGGATGTTCGTGTATCCTCACAGGCGATATAATCAACCGAATTAAGTACTTCTACTGCTCTTGGAGAAAAATCTTTCAGATTTCCGATCGGGGTTGCTACTAAAAATAAGGTAGACACAGATTATTTTGTTTTATGGGATACCTGTATAATTTGATTCACAAAATACTTCATAAAGACTGAAAAATGAATTTTAAGCCAACAGGAATAAATCACATTACGATCAGAGTTAACAGGATTGATGCCTCAAAAGAATTTTATGGTGATATCCTGGGACTGGAGCTGATCCGGACCATGGGCCAAAGTATGGCTGTTTATAAGATCGGTAATGGAGATACTCTGGTGATCGTGGAAGCAGAGACCAGTTACGATCCAACATCCAGAGACTTTCGTGTTGATCACTTTGGTTTTTACGTGGAGAGTCCCGAACAAGTGGACGAACTGGCTAAGTATTTCCGTTCCAAAGAAGTTACGATCATGAGTGGTCCGGCGAATCGTAAAAGAGGCAGATTTGTATTTGTAGCCGATCCTGATGGGAATATGATTGAGTTTTTCTACGAAGAAGACTAATTGATAACTCACCTCCAGGGCTCAGAATAGATATTTTTCGTCCATGAAAAATTTCTGTATAATGTGAAGGTAATATCAGAGCCTGTGCGAATGAGCACAGGTTCATCTACTTACTCTTAAATGAATAGATTCCACTCAAATATATTGGTTACGGCCATAGCAGGTATACTCTGTGTTGTTACAGCGGTATCTTCCGTGCTGATTACCGTTGATATGTTGCCAAATCAGCTGAATTCGGAGCTGAGCATACCTTTCGGTGAAGAAGCAGCAGATACCTCCGGTCAGGAAAACCTGAATCCGGAGAACGAAGATAAAATATTTGAAGAACCTCGTTTAAAATCATTCTCATCTCAATTACTCAAGTGGATGTCCTTTGAAACGGATATTCCTCTCCAGCGAGTCTATCGTACTATTCCTTCCCCGCCACCCGATCTGGCCTGATACTTTCGATTATTACATCCAGACTTTAATTATTTCAACTCTACGGGGATAAGTATCCCTTAAATACATCTTACAATGAATAAAGACTTTAAACCGGGTTTTTTAGAAAACCTTAAATATGACGCTCCTGCCAGTTTGGTAGTATTTCTAGTAGCAGTTCCTTTATGCCTTGGAATTGCTCTTGCATCCGGCGCACCACTCTTTGCCGGTATTATTGCCGGTATTGTCGGTGGTATCGTAGTGGGTTCTTTGAGTGGGTCACCGCTTGGAGTTAGTGGTCCAGCTGCCGGCCTTGCAGTGATCGTATTATCCGCTATACAGGAGCTTGGTGCATTCGATATCTTTCTGGTAGCGGTAGTACTAGCCGGATTAATACAGATCGGTCTGGGATACGCAAAAGCAGGAATAATCGCATACTATTTCCCTTCATCAGTGATCAAGGGGATGCTCTCTGGTATCGGTATTATCATTATCCTGAAACAGATACCTCATGCCTTTGGCTACGACGGCAATCCGGAAGGTGAGATCGCCTTTCTTCAGCCGGATGGTCAAAATACTTTTTCTGAACTGGTTAACATGCTCGACTTTTTTAGTCCGGGAGCGATCACGGTAACGCTGATCGGCCTGGGTATTTTGATACTTTGGGAACAGAAGTTCATGAAGAAGATCAGGTTATTTGAATTGATCCAGGGACCACTGGTCGTTGTTATAGTGGGCATAATCCTGAATTTGATATTCAGAGGAACGGAAAATTTCGCATTCGCTGCAAATCAGGTAGTCAGTCTTCCGGTATCAGACTCTATTGCCGGTTTCTTTGGGCAATTTACTTTTCCCGATTTCAGTGCTATCACAAATCCGGAAGTATATATAACAGCCGCCACCATCGCGGTAGTTGCCAGTCTGGAAACACTTTTATGTGTGGAAGCAACCGATAAACTGGATCCATACAAACGGGTAACCCCAACTAATCAGGAGCTGAGAGCTCAGGGTGTAGGAAATCTTATTTCCGGTCTGATCGGTGGTCTTCCTATTACACAGGTTATCGTCAGATCCTCGGCAAACATTCAGTCAGGCGGCAGAACGAAAACATCTGCTATCATTCATGGTTTCCTGTTACTCTTTACAGTAATGCTGATCCCAAATATTCTGAACCTTATCCCTTTGGCAAGTCTTGCTGCGATCCTCTTTCTGGTTGGTTATAAATTAGCTAAGCCGGCTCTGTTTAAGCAGATGTATAAGCAGGGATCCAGCCATTTCGTACCCTTTATGGTGACCATACTGGGGATTGTATTCACAGATCTTCTGATAGGAATCGGACTTGGTTTGTTAGTAGCCGTCAGTTTTGTTCTTTATAACAATTATAAGTCACCCTATTTCTTTGATCCGGAGAAACATGAAGATGGTAAACCGGTTCTCCTGGAACTCTCAGAGGAAGTTACCTTTCTGAATAAAGCCAGTATGCTCCAGACGCTGAATCACATACCCAATGGAACTGATCTTATTATTGATGCCAGTCGTTCTTCGAATATTGATCTGGATGTACTTGAGATCATTGAAGACTTTAAAGTTCAGGCAAAACACAGAAACATTACGGTTCGCTTTGAGAATTATAATCCCGAAGAAAAAGATCACGTCAAAGATCTTCAGAACACCATTGGACCTAGAAATTAATCAACACAAACGGTTTAACGATATTAATTGATATGAATATTTCAGAATTGAATAGTAAAGCACAGAATGCAGAAACTCAGTCTTCTTTGAGCCCGGCAGATGCCCTGCAACTGCTCAAAGAGGGAAACAGCCGTTTTGTTGCTGACAAAAAACTTAATCGTGATCTTTTGGGTCAGGTGGTATCAACCACCGGGGGACAATATCCCTTTGCAGCAGTATTGAGCTGTATTGATTCGAGAGTTCCTGCAGAGATCGTATTTGATCAGGGGATCGGAGATATCTTCAGCGCCAGAGTTGCCGGTAATATTGTAAATGAAGACATTCTCGGAAGCCTTGAATATTCCTGTAAGGTAGCGGGGTCCAAAGCGATCGTAGTAATGGGACATTCACGTTGCGGAGCTGTAAGTGCCGCCTGCGATGATGTGAAACTCGGCAATATTACGGCATTACTTAGTAATATCCGTCCGGCTGTAGAGTCGGTTGCATCCGAATCGAATATAGAAGCGAGCAGCAGTGATGCTGAGTTTGTACAGAATGTGTCTGACCGTAATGTTCAGAACACCATAGACGCGATCAGAGATAAAAGTGATATTCTGCGTGAGATGCACGACAATGGGGAGATCGATATTGTCGGAGCAATGTATCATGTAGACAGCGGAAAGGTCACATTCTTCTGAAACTGTTGAATGTGATTCTACCGCAGGAATGCTCCGTTTGCGCGGTGCGCACTCGTCGACCTTAAACCTATCGGCTGTCAGACTGCGGCCTGCAGTCCGGCCCACAGGTTCTAAAGTTTGGTTGGATTCGGTGCGTCTCCGTAAACTTCCTTAGGATCAAAGACTTTTTCATCTTCTTCGTATCGAAGTGTACCGTCGGTCTTTTTGAAATCATTACCGGTGGGAACACTTCTGTAAAAGCAGGAACGGTAGCCTACGTGACAGCTGGCCCCATTGCCCTGAACATCAACTCTGAGCCAGACGCAATCCTGGTCATCATCGATGCGCATTTCCCGGATGGTCTGCACTAATCCACTGGTGGCTCCTTTATGCCATAATGTTTCTCGGCTGCGACTGTAGTACACAGCTTCACCCAGTTCAATAGTCTTCTTAAGGGCCTCTTCATTCATATATCCATGCATCAGTAGTTCACCTGACCCAAAATCGGTGGTCACTACCGGGATAAGACCATCTTCATTAAATTTAGGGGCCAGATCATGACCTTCTTCTACTTGTTCTACGGTCAGTCTTTTTTTGAATGTAATTGAACTCATCTTAAAATTAGCTTCTCTGAGAATATTGAATTAATGCTGAGCACCCTCCGGGTGTTCATACAGCTTTTTATTTTCGTTTTTTGGGACGGGGTCGTGCCCATGACCACCCCATGGATGACAACTGGAAATCCGTTTTAAGCCAAGCCAGCTTCCTTTAATGGCTCCCCACTCCCGAATTGCTTCGATCGTATATTGTGAACAGGTAGGAGAGTAGCGGCAACTTTTGCCCATCCAGGGAGATATTGCCAACTGATAGAATCGGACCAGTCCGATCAGGATCTTTTGAGGTATTTGATTCAGAGAGATCATCAATCGAGGCTGAAAGTCGTTCCGTCTTTTCCGTCCATCAGCTGAACGCCAAGATCTTTAAGTTCATCTCTGATCTTATCGGAGAGCTCGAAATTCTTTTGATCTCTGGCTTCTTTGCGTATATCGATCAGCATTTCCACCAGCTCTTTAGTCAGGTCACTGTCACCTTTATCTTCCGGCCAGATCCCAAGGACCCCGTCTACAAATGCTTTCAGGAAATCTTTTAAGGCGGAAATATTAGAGGGGATATTACCGTCATTGATGGACTTTCTTAAGGCTTTTAGTTCTTCAAATAAAGTAGCAATAGCCTGCGCTGAGTTAAAATCATCGTTCATGGATTTTTCCACTCGCGTTTTCAGGCTGCTTACATCATAAGCAGTATCATTGCCGGCTTCAGCATTCATGATGGTTTGTACCATCGACTGAAGATTATTCAGTCCGGACTCTGCTCCGGACAGCGCCTCCTCTGAAAAATCGGTAGTGCTGCGATAATGGCTTTGCAGTAAAAAGAAGCGTATCACCTGGGGTGACCAGGAACGGCTGAGAAGTTTATGGTCTCCGGTAAAGAATTCCCGCAGATTGATCGCATTACCAAGCGATTTACCCATTTTCTGACCTTCAAGGGTAACCATGTTATTATGAAGCCAGTATTTTACAAAGGGTTTGTTATAGGCGCCTTCAGACTGAGCGATCTCGCATTCATGATGAGGAAATTGATTTTCCAGTCCGCCCCCGTGTATGTCAAAACTCTCACCCAGGTACCGGGTGCTCATAGCAGAACATTCAATATGCCAACCGGGATATCCGACGCTCCAGGGTGAATCCCATTGCATAAGATGACCGTCCTCAGCTTTTTTCCAGAGAGCAAAATCTTCAGGGTTCTTTTTATCACTGGCTGTATCTACCCGTGTTCCGCTTTCGGCGTCTTCGGTCTTTCTTCCGCTCAGTTTTCCATAGTCTTCATCAGATGAAACGTCAAAATAGACATTTCCATCTGCGTCATAAGCATGTCCGTTCTCTATCAGTTTTTCGATCATGCTGATCTGTTCCGGGATGTGACCGGTTGCTCTGGGAGCTATGTCAGGTCTTAGAACATTAAGCGCATCCATGTCGCGGAAATAGGACTGGGTGTATTTCTCCGCGATCTCCATAGGTTCCAGCTGTTCGATACGTGCTTGTTTACCTAGTTTGTCTTCACCTTCCTCCGCGTCTCCAACCAGATGTCCCACATCTGTGATATTCTGTACATAACGGACCTTGTAATCGAGGTACCTCAGATACCGAAGAATAAGATCAAAAGATACATAACTTTTAGCATGTCCCAGATGAGCATCCCCGTAAACGGTTGGCCCGCAGACATACATGCCCACATGAGGTGGATTCAAAGGCTCAAAGAGTACCTTTTGTCGATCCAGTGTGTTGTATACGTGAAGCTTATCCTGATCAGCCAAAACCTTAAGTTAGATCTGTATCTTTGGTTATAAAATCGATGAATTTACGTTGTACATCCTCTTTCTTGAATGCACCTCTGAATTCAGTAGTAATTGTACTGCTGCTCATGTCACGGATCCCGCGAAGTCCTACACATAAATGCTTACTATCTATGAATACCGCTACATCGTCGGTTTCAAGGGCTTCTGCCAGATCATCAGCGATCTGCAGGGTAAGTCTCTCCTGTACCTGAGGTCGCTGAGAGTAGTAATCCACAATACGATTGATCTTGGACAGACCGATCACTTTTCCACTTGAGATGTATGCTACATGAGCCTTGCCTATAAACGGAAGGAAGTGGTGTTCACAAAAAGAATTGACCCTGATATTCTTCTCGATTACCATATCCTGGTAATCATAATTATTGTTGAATTTCCTTGCGATCGGTCGGTTTTCGGGGTCAAGTCCGCTGAAGATCTCTTCGACATACATCTTAGCTACCCGGTAGGGGGTGCCTTTTAAACTGTCATCTTTAAGGTCGAGACCCAGTGTATGCATGATCTGAGCAAAGTGATCCTGTATGATCTCGATCTTTTCATCGTTGCTGAGATCAAATGCATCCTCACGTAACGGTGTCAGGTCTGAGGAAGCAATATGGTCCTCACCCATTTCTTCAGCTGTTATTTTATCTAAATCCAATGTATTGTCTGTAATATTGAAATTGATTCATGGAGAACAGGATAACCCGTTCGGATTCTCAAGAACAGAATCCTAAATTTAAGGGTTCCTCATATTAATTAATAGTGTCAGGAAACTGCCTTGTATCAATGATTTAAAGGTTTTTAGTAAAAGGAAATCAAAACCATAAGTATCCGGAGCATGATCAAACATATTGTAATGTGGAAATTAAAGGATAACGCGGCAGGATCGGATAAAGCCGAGAATGCAAAACGGATGAAAAATAAGCTGGAAGCTCTGCAGGATAAGATCAGTGAATTGCATAAAATTGAAGTGGGGATCACCATGCTTGAACAGGATGGTGAGAGTATCTCCGATATTGTTCTTACCACTGAGTTCAAGACGCAATCAGACCTTAAAACCTACGCAGTACATCCTGCGCACCAGGAGGTGGTGAATTTTATTAAAGAAGTAGTTTCAGAAAGGCGAGTGGTAGATTATATCCTATGACAGAGGATGCTGAACCATATCCCATCGACGGGGTGCTGGATCTGCATCTCTTCCGGCCTTCCGATATCGGAGACCTCATTCCGGAGTATATTTCCGAATGCATAAATAACAATATCTATTCAATAAGGATCATACACGGGAAAGGGAAAGGAGTGCTCAGACGCACGGTACATTCTTTACTCGAGCGTGATGAGAGGGTGGATTCATACCGGCTGGCTTCCGACCGCAGCAGCTGGGGTGCTACTCTGGCTGAGTTAAAAAAATAGTTGAAGGACCTGTTTCTGATCAGTTAATAACACATTACTAAGTGCCTGTTATGTATGTAAATGTGTTTATAAATAATCTGCTTCACCAGAGAAATATTAAAATTTTGTAACATTAATTGATCCCGGACCTCTTGCGAGAAATAACAGGGCGCGGTTCGTGGATGAGATATAGCAGTCTTTTTTTTGGTTTCATTTTGATGGTAGGTTCAGTTTCTCTCAAGGCTCAGGGAGTGAAGCAGTCCTTTGGCGAGGATGCGTTCAGGGTTTCAGCCAGCCGATTATTAAATGATGAGATCATAGAAATGGATGGTCTTCTTAATGAGAGTGTATGGTCCGGTACACCAGCTGCCACCAATTTTATTCAAAATATGCCACTGGATGGTGTGCCTGCTTCTGAAAGAACTGAAGTCCGTATACTCTATACGGATAAATATTTATTCATTGGAGCGAGAGCCTATGATTCAGCCATGGATTCCGTAGCTGCCACTCTTTTCAGAAGAGACGGTACGGAATACAGCGACTGGATCTACGTAAATATCGATAGTTATAATGATGATCGCACGGCTTTTACTTTTGCGGTAAATCCCCGCGGAGTACAGAAGGATGTCATGTACTACGACGATGTTCAGGAAGATCTCCAATGGGATGCAGTATGGCAGTCGAAAACATCGATCAATGATTCCTGCTGGACAGCTGAACTTAAGATCCCTTTATCTCAGCTTCGTTTTACTTCCTCCAGAAAGGAACAGGAATGGGGGATCAATTTTCAGAGAAGGATCGCCAGAAAGGATGAGATCTCATTCTGGGCGGCAACACCCAGAGAAGATTACGGAATTGTTTCCTGGTTCGGTCAGGTAGATGGGATCTCTGAATTAAGTCGTCCGCTTAGACTTGAATTGCTTCCATATGCCTCAATGAGCCTGACCCGCGAACCGGATCTGACACCCTCAGGCGCAGAAACAGATCCGTACTTTAATGAAAATGATTACCTGCCCAAGATCGGTGGTGATATCAAATACGGTCTCACTTCAGATTTTACTTTGACCGGTACCGTAAACCCGGATTTTGGTCAGGTAGAGGCAGATCCGGCAGTAATAAACCTTACGAACTTTGAGATTCAATTTGATGAGAGGCGACCGTTTTTTCTGGAGGGGAGGGATATATTCAATTTCGGAGGAACGAATTCGGAGAATACTTTTCGAACTCATCAGAACTTCTACTCCCGCAGGATCGGAAAAACACCGTATGGATATCCTTCACTTGCCGGGATCAGCAGCTCGTATGAGGATAGTCCTACTCAGACTACTATAGCAGGAGCAGGGAAGGTATCCGGGAAGACTTCCGGTGGTTTTTCCCTGGGCATATTGAATGCTTACACGCTTCAGGAAAATGCACTTTATCAAACAACGGATGGTACGCAGGGAAAACTGATGATCGAACCGGCTACGAACTATTTTGTAGGCCGTTTTAAGCAGGATTTAAACGGAGGAGATTCACAGGTAGGCGGTTATCTGAGTTCAGTAAACAGGAACTTCAATGGATCTTATCTTGAAGATTACCTTCATCAGTCGGCCTACCAGTTAGGTATAGACGGCCAGCATAACTGGGATAACCGGAACTGGGGAATCAGCGGGTCATTTGGGGTAAGTTCAGTAAATGGAACAAGTGCGTCCTTGCTTCGCACACAGACTACCTCAGCCCGTTATTACAACCGGACAGATTCGGACGGATTTTCCGTTGACTCCAGCAAAACCAGCCTCAGTGGATATTCCGGGGAGATCAGCATTGGGAAATATTCCGGCTCAGGACTCCGGTATTCGCTGACATATTCAGAGGTATCTCCTGGTTATGAGATCAATGATATAGGATTTATGGAGCGATCAGATTACCGTTCCCCACATTATTACCTGGAGTACCTGGGCCTGAACGCAGATGCATTCCGCTTTTATCTGCTATGGGCAAATGGAGGTCACGGATGGAATTTTGACGGTGATCTCATCTACAATTATTATTCCGTTGGATCTTACGTGCAGTTTCATAACCTGTGGACCGCATATTTGGTCAGCGGCATTACCGGTACCTTTTACAATGATCGGATCACAAGGGGAGGACCGATCATGCGCAGGCCACGCGACTGGAGTGTCACCGCAGAAGTCAGCTCTAATACGGCTAAAGACCTGAGTGTGAGTGTGAATGGTTTTTACAGAAGAGACACTTCAGGAGAATTCAGATTTCAGAGTACAACTACACTGAGTTATCGTCCTACAGGATATATTCAGCTTTCTCTTTCGCCAACCCTGGGATATGAGCAGAGTACAGATCAGTACCAGCCTTACTATTATAATGATGTGACCGGCTATGAATTTTCGACCCGTCAGTCACCAATATTCTCAAATGCTGATATACGTTTTTTGTCAACAGAGATACGTTTGAACTGGACCTTTACTCCCACATTAAGTCTGCAGACCTTTGCCCGCCCGCTCCTTTACACGGCTGACTTTTCCAATTTCAAGCGTTTCACAGAACGGAAAACTTTTAATTTCGAGCCGGTGGAAAATCAGCCAGCCGGAGACCTGAACGACTTCAATTACAGCACGCTGCAGGGAAATGCAGTGCTCAGATGGGAATATCGGCCGGGATCAACACTATACCTGGTATGGCAACAGCAGAGAGAGTCTATCTTATTTGATCGCAGCTTTTTCGATCCCTTAAATGATGGGTTGGACCTCAGGGATATTAAACCGACAAATATATTTTTAGTAAAACTGAGTTACTGGTTCGGAAGCTGAGCATTTCTTCAGACCATCGGTAAAATAAATCACTTCATAATGAGTTGAGATATTGGTTATTTTACCAATCAATCAATTTTACATAGACCTAAGCATTAATGGACGTTCAAAATATTTCATCAAGTGAGATCGCATCGGTACAGGCTTCATTTATAAATAAAGTGTATGCCTGGATGTGTCTGGCACTGACAGTCACCGGCTTTGTTGCCCTAAGAGTATCCGCCTCAGAAACCATGGTAAACTTCCTGGCCAGCA
The DNA here is from genome assembly GCF_040811775.1 of Balneola sp. MJW-20. NCBI lineage: Bacteria > Pseudomonadati > Balneolota > Balneolia > Balneolales > Balneolaceae > Gracilimonas > Gracilimonas aurantiaca. The sequence goes on from NZ_JBFNXW010000001.1 coordinate 268,961, forward strand.
GCCCTCTGATTATGTTCGGGATCTTCGGGGCAGAACTCTTTCTGGTGATACGGCTAAGTCGCTCTCTGGACAGCATTTCTGTGAATTCTGCGATCGGTATGTTTCTACTTTATTCGGCTCTGAATGGATTATTCTTCTCCTTTATCTTTTTGGTCTACACTGCTGCTTCTATTGCTTCAACCTTTTTTATCACTGCAGGGACTTTCGGAGTGATGAGTGCCTATGGTTATTTCACTAAAAAGGATCTAACCTCATGGGGCAACCTGCTTTTTATGGCTATGATCGGACTCATTATCGCCAGTGTGGTGAATATATTCTGGCACAGTGAAGGTCTGTATTGGATCGTGACCTATGCAGGGGTGCTGATCTTTGTAGGATTGACCGCTTATGATACTCAGAAGATCAAGGAAATGAGCCTGGAAATGGATATCAGCTCTGAGCAGGGGCAAAAAGGAGCCATTCTGGGAGCTCTGCGTCTCTATCTTGACTTCATTAATATGTTCATTTTCCTGCTTCGCATCTTTGGAGACCGCAGATAACCGGAATTAAGGTCCTTTTCTTACTGTTTGTGAACATGAATCATACGAACGGAATAATAGAAATGAGTCACAACAAAGAACTTTCGGAAGCAGATAAGAGCAGGATCATAGAAATGGCCTGGGAAGACCGTACTCCTTTTGATGCTATAGAATTTCAGTTTGGTCTTTCCGAGAAGGAGACCATTGAACTCATGCGGTCAGAAATGAAAAGAACCAGTTTTAAGATGTGGCGAGAACGTGTAAGCGGAAGAGATACCAAGCATCGAAAAAAAAGAAAAGAGGACGTGAATCGCTTCGTAAGTCCAAATCAGTACTGATCAATCAGTAATAGCTGCTTCCAGTATCGCATCAAGGTCCTCTCGGCTGTAGTACTTACCATCCTGCATTACCCCAAAAATTGAAGTGGTGTTAGCAACATCATCGAGCGGATTCTCATTCAGTAATATGAGATCGGCTTCGGAAGAGGCTCTCCAGAATACAGCATTCTCTTCCAGAAATGTTGCCCCATTCAGTGAACTGGTTTGCAGTGCCTGAAGCGGAGTTAATCCGGAGGTTTGGAATGCTTCCAGCTCTTTATGCAAGGAGAGTCCGGGATAGACAAAAGAGTTATAGGCACCCGCATCGGAACCTGCCAGCAGTAGTACACCCGCTTCATACATATCATTTACCATATCCTTGAAGAATAGATTCATTTGTTCTTCAAATTCGATGGAAGCCTCATTTCTTCTCAACGCAGATCGCAGTCTTCGCTGATAAGTAGCTTCGAGCTCATCCGGAATATATTTTAAAAACTCATCTCCGGAATGATCCTCTTCATGCAGGTAGCTTAGCACATCATCAATATGCAGAGTCGGAACTACCGCTACATTGTTTTCAGCGAGTTTCTTATAGAATTCTGTTGCGATCTCCTCTTCATAGCTGTCGAGAAGTTCCCTTACTGCTCCCCAAAAGCCCATTTCCCCGCTGATCACAGCCTGGTTGATCTCCTCTTCCCTGGAAGAAGTTCCTTTCAGCACATAGTAGAGATGGTCAATACCATCCAGTCCCGCATCAATAGCTTCATCAATGGATACGGTCATGGGCATATGACCGGTTACTTTGAGTCCTCTTTTTTGAGTTTCCTGAATGATGGATAAGTAGACGTCACCGCTCATTCTGCTGTCATAAGTCTTAACATAATCAACTCCTATACTTTCCAGGGAATCAACAGCGGCAGCTACCTCTTCAGGAGAATTTATTTCTATGGATCCTTCCCAGGTCGGGTCAGGTCCATCCAGTTTAGGGCCGGAAGTGAAAATATAGGGTCCGGCAATTTCACCTGAGCGGACCGCTTCTCTCCATTTCATTATGGAAGGAGTCAGGTCGCCTCCTGCATCCCTGACAGTGGTGACTCCGTGTGCAAGGTACAGAGGTAATAAGGATCGGTTCGCGGAGATGAGTGAATCTCCTCCCCGGAGATGAATATGCAGATCCCACAGTCCGGGAATGACATACTTCCTGCTGCCATCAATAAGTTCAACATTATCAGAATAAATCTTAGGGCTTTTTTCAAGTGCCAGGATCTTTCCGTCCGCAATAAGAATATCCATAGCAGTCATGATATTTCCGTTCCGGATATCTATTACATTAGCGTTAGTTATCCGTATCTCTTCACGCGGTTTATCCATTGAACATGAGAGCAGAAAAAGGGGGATGAAAAGAAGAAGATTCTTGTTGAACATATCCTTAGCTTAAGGGGCTTGGTGAATTTCCTTAGTAATTATCGTGAATTATTATGGAAATAATAAGTCGTTTAATAAAATACATTCATTCACCAAAAAACAATCAGCAGCAGGTGGCAGACACATCAAATAATAGTAAGAAACCGGGTTTCTGGGACAGGGTAGGTATAGGTCTGTCCGGAATTTGCGCAATTCACTGTTTACTTATACCCATTAGTGTTTCACTTATTCCCCTGTGGCCGGCACTGGAAGAATTACACGGATATACACACCTGGTTTTCTTTCTGGCTATATCACCGGCAGTATATTTCTCATTGAAAAGGAAACATGCTGAAAAGAGGATCACAGTTTACCTGATAACCGGGTTGTCAGTGATATTTCTGGCCTGGTTCTTTAATGAAAGCCTCGGTGATTACGGAGAGGCAGGTATTACTCTGGTAGGAAGTATGCTGTTGATAAGAGGTCACTGGATTAACTACCGCTCAAAGATGGGATTTAACTGATCCGCTATAATTTGTGCCTGTAAATGCTCTCCCTGAAGTAAACGGAGTACTTCCAGGGAACATCCCCAGCTCATGGTAACTCCCGCCCCTCCATGGCCAACATTATGGATCACGGTTTTTCCCTGTTTAGAATCTTTTCGGATCGTAAGTCCTTTTGAAGTGGGATACGTGAGCCGGTAACTCATCTTAGGAAGTGGCTCATTCAGGTCCCGGAGGTCTATATTATAATAACTCAGAATGACCTCCCGGTTCAGTTCAAAGATCTGTTCAGGAAAGTTCGCAGCTTCCAGTAAATGATCATGATCAGAGGTGATCCTGCCATCAGAATTTATGGTGGCTGGAATGCGGCTTCCTCCTAAGATCCACCCGTCATTACGCCGATAAGAATAGATATCCATGGAATAATCCGGCACCGGCCCGTATACTGAGGACGGAGGAGTGATGTTGTAGGATATGATATCCCGGTGTTTTGAATACCTGCTGATCGGGTCAGGAATATATAATAAATGCCCGGCCAGTAAGTGCATTTCAGAGAACAGATCCGGGAAAAGGGAAGCAGTACCTAGTTCAGAGCAATTGATGATAATGTCTTCTGGCAGATCCTTCCATTCATCAGAGGCTAGGGTAGTGATCTCTAAACTTGAACCGGTATTCAGGCAGGCATTTAGTAATGCAGGATAGTAAACAGCCCAGTCGGCAAAGTAACAATCATAACCCCAGGCAGAGGAGATAGAAAAACCAGCCGGGATGCTAAAGGGCAATGCTGCTTCATCTAATGACCTGATATTGTCCATAGAAGACAAATACCAAAACTCCTCAGTTGACTTATGAAATATTTCATAATGAGGATGAATCGAGATTCCGGGAAAATGATTTTTTTTCAGCCTGCTAAAAACGATTTTTGAATCACTGAAGATCTTCTGAGCCTGGTCTGAGAATATGGAGTGAGGGATGACCGATGCTGAAGGATATTGACTAACAAATAAGGGATCAGCTTTTTTGGATAAGGGATTTTTCGAACTGATGATGCGGGTTTTGTATCCAAGAGAGTTCAGAAGCATTGCCGTGGTCAAACCACTGACTCCTGCCCCTACCACTAAGATCTTTTCCCCGTTCTTATTTGAACTCATTTGTGTATTTGATTCGATTTAGAATAATATGGATAGAAAGCAGTAAATGACCATAAGTCCGGATGTTCATTGCCATAACTAATTGCCGGGTCATTAATTTATAACTAATCGTGTTTATATGGTTACTCTGAATCCTTTAAATTGCACGCATCGTAAGTATTAATATAATCTATGATTTTAATTAGTAACGTTTTGCCACTTAAGTACTCATGATTTTGTTAACCTTAAAACTTTGTATTCAGCAAATTGAGTAATTCTATTCACAGAGTTCTGATAGTAGAGGATGATAATATCATCTCGTTGGTATTAGTAAACATGATAAAACAGATGGGCCATGAGGTAGTCGGGACAACGACAAATGGTAGGGAAGCGATCGAACTTGCTAATGAGCTTGATCCAAGTCTGATCCTGATGGACATTAGGTTAAAAGGAGATTTAGACGGCATCGAAACCGTCATGGCTATCAAAGAAAAGAAAGATGTAGCGGTTATTTACGTAACCGGTAATACGGACAAGCAGCATTTTGATCGCGCAAAGGAATCCGGGTTTGTAGATCTGATCTCAAAACCCTTTACGGCCCGTGATCTCGAAAAGTCATTGGATAAAGTGAAAGCATCCCAATTTTAATTTTTCGATTTTTCTCCATTTCAGGTGTATCTTTTGATGGATATCCACGTAGAGGTCATCCGTAATTCAAAAGGGCAATTCAGTTATGAGCACAAAATTCAAAAATCTCAGGAATGATCTGGAAGACCTAGAGCAGTCAGGTCAGCTTGGTATGGAAAGCTCTTCAAGCGGTAGCAGAAGAGGGCATAACAGTTCAAAGATCTCCAATTATGTACTGCTGTTTGCATTTATAGCTACCCTGATTTTTTATGTGGGGACGAAAATGGATGGCCCCAATATTCAGATCCCACCGGTTAATGACCTCATCGAAAATATGAATGCACCTAATGAAGAACTGCTTGCAGGAATGGGTGAGTGGATGCAGGAAATGGGGTACGGTGAATTGAGTAGAGAAGAACTGCTCGCACTACGGGCAGAGGGTGTTACTGCTACTTATACCTCCGGAATCCGAGATGCCGGCTATACTGACGTGACGCTGGAACAGCTTGTTGATCTTCAGCAGGGTGATGTTAGTGATACTTTTGCAAGAATGATGAAGGAACTGGGCTATACTCTTACCGTAGAGGAAATGATTGATCTGAGAAGAAATGATGTTACGGCATTCTTTACCAGCAATATGTATGACCTCGGCTATACAGCAGAAGAACTCTCTGTTGAAAACTTAAAGAGACTCCGAAGTGTGGGGGTTACCCATCAGCTCGCAGAACGACTCATGGAGCAAAACGGAGAGAGACTCACAATAGATGAACTCATCCGATACCGCATTTCCAATCAATAATTTTTCTTTTTTCCTTCCTGAAAAATTTATACTTATTGCTTAAGCTGTCCCAAGCTTATATCCAACCATTACAGGAGGAATCATTATGCCGGAGATCGTACTTCCCGAAGTCGAATTAAATATATACACGCCCAAAGATCCTGTTGAGGCCACTATCGCCGAGAACTATATCTGTTCAGCAGAAGGCAGCCCGAATTTTGTGCGACACATAACCTTTGATATAACCGGAACCGACCTGGTTGACAGAGTCAAGGTGGGGCAGGCCGTTGGGATTCTTCCGCCGGGGGAGGCCGATAATGGGAGGCCTCATAAACTACGCCTTTACTCGGTATCTTCACCAAATGAAGGGGAAGGAGGTAAGCGGCATCTGATCTCTACGACGGTTAAAAGAGTAGTAGAGGAGATTGATGGCAGTCTGTATACCGGGGTCTGTTCAAATTATATGTGTGATCTTAAAGTCGGGGATAAGGTCAGAATGACCGGGCCGAGCGGAAAAAGATTCTTACTGCCGGAAAATAAAAATGATTTCAACTATCTGTTTTTTGCTACCGGAACCGGTATAGCGCCATTCAGAGGAATGATCATGGAGCTTATGAAATCAGGCTATAACGGAAATGTAACGCTCATTTTTGGCTGCCCTTACCGGACAGATCTTTTATACAAAGATTTCTTCGAGAAAATGGAAGAGGAGAACTCTAATTTTCAATATCTGAAGTACATATCCAGGGAAGATCGCAGGGAAGACGGAACTAAGAACTACCTTCATAATGCGATAAAAGACCAGAAAAGCACACTGGATCCTTATCTGAAATCAGACAACACTCTTATATACATCTGTGGACTAAAGGGTATGGAAAGTTCGATCTACCATCACCTTGCACTTCAGGGGTATCCGGAGTACCTGGTACTGAAAGGTGATCTGCTCGAGAAATCCCCGGAGGACTGGGAGTGGGAAGAGATCAAAAAACTGATTAAGCCTTCTCCAAGGATATTCGAAGAAGTTTACTAGTTCTTACTCATGGATCTGAGTAACACCGCCTGAAACAATAAACCGCATGAAATTTGTGGAGTTTGTTTTGATAGGCTGAACTTTGTCTTTAGGTACGATATAAAGATTGCCGGATACGTTGTAAGAGTGCGGACAGTAAACGGCTACATCTCCTTCCAGTCCCATATGACTTAGTGAATCCTCGGTTACAAAACCAAATCGTTTGATCCCGGTGTCATCTATACTGATATATACCGGTTTGGTGAACTTCTTCTTATCACCAACGAGTGCTTCTGTAAGATCTTTAAGAGAAGAATAAACGATGGAAACCAGCGGGGTTCTGGTAAATAATTTCTCGAACATATGCACAATAGGCCGAGTGAAGGCCCGGGTGAAAATGAATCCGACCAGACTGATCACGGTAAAACCAGTAAGTATTCCCAGACCCGGAAACGAGAACTCCATTCCCTGGAAAAATAACTTGTTGAATACATCATTCATCCAGTCTATGGTTACAATGGTCAGGTAAATAGTTGCTCCGAGTGGAAATACAATGAGCAATCCTCTGAGGAAGTAATTCAGGATGGTCTTCATGTTGATCAGTTATTTTCGTTAGGTAGGAGGTAAAATAGTCTAAATCTGTGAGTCTTGTTCTATGAGTAAGAGACAGATTTTTTCTATCTTCAACCCCTCATAATATTAATTCTTCTGAAACTATATCAATGTCTCATAAGACTTCGGCGCAGATACGTAAGGAATTCCTCGAATTTTTTAAGGAAAAAGATCATGCAATTGTCTCCAGTGCACCTGTAGTGCCAAAAGATGATCCTACTCTATTGTTTACCAATGCAGGAATGAATCAGTTCAAACCTATATTTCTTGGTGAGGAAGCCGCGCTCCAGCATGAAGGCAAAAAATGGACCCGGGCTGCTGATACCCAAAAATGTATCAGAGTAAGCGGTAAACATAATGACCTGGAAGAGGTGGGACATGATACCTATCATCATACTCTTTTTGAAATGCTGGGTAACTGGTCCTTCGGTGATTATTTTAAAAAGGAAGCCATTTCATGGGCCTGGGAGTTATTGGTAGATAAATGGGGGCTCGAGCCGGATCGTCTGTACGCAACCGTATTTGAAGGAGATGAAGAAGATGGATTGCCGGTAGATGATGAGGCCATTGAACTCTGGAAATCTGAGACCGGAATTGCTCATGATCATATTCTGAAATTTGATAAGAAGGACAACTTCTGGGAAATGGGTGACACAGGACCCTGTGGCCCTTGTTCTGAGATCCATATTGACCTCCGTTCTGAAGAGGACAGGAAAAAGCAGCCCGGCGCTGAACTGGTCAACATGGACGACCCAAGGGTGATGGAGATCTGGAATCTGGTATTCATTCAATTCAACCGTTTACCGGATTCTACTCTGGAAAAATTACCTGCGGTTCATGTTGATACGGGAATGGGCTTTGAGAGAATCTGTGCGGTCATGCAGAATAAGACCTCGAATTATGATACGGACGTATTTACCCCTCTGATCAGCGAGATCGCTGACATGGCAGGAATATCATATGGAGATGATGAGCAAAAGGATATTGCCATGAGAGTGATCTCGGATCATATCCGGGCAGTTACCTTTTCCATAGCCGATGGCGCTTCACCCGGTAATGACGGTAGGGGTTATGTGATCAGAAGGATCCTCAGAAGAGCGATCCGTTATGGATGGGATAAACTGGGCTTTAAGGAACCATTTTTCTACAAGCTGGTGGATGTGCTGGCAGAACAATTTAAAGGTGTATTTCCTGAGATCGTGGCTCAGAAAGATTACCTGAAGAATGTGATCCGCTCTGAGGAACAAAGTTTTCTTAAAACTCTCGGTCAGGGAATTGAGCTTTTTAACGCCATGATCGAAGGTAAAGACAAAGTAAGCGGAGACGATGCTTTTAAACTGCATGATACGTACGGTTTCCCAATTGATCTGACCGAGCTGATGGCAAGGGAAAACGGCATTCAGGTAGATGTGAAGGGATTTGACAATCTGATGCAGGAGCAGAAAGAAAGAGCGCGATCCGCCGGCAAATTCAGCGTTGATCAATCCAAGACCAATGAATGGAACCGGATCGCTGAGTCCCTGGCATTCGAGTTTGTAGGTTATGATGAAGATCAGGCTGATGTTCATATCTTAGCTTGGCGAAAAGAAGGGGAACGGTTTGCACTCATCCTGAATAAAACCCCTTTCTACGCTGAGAGCGGCGGTCAGGTCGCTGATTCTGGTAATTTGGTGAAAGGTGAAAACAGTATCCGGATATCGGATGTTCAGAAAGGAAGTGAAGCATACATACATTATACTTCTGAGCTGCCAGAGGATCTGACTGGTACATGGACTGCGCGGATCAATGCCTCACGACGAAGAGAGATCATGAAACATCACTCAGCTACCCACCTGCTACATGCCGCACTGAGGGCTGTACTCGGTGATCATGTGGCACAGAAAGGGTCACTGGTAGATGAACATCATCTGCGCTTTGACTTCTCTCACTACGAGGCAATGACTCCTCAGCAGCTGGAAGATGTTGAAAGAATGGTAAATCAGAAAATTCAGGAGAATATTCCTCTGCAGGAAGAAAGAGGAGTCCCCATTGATGAAGCCAAAGAAAAAGGGGCGATGATGCTCTTCGGTGAAAAATACGGTGAGGAAGTAAGAGTGATCACGTTCGATCCTGATTATTCCATTGAATTATGTGGGGGTACACATGTACCTGCGACCGGGGAGATCGGATACTTCCGATTTACAACAGAAACTTCTGTAGCGTCTGGTGTACGGCGGGTGGAAGCAGTCTGCGGAATGGAGGCAGACAAAGAGCTGAGAAAGGAAAAGAAACTGCTCGACAGCATTAAAAGAACGGTAGGTCAGACTAATGATCTGCGTGCTGAGATAGAATCCCTGATCGAGTCTAAAAAAGAATTAGAGAAAGAACTCGAGAAGATCCGCATGCAGAATACCGGTGACGTGCTAGACGAACTGATCCGGCATGGTGATATACTGGAGCATGATATCAATCTGGTAAAAGGTGAGATTCCCGGAGCTGATATGAATATGCTCAAACAGCTGGGCTATGATGCTATTGATAAGACCAAAGAAAATGCTGCAATCGTACTTGCATCAAGGGATGAAAAAGAAGGAAAAGTATTCTTGATGGTCGCTCTTACGGACGACCTGATCCAACAGGGTCTGAAAGCAGGTGTCTTAGTGGGGCAGCTCGGCAGGATCGTTGGGGGCGGAGGAGGAGGTCAGCCTAACCTTGCTACAGCTGGTGGCAGACAGCCTGAAAACCTGGAAAAAGCACTTGCTGAAGTGAACGCCCTGATCCTGGAATCAATTAATTAACGAAATACGAATTCTACTGGAAAATCAATATATTTCCAGTCTTTTGAGGAAAACAGACAGAAACTAATTTTATGGCTAAAAAGAAAGATCAGGAAATAACTTTTGCTCCCAAAGGCATCGGAGATGAAAAAGATGGTGCTGTTCAGAAGGGAGTGGATCTTCCGGCTCCGACAAAGAAGAAACATAAAGCTCTGGGACTTTCTGAGGAAGACCTCAAAGCCATGTATGAGCAGATGTATCTTCAGAGAAGATTTGAAGAAAGGGCCATGCAGCAGTATCAGAAAGGGAAGTTTGGTGGATTTCTCCATCTGTATATTGGACAGGAAGCAGTCTCTACCGGTACCGTGTTTGCATTAAATGATGACGATGACATCATTACCGCTTACCGTGATCATGGCTGGGGACTCTGCCGCGGTATTTCCGCAAATGAAGGAATGGCAGAACTGTTCGGTAAGAAGACAGGCTGTTCAAAAGGTAAAGGCGGGTCTATGCACTTTGCCAAAACAGAAAATCATTTCTGGGGCGGTTACGGTATTGTAGGTGGTCATATTCCTATCGGTGGCGGACTGGCATTTGCTAATAAGTATAATGACAACGGCCGTATTTCAACCTGTTTCTTTGGCGATGGGGCTGTTGACCAGGGAGCACTGCACGAGACTTTCAATATGTCGCAGTTATGGAAACTCCCGGTGATCTATGTAGTGGAAAACAACGGATATTCTATGGGTACGGCCGCCAAGCGGCATACGGTAGCTGAGATCGTTGACCGTGCAAAAGGTTACGGAATGAAAAGCGCGGTCGTAAACGGAATGGATGTTTTTTCGGTATACGAAAAGATGAATGAGATCGCAGAAGATGTCAGAAAGAATTCTGAGCCATGGTTTGTTGAGATTAGAACTTACCGTTATCGCGGTCACTCAATGTCTGATCCACAGAAATACAGAACCAAAGAAGAGCTCGAAGAATATCAGAAGATCGACCCGATCGAAAGACTGAAAACCTACCTGAAAGATAATAAGATCCTGTCGGATGACGAGATCCAGGAGATTAATGACAAGATCGAACAGGAAGTACTGGATGCTGTGGAATTTGCAGACAATTCCGATTTCCCTGACGAATCAGAGCTCTACGATGATATGTTCGTAGAAGACGATCCTTACTTCCACATTTAATTACTAGAGAATTTATTTAAAATGGCTGAATTACAATTTAGAGAAGCGATCAGAGACGCAATTGATGAGGAAATGGCGCGTGATGAAAAGGTTTTCATCATGGGTGAGGAAGTTGCGGAATATAACGGAGCATATAAGGTAACAGAAGGACTCCTTGATAAATACGGTTTTAAAAGAGTGATCGATACTCCGATATCCGAGCTGGGATTTGCAGGTATAGGAGTTGGAGCTGCTATGAATGGTCTTCGCCCGATCGTTGAATTCATGACCTTTAATTTTGCAGTACTTGCTGCAGATCAGATCATAAATCACGCATCTAAGGCCGGGTATATGACCGGTGGACAGATCACCTGCCCGATGGTTTTCAGAGGTCCTAACGCTTCAGCAGGTCAGTTAGGGGCGACTCACTCAGTAGCTTTCGACTCTACCTATGCTCATTTTCCGGGTTTGAAAGTGATCTACGTATCAGAACCGGATGATGCAAAAGGACTCATGAAAGCAGCGATCCGGGATGATAATCCTGTGCTGTTCATGGAATCCGAGCAGATGTACGGTATGAAAGGCGAAGTATCAGACGAAGAGGATTATATCATTCCTATCGGGAAGGGTAAGATCAAGCGTGAAGGATCGGATGTTACTATTGTAGCTCACGGTAAAATGTATCATGTTGCAAAACAGGCAGCAGCTCAGCTTGAAAAAGATGGCGTTGAATGTGAGATCATTGATCCAAGAACGGTAAAGCCGCTGGATCTTCCGTTGATCATCGATTCTATAAAGAAAACCAACCGCTGTGTGGTAGTAGATGAAGCACATCCCTTTGCCGGATTTGCAGCAGAGATAGGATTTCTAATACAGCGTGAAGCTTTCGATTACCTCGATGCACCGGTTCAGAGAGTAACTCTGCCGGATGTGAATGCACCGTTTGCAAAGAACTTATTTGATGCCTGGCTGCCCGATGCGAAAAATGTGATCGACGCAGTAAATCAGGTTACTTACAGAAATTAATTAACTCACTCAACAGAAGTAATTATGGCTATTAAGATCGAAATGCCAAAACTTAGCGACACCATGGAAGAAGGGGTGATCGCGAAATGGAATGTTTCCGAAGGGGACCAGGTAGAAGCCGGTGATATCATCGCTGAAGTGGAAACCGATAAGGCGACAATGGAAGTTGAGGCATTTGATGCCGGTAAAGTTTTAAAAATCCTGGTGGGAGAAGGCGACGCAGTCCCATTGGGCGGACTGATGGCCGTTCTCGGAGAAGAAGGGGAAGATATCTCTGAAATCCTGGATAATGCCGGTTCTGCATCATCCGGTAGTGGAGCATCTGGTTCTGAAGATTCTGATACCTCTTCAACCGAAGAGAAGTCAAATGATTTTGATCCCGTATTTGGTGACCTGGATAAAAAAGAAGGCACTTCAGCTTCAACTGATAATGGAAGGATCAAAGCTTCACCGCTGGCAAGGAAAATCGCGGAAGATAAAGGAATCGATCTTTCCTCCATTAATGGAAGTGGACCTGAGGGCAGGATTATTAAGAAAGATGTAGAAAATTATCAGCCCGGTGCAGCCACACCATCTGTAGCTGCTGAAACTCCAGTAGCATCTAAAACAAATTTCAGCACTATTGAGAGTAAAGAAGTTAAGATCTCTCAGATGCGAAAGACGATCGCACGCAGACTGTCAGAAAGTAAATTCAGTAATCCGCATTTCTACGAGACTATTGATATTGATATGAAGGCGGCTATTGCAGCACGTTCTTCATTAAATGAAGCAAATGATGTAAAGATCAGCTTTAATGACATTGTGGTTAAAGCATGTGCGATCGCATTAACCCGTCATCAGGCAGTAAACAGCTCATGGCTAGGGGATATCATCAAAGAGCATGGCGATGTCCATGTAGCAGTTGCAGTAGCTATTGATGAAGGCCTTATGACCCCAGTGATCAGACATGCAGATCAGAAAGGGCTCGCACAGATATCCGCCGAGACCAGGGAACTGGCCGGGCTCGCACGGGATCGTAAACTGCAGCCGGAGCAAATGGAAGGCAGTACCTTCACAATCAGTAATCTGGGCATGTTCGGTATCGAGGAATTTACCGCTATCATCAATCCGCCAAATGCCTGTATTTTGGCTGTGGGTGCGATAAGAGACGTGCCGGTTGTGGAGAACGGGGAGGTAGTACCCGGTAAAAGAATGAAGGTGACGCTCTCAAGTGATCACCGTGTTGTTGATGGAGCTAAAGCAGCTGAGTTTTTGAATACAGTAAAGCAGTTGCTGGAAAATCCACTAGGCATGCTTCTCTGATCTTATATTATCCTGTTACCATGAAAGCCTTGTTCATTAGTTTGAATAAGGCTTTTTTAATTCAGGTACTCTGTAAGATGTATGATCGATTCAGGAAACCCGCTTTCCCGAATCCGGTCTCGTAATTTAAGGAAATCATACCATTTGCTGATCTCTTCTGAAGTTACTACCAGGTATCTTCCGTTTTCTTCTCTCAGGATCCTGCTATTTACAGAAAGGGTATTCAGAAGTTCTTTTCGCAGTGAATCAGCAGAGGCAGCTTCTGCATAAGAACCGACCTGAATTTCATAACTAAAAGTGACGGCCCTTGAAACAGGATCAGCCGGTCTGTTGATCAGGCGGAGGTTTTGTAACCCGGTTAGCGCCTCTAGTCTTTCAAGTTCATTGCGTGAGCTTTGTACATTCTCAAATCCTCCCGCACTAACAGCAAACTGCATACTGTCCGGGTAGGTATACACCCTTGTTGTAAGGTCAAATTCATCATTTATTTCAATGCTGCGCTGTCTTGCATCGTAGAGGTCGGTAAAAGGAAAACCAAAGTGGATATCATTGATAAATTCCGGAGCCGGATATTCCTCGTCTTTTTCAGTATGACATTGAATTAGAACAGAAGCATCGTATAAACTTGGGGTGATCTCCGCTTTAACTGCATTTGCAGCCTCTGATAGTGCATCATAATTACCCCCTCTGATTCCGTACAGATCAGCAGAGGTATTATGAAGTATATAACTGTCGCTGAGCCCTGAACGGAGTGAAAGCCGGGTAGCAGCCTCCAGAGAACGATAGGAGGATAATTGCATGGAATAAGAACAAGAACCGGGAGAAAGGGTGACATAATCTATCTCCGAAGCAGTAACAGGAGCCGAAATTTCCGGAATCTTATCTTCAGATTCCGGAATGATGGCCGGCCGGCTTTGCATAACGGAGTCAACGCTTCTTCTGAATGCGAGAAGCTCATCCGGACTACGGGAGATAGGGCTGCTATCAAATCTTCTGTTAGTCAGTTCAACCACCGCCTGTGCCGACTGATCCAGATATAAAGTATCGGTTGATGTATTCCGGAAATAATGATCAGAAGCAGCTGAATAATAGAACACAGGAGGAGGCATCTGTATTAGGTCGACCGATTTCTGCACATAATCAGCTTCATCGTCTTTTTCCGTTGATCTTAATTCATCATCCAATGCAGGGGGACCCACACTTATGGTATCTCTGGGTACAGGGAACCCATCTTCAGTTAATTCTTCCTGAATAGTCGTTTCTTCGGAATCTGTACTGTCCGTTTCATTTATCTCGATAACAGGAAAAGGGAAGCTGCTCACATCAGGAACAAGAGAATCCGCTGGCATGAGTTCCCCGGTACTGACTTCAGCATTGGTTGAGTCGGTAACAGATTCATCTATCACCTGAATTTGGTTATTATTCTCATCTATAACCTTGACATCAATTTCATCAACGGGAGGAGGAATTAAGGTGACATTATCGTTTTCCTTTTCCTGATCTTCAGTGACTGATTCAGAGTCATCAGTAGTTATGTTATTGCCCGTGCTGTCAGTACTGATGCTGTCAGCTTGCTGATCAATTTCATTACCTGGAACCGGAATCGGAGTAGGATCAAAGGGCAGGGGTAATGCAAGCTCTTCTTCGATCCACTTACTCAGGTTAAAGTAGGTCTCCAGCAGAAATAATTCTTCTTCTGTACTGATCTGTTCCGGAGATTTAAAACCGGTCTTAATTTTAGGTACCCTGTAGGCAGGGAGAGGGTTTAATGGTTCAATACCTCTTATGATCTCAGGGTCGACGAAAGCCGAATCGATTGCCGTATTGGTGTCACTATAGTCAATGGTTGTAACCTCTTCTTCTACGGCTTCCGTGATAAGGCTGTCTTCTTTGGTTGGGAGCTGACCTTCTTTATACAAATTGAATTCAAGCCCCTCAATAAAGTCGCCTTCCGCAAGAGCCTTTACCTCAAGCTTCAAAGTGTCCGGTCTGGAAACTGCATTCAGGAATCTCAGCTGATTTGGATCTACAAAAAGGTCGTATTTCCCGGGTGCGACCTCGTAAGTATAAAATGAGCCGTCACTGAACGTAGGAAGTTCAGTTACTTGGGAGGTGCTGTCTGCATTCGCTTCCTGCAGGTATAATCGGACACCCCCCAGACCGCGTACCCGGTCATTCTCATGTAAATTTACATTTCCTGAGATGACACCGCTCATATAGAAGGGTACCTCCAGGGGTTTATATTGATTCGGATCGGTTACAATAGAAAACTTCTCGAGTTCGGGCACCAGAAGCGGATTTTTTAGGGCCGCTTTGTTGATCTCAACATCATACTGGAAATAGGGGAGTAACTGGCCGATATAATTGACACCATTTGATATCTGACTTCGCTCGCCTGCAAAGGACAAACGAACAGCCTGATCCTCTATGATCTGATCCTGATCCTCATTGTAGGTCCCGTTATTATCATTATCGACAAAGAGTCGTACTCCTAAACCTGACTGACCAACCTGCTCCCTGTTGCTTAAAAATAGGTTCTTGTTGTAGGGATCATAGATGACCGATCCCTGAATACCCTGATTGATCGTGTAATTTCCGGATCCGGTAACCGCACTCGTATTGGTACGGAAATTTCGGAAGTCAATATTCATGGTGAGGGTAAGTGAGGTAAAGTTGCCTACAAAATTACGATTGATACCGAACTGAAGCCTTCCGGTCCTCAGGATCTCTTTTGATATCTGAACACCAGTCTCTTCAAACTGCTGCAGGCCGGGAAGGTAGGAAATCTGACCCCGCAAAAAAGCTCCTCTGATATAGTTTGGAAGGTCTCTGCTGCGCCTCAGGGAATAGGTAAGAGAAGTAAATAACCGTGATTGCAAACTTTGATCAAATCTAAAACCACCTACCTGCTGATCGGAATAACCTAACCTGACATTCACTCTTCCCAGCCTGGAGTTCAGGTCAGTACGGTAACGAAACCGGCTGTTCCCCTGATCTTCCTGATAGGATCCGGTCACACGTATATTTAATGGGAATAATTTTATGGGAAGGGGGGTGAAAACACTCAGGGAAGTATTCTGATCGATACCCGCAAGATTGTAAATAGAATTTTCCTGACCATATTGGGTATGACTAAAATTGAAGTTGGCTCCACTGCTGAATACTACATTGGAGTTTAACTGCAGAACGGATTCTGAGTTTGCACTCAGGCTGACCAGGTACTGGCTGAATAGGCGGGCATTCAGCGTACCGGTAAAAGTAGGTGAACTTCCCTGATGATATTCCGAGAGGTACTCTGAACTTCCCTGTACTGAAAGCCAGTTGGTAATTCCTGCACCTACCGTAGCAGCAGTCTGATAATCCTGATTACTGGAACCCTGTAAAGGATTGTCCAGACGTCCGAAACTGACATTATAATCGATCTCCCCGGGAGGTAGGTAATTAAAGGGGATCTGGATCCTCCTGCTTCGTTCTATCGATCTGCCCGATGGGGTATAAATACGTACCTGATAATCAGTATTTCCGTAGGTTAGGGGCACTACAAATCGATAATAACCCACTTCATTAGCTTCCTGATAGTCTATCAGCCGGTTATTAAGGTAAAGTTCAACTTCAGACTGCGGTGGAGCTTCACCATCCACTATATAGCGGTCAAACAGTAAGCGGGGTTCGATCGGTCGGTCTGAGATCTGTATACCGGTGATCTGCCGGTTCACAAATCCCTGTGCACTGCTTTGCCCGATCAGAGCGGTAGTAAAATAGGGTGTATTACGTGATACATAACGAAGTCTGAGGTTATTCGACTGTGTACGTGTCCCGTTTTGACTGAATACGCTGAACAGGCTACCCTGAAGATCCCCACCCAGAAATTCGGTTCCAATGGTGTTATTCATGGTCAGAAGGGAGGAGTTATTGGTAATGATCCCGTTCACGTTATAATCCAGAAAAGCTCCGTCTATGAGTGCTGGTTTTCGGTCATACAGAATGGGATACTGAGCTCTGCGGGTCTGGATTTCTGCCCGGTCCAGTTGATTCCGCTTTTGGGCTCGTTTGAATTGGGCAACTCTTGGAATCTCGTAAGGGGTCTCAAGTGATAAACGCAGATTGTTAAAGTCTACGGTAAAATTCAGTTCGAGCAGATCAAGGAATACCTTTGGTCGTATAAAATAATCCAGTTCATTTATAAGGAAATCAGAGGCAACTAATGAAAGACTGATATCGCGGTATGTTGCCACCTGACGGCGTAAGTTGATCACAAAGATCTCCCCGTTCAGCTCCCCGCGAATGGTAAGTGCACCCTGATCCAGCTCATAGGGTATATCCATTACGTTTAACAGCTCCGTAGTTGCCAGGTAGAATTCATCCTCCTGATATACCGAGCTGATGTAGCTGCTGATCACTCCTTCATACTGAAAGGTCAGGGGAACTTCGGTACCGGTAGCTTGCGCAAAGACAGAGTGGTTAAAGGAAGCCAGTAATATTGCCAGCAGCAGAGAATGCTTAAAAGTCAGAGCAATATTAGATTGTGTCACTCAATTTCGAACTCTTGCTCGAAGCTGACCGGATCGATTTGTAAAAGATAAGAGGGGTCAATATCCCTGCGTTCAGATACGATGTTACCCGTAATTTTGTACGTGCCGGCCGGCCATTGAGAGATATCAAAGGCATAGGTTCTTCGGATATTGGTGTATACCGAAGTGGTGGCATTGGTTTGGTATACGGTATTCCCGTCAGAATCGATTATTTGAAAGTTTAATGATCCTACAAATGGCGCATTGCCTGTTCTCTCTATATCAATATTAATAGTGCCTGAATTCCCGTCATCGCCTCGGTCAAAATCTACATTATTAACTGCAACTCCGGTTGCGGCATTTCGGGTATGATAGTGAGCCCCGATCACCTGTTCCAGAATTATATTAATCTGAGCACCCACCTGATCATTACCCACCGTCTCAATGGCTGCGGTTTCAGGGTTTGAGCTCACCTTAACCCTTGCCCAATAACCCTTATCTTCCAACTGAGCGGGAGGGCGCAAAACAAATCGCACTACTTGTCTTTGCTGTGGGCCCAGCGTAAAACTGGCTGGGAATACATTGATCCAGTCGGCCATGGAATACTCTTCTGCCACGGCTGAATCTGAACTGATCACAAAATTGCCGTTCTCACTGGTCGGAAAACCGAAATCTGCTGATATGGAGATCTCCTGCGTCTGATTTCCGCCATTACTCACCGTGATCGCACTAAAGCGGGTCTGTTCGTTAAAAAACAGTGCTGTGGGAGCAATACTTACCTGTGCTAAGATGGTAGTAAGTGGCAGAAGGGATAGCAGAAATGCAATAAGTACTATCTTGTTGGCCCGGGTATTCATCATGTCTGTAGATTGGTTATAGGGCAAATATAGTTTTATTGAACTTAAAAAAAAAAGCCCCGTTGAGAACGGAGCTTTTTAAGTAAAAAGTGTGTGTGTTTACTGATATGAAACAGTAATAGAAGAAGTACCTGTATATGAACCAGGAGTAACTGGCCCTGCTGTAGTAATCTGTCCACCAATGATTATTGTTGACTCACCACCGGTTCCATCTAAGGTAAAAGAGAAATCAGCTTGTGTATCCGTTATTGTTGGCGTTGGATTTCCAGCATCTAAATCTTCGTTAGTCACGTTATAATTTGGTGCAAAAGCTAAAGTATTTCCTAAACCGTCATCCAGATTAAAGGGGGCAGAAACCAAAACATCAACGTTTATTCCTGGAGTTCCTAATACTTCAACTAATCCAACTGTAGATGTACCACCTGCAACGTCACCAGTTCTTGTACCATCGGTAGCAATGGTTGGAGCTGTTGCAATATTTTGTGGTAGTAGTCCAAAGTTAATTGCCTGTCTTTCAACCACGGCTAAATCTGCAACTACTTCAGCAGATGCGCTGATAGTTGTTTGTGCGAAAGTTGCTCCCGAAAGAAGCAGTGCGAATACGAATGTTGATAGTAATTTTTTCATAATGTAAATGATAAGGGGTTTTTTAATTTCAATAGCAAACATAACCACCAGTTCCCGTAGATAAAATTAGATGTGATTAATATTAGCCCGCAAACGAGTTTACAGATAAGACACATTTAAAACAACCGAACCGGTGTAAGTACCAGTTGGAACAGGGCCAACATTAATATTACCAGTAACATAGAAATAATTTTTAGAGACCGGGTCATTTTCATCTTCACTTTCTATTCTGATCACGGCCGGAGTATTAGTATTAATTAAAGTTGAGTTAAAGGGATTATTCAGATCCCCACCGCTGCGAATCTGCAGGCTGATCGGAATGCCGCTTGACCCGGCATCTACCGACTGATCAATGAGCAGGGTGGGTGTTACCACATCTACCAGGATCTCTTGTCCTACCAGTCCTTCTACAGAGAAGATACCCATATTCTCATCTCCAAGATCAATAGTATAATTTCCGCTGCCGGAGATTACTGTCCCGAAACGTATAGGTCTTTCTACCGTTGCGATGATCTGTGGTTGCAGATTAAGATTTACATCTATGAACTGCGAAAAACCTGTCAGGGGCAGAAGCAATAGAAGTACTAAGAGTTTTAGCTTCTTCATTCCAATTCCCCTAATCGTAATTAACGGTTACGGTAATGGAGCTTTCGTACGGACCCGCAAAAACATTTCCTACATTGATGCTTCCATAAAAGAAGAGGTATGCGGTCTCATTTACTACGCTCTGGTCAAAGTTTTTGGTAGGTGGGGCGGGTGGGGGACCTGGTGGCCTGCCCTGCCGGGCCAGCATAGGAAAAGTAGTCAGAAAGTAATTATTGGAGCCGGTAACAAATTTGGCATTGGCAATGCTGGGGGTTCCGGCATTATTTGCGTAGGCAAGATTCAAGGTGAATGGCAACCTTCGGCTGGGATCACCTGCATTGGCCGGATTTCCCTGATAATAAAGATAAGGTTCTCCGGTAACCTCTACGATTACATCCAGGTATTTAACGCCGGTAATACGGATCACATTGGTCATATTAAGGGGGATATTATACGTTCCGCCCTGATTGGTTACGGTTCCAAAATCCAAATCGGCCGTTGAGGCATCCAGTGTGAGCGTATAATTTGCATAATCACCAAAATTGGTCACCTGAGCAGATGTCGCGGTGACAGCACAAAGTGTTATGGACAATATGAGGAACAGGATCTTCTGCATCCTTATAGATACTCAATTTCCAGGGTAAAATCTCCGCTGTAATTGCCAGGAGCGGCATTAGTAATGTCGATATTTCCTCCGATCCAGATGAAGAATTCACCATTCTCACTCAATCTCAGATTTCTGCTGTCCTGAAAGATCAGTTCTGATGAATTCTGATCATCGATCTGATTGCCGGATAACTGATAATTAAAAGTGATGACACCGGTCCCTTCGGAGTTACTGAGTTCTCTGGATTGAAAATAATTGATTGTTATAGCGGAGTTTGGTGAACCAATGGCAACCATCTTACCTGCATTCTGGCTGCTTCCGGGATTGATACTGATAATTCCATCTACTGCATCATCTCTGGAAAGGGTAAGTGATTTTAATGACTGAAGCTCAACCCCGGATACAGAAGGAACTACCTGGGCTGATACTGTAATATTAGAAGTCCTTTCCTGTGCCTGTGATCCAAAGGGTAATAACAGGAATAGAAGCAAAAGGGTATATAAAATACTGAAACGCATGATATCTCTTATTTTGAATGATATAATTTCATCATTATTACCTGCAGATACCAATTATAAATTATTAATCGCTTTCTGAAACAAAAAAGCCATCCCGTTGGCTCGGGATGGCTTTACAAACGGAGTAAGTTTGGATTTTATTCAAACATAGAAACCTGGGAATAACGGTTTTGTTTGATAGCTTTTGCAGCGGCTAAGTCAGCATATTCTTTAGCGAGGCAGTCATACTGCAGGGAAATATTACCGGAGATATCCACATTCAGGTCAGTTACGTTTTTCGTATTTCCTACCAGTACCGAACCATTGATGGTCGGAGTACCTCTACCATTCATTGCGAATGCATTTTCAAAAATCACAAGTCCATTAAAGGTGAGATTACCGGCCAGATCCAGCTCACCTTCATATGAAAGCTCACCATTAGTACGAATCACCATGATACCGTAACCTTCAGTAATTCCACCGGTGAGTTTGGTATAATCTTCCACAAAAAATACACCGGGATCATCAGCAGTACCCAGAGTGCCTTTATAATTTCCGGATAGTCTGGTAGTGGTTGGAAGGTTTTCAAGTCGGGCTACCAGTTCATCTACCGGCTCATAAGAAAGAGTAGGATCCAGGAATACATCAGGGTCTCCAGAGATCCCTTTAGTTCCGCTTGGAGCTACTTTATTGTTATTTACTTCGTTCTCTGATTTATTGTCGATCACTGCAACACCGGGAAGGTCTGCACAGGTGCCGGTTCGGTCATTACCATTAATAGTGGAACTACCATCCATAGCAAAAGTGAACTGATCCGTTGCAAACGACAGGGCTGACTTGTATTCCGGAAGATAACTCAAGGCCTGTTTTTCGTAGGTGGCAATAATGTTCTTAGTGGAACCGCCATAAGTGGAGGTAGAGTAAACCCGGATCACATCCGGATCCATGTAAGTAGCTCCAGCACTGATCACATCATAATAAAAGGATACATTTGCACCATCGATATCCGGTTTCCAGGGGGAACCCTGTGTAGGTTGCCAGCTGTCGTCCTGATTGATCTCTTCCATAGCAAGCTGAATTGCAGTCAGAGCGGTATTCTTTGCCTGTACCTCACTGGCATAATCCACATTCATTGTAGTGATTCCCTCTGTCTGGGTATTTGCGCCAATACTGACGATACCAAGACTGATGAATACACCTGCACATATAATTAATAAAGCTCGTCCCATAATTCTAGTTGTTTAAATTAACAGGTGAAAAAAGTTTCTCGTAGTGTGTCCGGACTCTTCGTCCTGCATCCGAAACATTATTGCTGATCGTAACATCACTTTCCAGGGTGAGTGAGACCTGTATTTGTGCAATATTATTTCGGGAAGCCTGTGTAAGTACCGGTGTTGATAAGGGAGTGCCGGACCCGGTTCCCATGAAATATTCAAAATTCATATCAATGGCTCCCAGTGTAATGTCGGTGATGTCGGTATTGACAGGGATCATCG
Source organism: Balneola sp. MJW-20 (assembly GCF_040811775.1). Taxonomy (NCBI): domain Bacteria; kingdom Pseudomonadati; phylum Balneolota; class Balneolia; order Balneolales; family Balneolaceae; genus Gracilimonas; species Gracilimonas aurantiaca. The sequence goes on from NZ_JBFNXW010000001.1 coordinate 291,295, forward strand.
CAGTATTATTGACATCATTGATGTACGTTCGTCTTAGAATGCGATCATTAGGGTTCGTTGTTCCCGTTACCGGGAGTATGGTAAAGTCCCAACGAACCAGATCGATATCGCCATCGTTATCAATGTCTGCTTCAAAAGCAAAACTGGTAGAATCGGCTACTTTTATAGCGTCAGCAATGGGTCCGCTGATCTCGTAAGCAGTTTTGCTGATATCGTACTCTAACATTTCCGTAATGGAGGTCATGTGATTCTTCTTCATATTCAGAAGTGTTAATTCCGCCGTACTTCGCTGCACTCCCATGTTCATGGTAAGCAGCGCCATAGTTATTATAGCGGCAACGATGTAACTAAGTACTAATCCTAGATTCATTTTCTATCCGGTCCTTTAGTCTGCGTAATAACTTCTGATGAACTGAAATGCGTACTCTTTCTCAGTTTCACCATTTGCAGTATTTCTTGTCAAAAACTCATTAGTTATGGTAACCGTAATCTGCTTCAGCGTTGATTTAGATGTGGTTGGCTGAAGAGTGCTTGAATTCAGGTAGGTAACTTCACTAGATACGGTATAGTCTCCTTGTTCTGTAGTGATAGTACCTGACCAGCCATCGTAATCATCAAAATCATCAAAAGTACTCCGGTCAGAAGTTGTTTCCCCCACATCTACTCCAATAGCAGTAAAGTCGGTAGGTATATTGATCGGTACGAAACCAGTTACAGTTTCTTCATCAAATGCGGTTACTCTTGATTCTTCAATAATATTGTTAGCCAGGGCAATTACTTCGTATTCCAGTTCACCTTCAACGACCATAGTGTCGTTTCGAAGGATCATTCTGTTGGCACTTAGAAGAATGGTGGAAAAGAGCACCATTGCGGCCATAGTAAAGATAATTTCTTGTGTATCGGTCATTTTACTGCACCTTTTATAGTTTAAGAGGTAAAAGGGTAGCGGTTTGTTACGCTTTTAACTCAGATGGAAAATTCATTTTTTCCTGATCAATGTACAGTTAGATTGTTTTAAGGAGTACGTGTTCCCTTCTAATGTGTATTGGATAAACTTAAATTATTAAAATTCTTTAATAAATCAAGTTACAAATATTAGAGAGTCTTAATAATTATTCAGGAATAGCACCTTTATCACTTAATCAGAGACATTTTTTTCACAAATGTACCGCCACTGGTAACAAGCCGATAGATATATATTCCGCTTGCCAGACCGCTGCTGCTCCATCGGATATCATGGTAACCTGCCTGGAAATTACGATCGGCAAGAGTAGCTACTTTTCTTCCGAGTACATCGTATACCTCAAGATTTACCGGTCCCTCAAGGGGTGTGGCAAAACGAATAGTAGTAGAGGCGTTAAAAGGATTGGGATAATTATTATATAATTCAAATGTGGAGGGTAGCCCGTCTGCATCTTCTCCGGGGAGGATATTCAGCATGAACCGTGAACTGCTGATCTTTGACCGGTTTTTTTCAATTAGTTTAAAATTATCAATCGTATTTCGGATAAATGATGCTTTTGAGCGGCTGCCGTTCAGGTTAAAAGAATAAGACACCTGCTCCTTCATGTTGATCTCCGTACCTGTCTCCCGGTCAATTAAAAGTATGGTCCAGCCATCCGGTACATCCTGGAATACCGGCCACGATAGTTCAAATGGCCCGTTCAATGCCTGGCCCTGATCAAATCCTCCTACATACAGCGGGATCTCAATCGGAATACCGAAATCGCGCGGTAAATTGTTGATGGAAATCTGTGTCCCGTCATTGAATAAAGTGTATAATTCAAGGTAGGTATCCGTATCGAAAGGCAGGAGACGATAGGCATCAAGTGTATCTTTACCATAACTGCCTTCCGCCTGGAAACTCATATGAGTGGTCTTACGCAGATCACCAGATTCCAGCAGTAACTCGATAACCGGTTTATCTTCCCGGACTTCTTTATAAAATGTACCACCCACAGTTTTTGTTTCTTTGTCAACTCTGAGACGGGGAGGACCATTACCATTGGCTTTTACCCAAAACGCCTGGAAGGGTTTAACACGGCCTTCACCCAAAGACCCGGCGGTACCATTCCACGTTAGATAATCATTTGCACTTTCATCCCAGATATAGATCACATTATCCATATTCTGCTTGGTCCAGTTACCATCATCCCAGTCTATGGTGGCAGCAAATGGGTTGCCAACCAGATTCCACCCGGTATCGGCTTCAGGGGTGTAGGTTACCGGGAAGTTAAAGGAAAATCCGTTACCGTCGTTTTCTGATCCCAGAACATCAAGCGTATCGGGTAACGGGGTATTGTACAGTGGATCTGCAGGAATATCATCAAACAGATAAACAAAGTGTCCGCGACCTGCGGCTACCTGTTCTGAAGCGGATGAAGGTGCTCTGAAACGCTGATTGTCGGTGCCTTCAAAGGTTTCATCATAATAAAATACATTGGGCTGCAGAGTGTCACCTGGAAGAGAGCCAGTGGAGTAAAAAGCACCGTTATAGCCCTGGGTAATGACTCCATCCAGAAAATTGCCATAATCGGTAGCCTGAGGAGATGAGAGCAATCTCCAGCCCTGATTACCGGTTATTTCTCTGAGAATGCGTAGATTTTGTGTATTTCCGGTCTGAACTGTACTAACAAGACTTAAGCCAGAGTTGAGAGTCAAGGTACCTGAAGAGAAAAAGAGGGTATCTGTAACAGTCAGATCATTTAGTACTTGCACACCGGCAGGGTTATCTATGGTAAGATTACGAAGACTGCTTATTCCTTCGATTAGTTGTAGATTACTACCATCAAGCCTTAATGCAGTATTGGTTAATGATATACCGGTTCCATTAATATTACCGCTTAATCGAATAGAGGAGTTTACAGCATTTAAGGATCCGTTTAAGTTAATATCCCCGATAACGAAAAGTTCAGAACCTTCTATAAGATCGAGTCTTGTTCCCGGATCAATATTTAGGTCTGTAAATGTCTCAAAGAAGCCGTTTATTTCTAGATCATTTTGAACGTTAATCAGATTGGCTGAAAAATCTCCGGCTATAGTTTGTTGGGAATCTCCATTCAGATTAACGGTCGAAGATCCTGCAATAAGGTTACTGATCGTTGAATTACCGGCGATATTTAAGCTTCCGTTGATACTGGAGAAACTTCCCAAACCTGAAATTTCATTATTAATCGTAAGATTTCTCCCGGTTAATACTACACTGGCACCCGACTCAATCCTTAGAATATCCAGCACGGGATCTTCTCCGTCAATAATCGGGTAGTAAGTTTGTCCGCTCGGAATTAAGACTACCTGTCCGATCGTTGGTATTCCAAGAGACCATCTGGCTGGATTTCCCCAGTCCGTTCTTCCCGCAGGATTCCCGCCTCCGGAATTACCGTCCCAGACATTGAACAGTGAAAGAGTAATTACAGCGGTATCGCCGATAGGGCTTCCGTTTAATACGCCACTAACTGTAACATCAATGGGTAAAACTCCGGCTGTTAACTGGGCAGTATAGGTACCGTTTCCATTATCAGTGACACTGCTTAAGGAAGCTCCGGTCGAGACATTAAGAACGACATTGTCACCACCCGTGGTCAACGAGTTTCCAAACTCATCAAACAGCTGCACTGTAATGGAAGTGTTATCAGATCCGTCATTCTGCAAGAAATTTCTTCCCGGTGTAATCGTTGAATTTGCAGGGTCTGCCTCTGCAGGATTTACATTAAAGACGTTACTGCTTCCGGATTCAGGATTTGCGGTCCAGCGGGCGTTTATTGAAGTGTTACCGGCCTTACTGATATTGATAGTATAGCTGCTTAATAAACCGTCTGTGAAGTCAGGAGTACTCCCTTCGCCTATAATAAGATCAGCATCGGAACTTATGATGACATTCGAGTTTGTGCTGTCAAATTCAGTAATAGTATTCCCAAAGGCATCCTTAGCGGTTATCTGTATATCGAAAGGAACTCCGGCAATCTGATCAGCAACAGGGCCGCCTCCAACCGCTTCAATCAGAAAAGTTGATAATGGGCCGTTGGTAAATATGATCTGTGGATTATTTGAGGGTACCGGTGAACTATCCAGGAAAACATTAATTATTGCTGATCCGGTATTATTTGGCGCTGTTATGGTAGCACTGTAGGTGCCGTCTCCATTATCGGTGACGGGTGAAAGAGTACCGATTCCTGATCTGCTTATTGTTACATTATCACCGCCGGCTTTTAAAGGGTTTCCAAATTCATCCCTCAAAGTGATCAGGATGTCTGCATTACCACTACCAGCAATAAGTGTATCGGTAGAGATGGAGAAAAAAGAACTGTCAGCCAATGCCTGAGCCGGATTAATAATGAAAGCATCACTGCTTCCACTTTCAGTACCGGCACTATTAGTAGCTGTTAGGATACCGTTCGGATCTGCTTTTAAGAGGGTGATGTCAACAGGATCCAGAACCCCGTTTACGAATGGTCCGAGGTTACTAACTGCTGTACCCGTAGAAAAAATGCTGTTAGTGCTCAGGTCTGCATTACCTGTAAAATTATCTTTTCCGTCACTTCCGTCCAGCAGGGCTCCGAACCCATCCACGGCTTCAATCCGTATGTTAAAGGGAATCCCGGCAGTCTGACTTCCTATATTTCCACCTGTTGTCGAGACCACTCTGAAACCGGCCAGTTGTCCGGCATTAGCAATTGTAAATGAATTACTTGGAACTGAATTATTTAATCCATTCGAACTGGCATCAATGATCTTAGTGCCGGTCTGGTCAAAACTCAATGAGTTAAATACAGCCAACCCAGAAGCATTGGTTACAGCAGTATTTCCGCTGATGTTTCCCGTACCGGATACCAGATTGAGCGATACGGCAACACCCGGTTGTGTTACTGTGTTGGAATATTCATCTACTAATTGTATTTCAACCGATGGGTCAAGAGCTGTGTTAAGTCCTGCATTGCCTGGCTGTACCAAAAATATAAGACTATCTGCCGGTGCAGGGTTTACGGTGACCGGATCGGATGTTACAGATCCAAGCCCAGGGGAAGTGAATTCTAAAGTAATTACTTCGGATACCGTAGCAAAAAGATCGGCATAGTTGGCTAAACCGTTGGAGACTCTAACTGTTCTCGTACCGCTTAGGCTTCCGTTTCCTGTAAGAACAGAGGCGGTAACCAAAGAAAAATCATCGGTGGTAACCAAATTACTGAATGCATCACGGATTTCTACTACTGGTTGAACAGGGAAGGCCTGACCGGCGGTCACACCAGAAGAAGGTTGAGTATTTATAGTTAGAGAAGCCGGGTCTGATGGAATCACAGTGATGGTGCCGGACAGAACGGCATTAATTCCTGCAACACTGGCCTGTATTTGTGTTGTACCAGTAAAATTTGCTGTGAGAGTAGCTGTATTACCTGATGAACTCAGATCAGCAGGGTTGATTCCGCCAGTATTATTGGTCAACGCCCAGCTGGCATTGGTTGTCCGCTTGAAATTGTTAAACTGATCACGGACGTTGGCATATACAGTTAAAGATTGCCCTGCTTCCAGATCCTGTTCAGCGACGAGGGTGCCGGATGCGTCCGGATCTGATTCTACCCGGACATTAGCATCTGCACCAGCTGTGATTGATAAGGTACCGTAATTAATAGTACCGCCAGGAACAGAAGACCCTAAATTCCTGATATTACCACTGATCAAAGGTGTCCCTTGCGTAGGCCGGATCCTGAGATTACCTATGCTTAGGGTATGAATATTATTCGGCGGTGAACCCGCACTGGAACCGTTAACACTAAACACTACCTCATCAGAGGTGCGACTGACGTAATTTGCAGTGATTCGCTGTGATTTTTGCGCCCCAACAGTGATAGTTGGGGTGGTCCCCCCGGTGTCCCATTCAAAACCGGTTGGAGCTTCCAGCCTTATTTGTCCTGCCTGAATTTGCCCCGGGGCAGTCTCAGTAATTATTGGACCATTAAGCGTGGTCCATGTGCCGGTCGCAAAATTATCTGCAGAAATTCCTGTACCTCCTGAAGCAGGAGTTACTGTTTGTGCATCTAAAGATACAGTCGTCAATACAGACAGTATTATCAGTATGCTTAATCGAACTGTCTTTGATATGTATTGGGATCTTATCAATTCAGTTGCCGGTTCTGTGATGTCTGTTGGGGTAAAGACAGATTTTTAGTATCTGTGTGGCCGACAATTTAACAATTCGTAGATTTATAATGATATTAGTTTGTTTTAATGAGTTATTGCAGCAAATAGAGGTCCCGTTGGGTAATAAAGTGATTCAATTCTTACTTTAGGGCAAAAATTTAAATACATGAAAGGAATAATACTGGCCGGCGGAACCGGTTCAAGGCTTTATCCTCTTACAAAGGTTACGAATAAACACCTTCTCCCGGTTGGGGATAAGCCTATGATCTATCACCCGATCGAAAAGCTGACAGAAGCCGGGATCGAAGAGATTCTGATCGTTACAGGTACCGATCATATGGGTGATGTAGTGAATCTGCTGGGATCGGGTAAAGACTTTGGCTGCCGGTTTACTTACAAAGTTCAGGACGAAGCGGGAGGTATTGCTCAGGCACTGGGTCTGGCTGAGAATTTTGCCGGAAATGAGCCGTTTGTGGTTATTCTGGGTGATAATATCTTTGAAGCTTCATTACAGAGTGCTGTCAAAAACTACAGCGGAAGGGGTGCTCAGATCATGCTCAAAAAAGTAGCAGATCCCCAAAGATATGGGGTTGCTGAACTTGAGGGTCAAAAAGTGTTGTCTATTGAAGAAAAACCGGATAAGCCAAAATCGGATTATGCAGTAACCGGTATCTATTTCTATGATTCTGAGGTTTTTGATTGTATCCGAAACCTCAAACCCTCCGGCAGAGGTGAACTCGAGATCACAGACGTAAACAATTATTATATACGTAACGGGTTGATGAAGAGTTCGATCATGATGGGCTGGTGGACCGATGCCGGAACGCCGGAGTCTTACCGTCTTGCAAATGAACTTGTGCAGAGATCATGAAATATCTCGTGATTGGAGCCGGCGGACAGCTGGGAAAACAGTGGGTTTCTGAGTTAGAAAGTCTTGACGTAGAATTTACCGCGTTAAACAGGAAAGCACTGGATATCTCTGATAGGTCTGCCATCAGAAAGGTATTAGAACAGGAGAAACCCCAGGTATTGGTCAACTGTGCTGCTTATACCAAAGTAGACCAGGCAGAAGATGAGCCCGAAAAAGCGGAGCTGATCAACGGTGTTGCACCCGGCGTCATTGCAGACATCTGTGCACAAAAGAACATTAAACTGATTCATTATTCCACTGATTATGTATTTCGGGGTTCTGAAGAAGATGAACAAAAATACCCGACAGGATATCCAGAGGATGCACCTACAGACCCCGTAAATGAATATGGTAAAAGTAAATTGATGGGTGAATCAGCAATAGTAAATTCAGGTGCCGACCATCTTATCATCAGGGTATCCTGGCTTTGCGGAGAATTTGGTAATAATTTCGTAAAAACCATGCTAAGACTTGGATCAGAAAGGGATGAACTCAGTGTCGTAAATGATCAGGTGGGATGTCCCGCCTTTACTAAACCTGTTGTTAATAACACGCTTCAGCTGATACGGTCCTCTAAACAAGGAATCTTTCACCTGAGATCAGCAGGCAGGATCACCTGGTTCGACCTGGCTTCCGCTATTTTTAAGGAAAAATATATCAATGTCAGTCTTAATGCCGTTTCTTCCGAAGCCTTTCCATCCAAAGCCAAAAGGCCTAACTTCTCGCTGCTTGGTATTGAAAAAGCAAAGGCCGTTGAGGGAGTCATAATAAATGACTGGAAATCAGACCTCAGTGAAATGTTGAATAATTTATCTGAATGAACATTAAAAAGCTTTCGATCAGTGGACTTTACATCATCGAGCCCAGAGTGTTCGAAGATGACAGAGGCTACTTTTATGAGTCATACCGCCGATCTGTTTTTAAAGAAGCAGGTATACAGGTCTCATTTGTGCAGGATAATGTTTCTCGCTCCCGGGCAGGAACACTCAGGGGATTACATTACCAGATCCGTAGTCCTCAGGCAAAACTTATACAGTGTCTGAAAGGACGAATACTTGATGTCGCTGTTGACCTGAGGCGTTCTTCAGATTCGTTTGGGAAATATTATAGTCTGGAACTTTCCGAATCTAACAAGAAGCAATTTTTCATCCCGGAGGGATTTGCCCATGGATTTAGTGTGCTGTCCGATGAGGCTATCATCAGTTATAAGTGTTCTGACTATTATAACCCGGAAGGCGAGAGGGGAATCCGCTGGGATGATCCTTCAATCAGTATAGACTGGCGGGTCGAAGATTGTGTTCTGTCCGATAAAGACTGCAAACTACCTTACTTAAAAGAATTAGAAGAACAAGACCTGTTTAAATGAAGATCATTGTAACCGGGGGAGCCGGATTTATCGGTTCGAACCTGATATTGTATTTACTTGAAAATAATCCTGAATGGCAGATCCTTAATCTGGATAAGCTGACTTATGCTTCAGATCTGTCTTACCTAAAAACCCTGAAAAGCTCTGACCGATATCACTTTAAAAAAGTAGATCTTGTTGACCGAAAGGAAGTAAACAAGATCGTTAAGCACTTCAAACCTGATGGCGTATTTCACCTGGCAGCGGAATCACATGTAGATAATTCCATTAAGGGCCCTGAACCTTTCATTCAGTCTAATGTAGTAGGTACTTTTAATATCCTTGAAGAGTGCAGGGTATTATGGGGAAGAGAAGAGTTTCAGGAAAGCGGTGCCAGGTTTCTTCATGTATCCACGGACGAAGTATACGGAGAGCTGGATGATGAGGGATATTTTACGGAGGAGACTCCCTATGCTCCAAATTCACCTTATTCAGCATCTAAAGCAGGAAGCGATATGATCGTCAGAGCATACTATAAGACCTATGGTATGGATGTTGTAACCACCAACTGTTCCAATAATTATGGACCTCATCAGCATGATGAAAAGCTGATCCCCGTAGTAATACAAAAAGCGATAAACAAAGAACCGATACCGGTGTATGGAAAAGGAGAGAATGTCCGTGACTGGTTATTCGTGAAAGATCACTGTACAGCACTGGAAAGGGTCTTTAAACAGGGAAGAGCTGGTGAGACCTACAACATAGGGGGAAATAACGAGTGGAAGAATATCGAGCTGGTCAGAAATATATGTGAGATCCTGAATGAAGAAGTGGGTGAGGGGCCGGAAGGTGATTATAAAAATCTGATCAGTTTTGTAACGGACCGGCCGGGACATGATTTCCGGTATGCCATAGATGCATCCAAGATTAAAAATGAGTTGGGATGGGAGCCTTCAACCGATTTTGATGGAATGCTAAGGGAAACAATTTTGTGGTACATATCGAAATACCGTTCCTGAATCTGGAAGGATCACTAGCTAATTCTAATTAAATCAATGAGTAAAATGAGTAAAAGACAATACTGGCTGATGAAATCGGAACCTTATGCTTACAGTATCGATGATCTGGAAAAAGATCAGGTTGAGCCCTGGGACGGTATCCGTAATTATGAAGCCCGGAACTTCATGAGAGACGACATGAAAGTGGGAGATGGTATTCTCTTCTATCATTCAAATGTAAAACCACCGGTGATTGTAGGCACTATGGAAGTAGCCAGTGAACCTTATCCGGACCCTACTCAGTTCGATCCCGATTCAAAATACTTCGACAAAAAAAGCAGTGAAGAAGACCCGACCTGGCAGCTGGTTGATGTGAAATTCGTACAGAAATTTAAAGAGCCTGTTACAAGGGATGCCATCAAAGAAGAATCTGCTCTTCAGGATATGACGCTGCTGAAAAGAATCAGACTCTCGATCACTCCGGTAACCGAAGAGGAATGGAATAAGATCCATGAAATGGCCGGAGCAAAGGCTATCTAGTTACTTGCGAGGTTTTTCAAGGCAGCTGATTTTTTCAGGTCTTCCATCAGAATGGAGGTAAACAGGTTTGATCCTTTTGCATTCAGGTGGGTGCCATTATAAAAGTAATTTGTGTTGCTATTCATATCTACATCTGAATAATCAAGAAAAACCAGATCATTTCTTTCAGCAATATCAGTAAAGATCTGCAGTATTTCGTCATTGTTGTCTATAAATTCCATAGCCTCATTGTACATGGGGGCATGTACCAGAACCACTTCAATATTCATTTCCTTACATTCACTAAGGAATTTTTCGAAGAGCTCAATGTTCTTTGGATCCTGAGCAACATTGAGTTTCGGTTGGTCTCTTTGAGCGATTTTTAGATCATTATTCCATTCCGATTCGATCCCTTTATATCCATCCTCACGCGGACTCTTTGACTGTTCATCAAGCCTGACACTTACGGCTTTTAGAAAATGGGTGAATTCTCCGAAATATCTTACCAGAGGAATACTGTACTCTATTCTGTCAAAACCCTCAAATTGCTGGGTGTATTCTTTGATGTCCTCATTCCATAGCATATAAGGAAGGAACTGGGCATAATTATAATTGTAAGACTCAGGCTTCTTTTCAAAGGTGGAAAAGTCCACGCTCATCAGAATTATCTCGGGTTTCTCATTATGCTTGAGAAAAAGCTTATGTCGTAAATACTGGATATTGAAGCTATGTCCATCGATCCCCAGGTTATAGGCCTGATAACCAGTACTGTCTGAAATTATTTGAGGATTAAATTGAACCCAGGCCCTTGAATTACCATAAACCACAACTTCGGAATCTATTTTATTATCAAAAATATCATTCCATACTGAAAATTCTCCTCCTTTAAAACTCACAGATTCCTGTTGGCTAAGAAAACTGGATAGCATCAGGTCGACAGGGTAGGATAACACTAAAACAGGTACCAGAAATAGGATAACCTTAGTTATAAATTTTTTCATATAGTCTAAAATTGGAAGTAAATAAATTCTTGTTGACTGCCTCCAAAGAAGAAGATGATAATGATGTAAGAGTAATACATTGCATATCGAAGATAAGGCGGCCAGTTTAGGCCCATTTTTTCAATAGCATATTCATTTTCTCTGCCCAGCCATTCGATCATTATAAAAAAGACGAGCAAGCCAAGAATAGGTATCATCTGGGCTACTAAACTGATTTCGGTACCCAAGAAAATACTGTGGGTAAATATGCCTTGTAGATAGCTAAAAGCATGAGATAAGCTTTCAGCCCGGAAAAAGATCCATGCAAAGACCGTTAGTACAAACGTCACCAATATCTTGGTGATATTTTTTAAGCCGGGGTAGATGGATCCCTCAGCCACTATATCTAAATGGTTTCGATTATTTCCGATGAGCATCTGAGGAAGGAAGTAAAGTGCATTTAATGCTCCCCAGACAATAAATGTCCAGTTTGCACCATGCCAAAAGCCACTGACGATAAAAA